>DASUFJ010000106.1:0-20777 GCA_036274575.1 Candidatus Limnocylindria bacterium
GCGACGCCGCGACCGACCACGACCGCGCGGCCGACCGCGGCGCCGACGCTGCCACCCGGCGCGACGCCGAGGCCACCGACGCCGCCACCCCCAGCCGGGACGCCGGGATCCGGCGCGACCGGTGGATCGCCCGTCGCCGCGTCGGCCGGCGAATCGGCGCTTCCGTCGGGCACCGGGGGCACGCTCGGCGGCAACCCGACGGCATCGGCGGCGGGAGGAGGGGGCAACCTGCCCGTGAGCGGCTCGGCGGACCCGAACGTCGAGGAAACGTCCGATTCGGATTCGACCGTCGGAGTCGGGCGGGTCGTGATGCTGGCGGTCGGGGGGACGCTGGCGGTGTCGGGTGCGAGCTATCTCGCCATGCTGACGCTGCGTCGCCGAGCGCGCCTGGCCGCCGGCGACCAACCATCGGCAAACCCCTGACGCCTGCCACCTGCCACTCCGGATCGGCGTAGGTCGCGATCGGCCGCTGCTTCAGGGACGCCTGCGTCGTGCCGGTGCGAAGAGACGGCAGCAGGCGTGCCACGACCAACGCGCTGCTGGTACGTGGCCGGAATCGAGGCGGCTCGGACCCGCTTGGCGGATTGTCAAGCCGCCTCAGCCGAGCCAGGTTGGTAGCTGGCACTCAAACGGGGCGAAGGCCACGTCCGGCGGACCTAGCGGGGCTTGCCCTCGTGGAGGGTGGCGACTGACCTGGCGATCCGGCGCTCCCGCGTCTCGGCCGTCTTGGCGCCCTCGATCGACGAGACGTGATAGCCCTTGTTGCTGTTCGACAGCTTGTCGAAGGTGGCCTGCGCCGCGGGATCGGCCGACAGGGCGACGGCGAAGTCGTCGGGCAGGCTGACGGTGCGAGGCTGGGTGTCGAGCTCGATGTCGACGTCCACCTCGTCGCCTCCGGCGACCCCCGCGCCCTCGCGGTTCAGCGCGCTGAGGCCGACCATCGGCGCGCCGTCCACGGTCGCCACGGTGGATCGGTACGTGTAGCCGTTGATCGTGACGGTCACGGGCGGCCGGCGGCCGGCGGCCATCGCCTCCATCACCTCGTCCGGGATGCGGATGCCGGTCGCGGTCTTGTCGTTCTGCAGGATCGTGGTGCGGAAGCGCATGGGCGAGGCCTCAGACCCAGTGGTTGTCGTGCGCGAGGTAGAACGCAGCTCGCTCCTCTTCGCTCGCCTGCGCCATCTCGGCGATGTGCTCGAAGTATGGCTCGCGCGGCGCGCCGGGAGAGAAGTGGATGAGCATGCTGGCCGGCGCGCCGGACTCGTTGCGGAAGCCGTGGATCCCGCCCTCGGGCACGTGTACGAAGTCGCCCGCCGCGCAATCCACCCACTGCGTCCCATCGAAGATGCGGACCACGCCGGACAGGACGTAGAAGGACTCCTGCATGGTCCGATGGAAGTGCGGCCCCGGCCCGGTCGGCTCGGGGCCCATCTCCCATCGGTACAGGCCGAACTGCCCGTCCGTCGACGCGCCGGTGGCGAGGTAGTGGACGGTGTTGCCGTTCGCGGAGGTGTGGTCCGCGACGGCGTCGGCCGGACGGCGCGTGGCGCTCGCCTCGCCCGCGTCGCCCAGATAGCGTGGCTCCGGGTAGCTCACGATGTCGCCGGAAGGATGTTCTGGTTGCGCCGGAAGAGATCGTCCGGGTCGTACGTGGCCTTCACCGCGGCGAGTCGCTCGTAGGTCTTGCCCGGATAGGCTGCGTGCACCCGCTCCTGGCCCTCGTCGACGAGGAAGTTCACGTACGCGCCCTTGTCGCCCTGCTGGATGGCGGCCACGAAGCCCTCGACCCACGCCTCCTTGGCGGCACGGTCCTGCGGTCCCTCGTAGAAGGCCGCGATGTTGACCATGATCTTGCTGGACCGATGCGCGAAGGCGGTCGCGTCCGCCGGCACGCGCGCCATGGCGCCGCCGAGGACACGGAGCTGGCAGGCCCGCATCGGCGCGTCGGATGCCTCGAGATGCTCGAGGATCGTCTCCGCCACGGCGCCATCGACGTGATCGATGAACATCGTTCGCGCAACCGCCAGCGGCCGGTACTCCTCCTCTGCGGGCGGGTACATCTCCGGGTAGCGGATCGGCCGCACCATGTCGGCGAGCGGGGTCGCCAGTTCACGGAATGGCGCCATCGCCGCCTGGCCCTCGTCGACCGGTCCGGCGTACGCGAGGATCGCCATCACGACGAGCTTGCCGTGGTGCTCCTCCGGCACGAACGGCATCGGCGGGCAGGGCATGACGTTGCCGATGCCCGACAGCTCCTCGGGCGCCGCCTCCGAGGCCGCGACGTACCCGGCGATCGTCTCGACCGTGGCCGGCAGGATCAGGATTCCGCCGACCATCTCGCCCAGCGGATGGAGGCGGTACTTGAATCGCGTCACGACGCCGAAGTTGCCGCCGCCGCCACGGATGGCCCAGAACAGATCGGGGTGCTGCTCGGCGTCGACGAGCACCCGCTCGCCGCTGGCGGTCACGATCTCGGCGGCGAGGAGGTTGTCGATCGTCAGGCCGTGCTTGCGGACGAGGTAGCCGACCCCGCCGCCGAGCGTCAGCCCGCCGATCCCGACCGAGCCGGTGTCGCCGAAGCCGATGGCCAGGTCGTGCTCGGCGGCCGCGATCGTCACCTCGGCCGCCGTGGCCCCGCCCTCGGCCCAGGCCGTCCGCGCCTCGGGATCGATCTCGATCGCCTTGAGGTCACGCAGGTCGATGACGACCCCGCCCTCCGTCGTCGAGTGCCCCGCGCCGGAGTGGCCGCCGCAGCGCACCGCGAGCTCGGCGCCGCTGTCCCGCGCGAAGGCGATGACGGCGGCGACGTCGTCGGCGTCGGCGACGCGCACGATGGCCGCGGGATGGCCGTCGACGTCGCCGGGCATCACGGTGCGTGTCTCGTCGTAGGTGGGGTCGTCGGGAGTGATCACGCTGCCTCGCACGTCCGTGCGAAGCAGATCGATGTCGAGCTGAGGGGTCGTGGTGGTCTGCATCGGTGCTCCATGTGTTCAGCGGCTGATTGTTGTGACGACGGCCGTCCGGATTCCTCATCGGTGCCGATGAGTTCGGGCGCCGTCATCGGTCTGATTGGTTGTGGAGTGGCTCGATTCGGATGCGCGCAGCATCCTGGTGGACGTATCGGCCATCACCGATCCCGACTGCGGGACGGTCGACGATCTCGCTCGGCTCCAGCTGGCTGCCCGCCGTCTCAATCAGCGGGTGCTTCTGTTCGGCGCCGCGCCCCGACTGGTCGAGCTGGTCGAGATGGCCGGCCTGGCCGAGGTCCTGCCCGCCGTGCCTCGCTCAGGCGTCGAGGTGGGACGGGAGACCGAAGAGGGGGAAGAAGCGCTGGGTGTCGAGGAAGAAGGTGATCCCGCTGATCCGGCCGTCGGCGATCTCGAGGACCTGGACTGACCATGGATCGAGCCCACCGTTCGGCGACGGCTTGTACTGGCCGAAGGCCGGCGAGCCGTTCGCCATGGTCGGGATGAGACGCGAGCCCCGACATCCGATACCGGGGCCCAGGCACCAGTAGCGAATGTCGGCGTGCGTCCGCAGCCAGAGGTCGTAGGGCGGCATGTTCCAGGTCGCGTCCTCGTGGAGGAGCGCCGTGAGCGAATCCATGTCGTACCGCTCGAAGGCGTCCACGTAGCGGGCCAGCAGCGCGGCCGTCTCCTCGTCCATCGGCTCCGCCGGAGCCTCCGACTCCCTCACCTGTGACAGGGTCGCCCGCGCGCGCTGCAGTGCGCTGTTGACCGATGCGACCGTCGTGTCGAGCAGCTCGGCGACCTCGCTGGCTCGCCAGCGCAGGACCTCGCGCAGGATGAGGACGGCCCGCTGACGCGGCGGCAGGTGCTGGAGGGCCGCCATGAACGCGAGCCGGATGGACTCGCGGGCCACGGCCACCTCGGCCGGGTCGCCGCCGCTCGGAACGACCCGCTCGTCGGGAATGGGCTCGATCCAGGCGTTCTCCGGTAGCCCGGGACCAAGGGCCTCCTGCGCGCTCGACGCCGGGCCGAGGTCCATGGGCCTGGCGCGGCGCTGGCGGCTGGTCAGCATGTCGAGGCAGACGTTCGTGGCGATGCGATACAGCCACGAGCGCAGGGCGCTTCGGCCCTCGAATCGATCGAGCCCGCGCCAGGCACGCACGAGCGTCTCCTGGACGGCGTCCTCGGCCTCGAAGGCGGATCCGAGCATCCGGTAGCAGTAGCCGGTGAGCTCGGACCGATAGCCCTCGAGCTGTGGCACGAGCTCGGCGGTAGGCGCCACGGCGCCGGCGGTAAGGGTCATGGCTCAGTCAATCCTAGTCCGGTCGGGTGGGAGAGGCGACCGATGGTACTCATCGGTCCTGTTCGAGCGTAGGCCGGATGGACCTGCCGGCGAGGGCCAATCCCATCGACCCCAGCCAGCCAATCAGGGCCGGCCGATCAGTCGGGGATGGTCGCGGCCTGGGGTACCGGCTCCGGCCGGGAGGTGATCGGGTCCGAGGCCGCGTTCTCTCGTCGGGCGAGCAGGGTGAACGGAATGGCGAAGGCCTGGATGCCCGCCGCGACGAGGTACGACGCGGCGTAGCCCGAGACGTCGGCCACGCGCCCGAGCACCGGCTGCGCCACAACGCCACCAGCAGAGCCCATGAGAGAGTCGAACGAGAGCACCGTCGCGCGCTGCTCTGAGGGGATGACCCCGTTGATGAACGACTGCCGCATCGGCGCCTCGATGGCCAGGAGCATGCACCACGACGAGAGCAGCACGATCGCGACCAGGAAGCTCGTGGTGATGCCGATCGCCGCCAGCAGGCCGACGCTGACGATGGTGGCGAGGATGATGGCGTGTGTCCGGCGCGTGAAGAGGCGACGCACGTACGGAACCATGAGGCCGCCGGCGATCTGCGACGCGGCCACGATCGCCGCCGCGAGGCCGGCGACGCTGTACGCGTTCGGATCGCCGTACAGCTCGAGGAGGTACGGCTGGGCAGCGTAGAAGGCATAGAAGCCGATGCCAGTCGTGAACGGCGCGGCGAGCATGAGCCAGCGCACCGGCGGGTTCTTCAGCCCGCCGTCGACGGCGCCGTCGATGACGGTTCGCACGGCCTTCACCGGGCTCGCCGAGCGGTCGGGCGTGAAGCCCAGGTCGCGCATCAGCCACCACGCGACGACGAGGGTCAGCCCCAGCATCGCGGCCCGCACGATGTACGGCACGCCCAGGTTCGTCGCCTGGGCGATGATGCCGCCGCCCACGGATCCCGCGAGCATCGCGCCGCCACTGACCACCTGCGCCCGCCCGAAGACCGACTCGAGGTTGCCCGTGAAGCTCGACGCCTTGAGCGCGTCCACCAGCCAGGCCTCGGTCGCGCCCGAGAAGAAGGTGAACCCGAGCCCCAGCAGCGCCGATGCGAGCGCCCAGCCCCAGAACGGCGCCTCGATGTTCCACATCGCGAGGTACAGCAGCGTCGAGACCAGGAGCGTGCCGGCCCCGAGCAGGAAGCTGAACCGCCGCCCCCGCGTGTCGGCGACCACGCCGGTCGGCACCTCGAAGACCAGCTGCCCGGCGGCGAAGAATGCGTTGGCCGCGAAGGCCTCGGTGTTGGTGAGGCCCGCGTCGAGCAGGAACAGCGTGTTGATGCCCCAGATGAAGGACGCGGCGAGCGTGGTGAGCAGGATCAGCAGCAGGTACGTGCGCTGGACGCTGCGGGCGGCATCGGTCACTCCGGCACTCTAGCGCCGTGGACCAACCTCTCATCCTCGCCGTCTATGGGACGCTCCGCCGCGGCGATCGCAACCACCGCCTCCTCGCCGGCTGCCCGTTCCTGGGTCGTGGGCTCGTGGAGGGCGCGCTGTACGACGTGCCGTCCACGCCGTACCGGCCATACGCCTACCCGGCCCTGGTCCTCGGGGAGCCGGGACGTGTCGTGGTGGAGCTGTACCGCCTGCGGGACCTCTCACTCGTCGGCGTCCTCGACGAGCTCGAACGCTACGACCCGAACGACGAGGCGGGCTCGCAGTACCTTCGCCGCGTGGTGGCCGTGCTGGACGGTCCGGTGCAGGATGCGATCGTCTACGTCTATGCCGGACCACGCGGCGAGCTGGGGGAGCGGATCGAGTCGGGCGATTGGGCGGTATGGCGACCACTGTGACCGCCGTCTCGTAAGTTGCTCCACATGGCGCGCGCTACGTGGCCGAAACGCCCATCCGCGACCGATTCCACGCTCAAACCGGCCCGGTCGAGTGGCTTCTGGTGGCCATTGCGCCACCCGTGAGGATTTGACAAGACGCGCATCAGGGCGTCGCCAATCGCGCATCGCGTGGCGCAAATGACGACTCCGTTGATGCGCCCACGAGTGGGCCGATGAGAAATGCCACCCAGCCCCGTCTTACGTGACACGACCCGGCAGGAATGCACCGTACCGTGGGATCGGTAGGCTGCCGCGCACCCGAGAAGGAACCACCCGTGACGACTGAGCCCCTCGCGCACGACCGCGCGCCCATCGAGCTTCCGCAGCGTGTCCGCCTCGAGATCCTCGCGGCGGTGCTGCTCGGCATCTTCCTGGCGGCCCTCGACCAGACGATCGTGGGGACGGCGCTGCCGGTGATCGTCAGCGACCTGCAGGGGAACGACGTTTACGTCTGGGCCTTCACCGCCTACCTGCTGACCGCCACCGTCTCCGGCCCGATCTGGGGCAAGCTCTCCGACCTCTTCGGAAGACGCCCGATCTTCCTCATCGGTGTGAGCGTCTTCCTCATCGGCTCGCTCCTCTGCGGCCTCTCGCAGACGATGCCCCAGTTCCTCGCCTTCCGCGGCCTGCAGGGCCTCGGCGCCGGCGCGCTGTTCCCCATCGCCCTGGCCATCATCGGCGACATCTTCGCGCCGTCGGAGCGCGGCAAGTACCAGGGCTTCTTCGGTGCCGTCTTCGGCGTCAGCTCGCTCGTCGGGCCGGCACTCGGGGGTCTGATCACCGACAACTTCGGCTGGCACTGGATCTTCTTCGTCAACATTCCGCTGGGGATCGTGGTGCTCTACATCATCTGGCGCACGCTTCCCACGCACCGCGCGGAGGGCGCCGACCGCCGGATCGATTACCTCGGCGCCGTCCTGCTGGTCGCCGCACTCGTGCCGTTCCTCATCGGCTTCACGAACAAGCAGTTCGGCGAATGGACCGATCCCGACGTCGGCGGCCTGATCGCCATCGGGCTGCTCTTCGCCGCCGCGTTCGTGTTCGCCGAGTCGCGCGCCCACGAGCCGATCGTCCCGTTGAAGCTCTTCCGGATGCGAACGTTCACCGCCAGCGTGATCGCCTTCTTCCTCGCCGCCATGGGGTTCTTCGCCGCCATCGCGTTCCTGCCGCGCTGGTTCCAGTTCGTGGCCGGCAGCTCGGCGACGGAGTCCGGATACCAGCTCCTGCCGCTGCTCGGCGGGCTCATCGTGTCGGCGATCGTCACCGGCCAGATCGTGTCCCGCACGGGCCGCTACAAGGCGCTCACTATCGGGGCGCTCGTGGTCATGGCCCTTGGCCTCTGGCTGCTCACGAACATCCGGCCGGACACGCCGATGCCCCAGCTCTGGCTCTGGATGGCCATCGCCGGCATCGGCGTCGGCCCGACGTTCGCCGTCTTCACGCTCGCCGTCCAGAACGCGGTGCCGGTGCGCGACCTCGGGGCCGCGACGAGCAGCCTGACGCTGTTCCAGCAGGTGGGTGGCACCATCGGCCTCGCGATCACAGGCACGATCTTCGGGTCGACGCTGCTCGAGGAGGTTCCGAAGGCGCTCGTCGATGCCGGCGTCCCGCCGGAATTCGCGGATCAGTTCGCGAGCGGTGGCTCCACGAGCTTCAACAACCTCACCAGCGTCGGCGATCTCGGCGAGAACATCCTGGCCCTGGTGCCGGAGGCGGCCCGACCCTTCGTGGAGCCGCTGATCCCGGCCATCGTCGACGCGATCCACACGGCGTTTTCGATCGCCACCGGGGCGACGTTCGTCGTCGGGATCGTGACGGCGCTGCTGGCGGCCCTCGTCGTGCTCGTCGTCATGCCGGCCGGCCGCATCGGGGAGCAGGATCCGGAGACAGTGGCCTACTCGCCGCGAGCCAGCGCCACCGAACCCACGATGGAGTAGGCAGCCAGCTCAGCCACCGCGCTGGTAGGTCCCGGTCAGACGGCCGCTCGCCAGCACGCGTCCCTCCATCGCGGAGCGGAGCTCTTCGGCGCTGAATCCTGGCTGCAGCCCCAGCGCGTCGCCCAGCGCGTAGATCGTGAAGACGTACCGATGCGTCCCTGACGGCGGGCACGGACCGCCGTACCCGTCGCGGCGCATGTCGTTGCGCCCATCGGTTCCGGGGCTCGTGCCCTCGTCGGCGGATCGGGCATCGGCCGGGATGTCGGCCACGACCCAGTGAACGAAGCCGTGCGCATCGGGATCGTCGACGATGAGCGCGAACGCCGCCGCGCCTTCCGGGGCGCCCTCCCACGCCAGGGCCGGTGACACGTCCTCTCCATCGCACGTGTGGCGGCTTGGAATCGGGGCGCCCTCGGCGAACGCACCGCTGGTCAGGGTCATCTCATCGTTCGTGGCCGGGTCCTCCGCGCAGGCGCCCAGGATGAGGGCGATGGCCAGGAACGGCAGCATTCCCCATGCCCGGCGAGGCCGATGGACGTCCACGGCGCCATTAGACCAAACGGCTGCGCTCGCGCGCGTAACGCCGTGCGATCCTGTAACCGACGAGCTTCGGCGAGGGAGAGGTGCCCAACGATGACCTTCGCGGATGGCTGGACGTGCCGCGCCTGCTGGAAGGGGAACCGGTCGCAGGACGCGGTCTGCTACCGATGCAAGACCCCGCGCGACGCGACTGACGAGGCCGTCGAGGCCACGCGCGCCGCGGCCGCCGCCCGGGAGGAGCAGCCCGAGGCGGTCCCCGACATCGTCGTCGCGCTCCCGGTCGTCATCTTCCGGACGTATGCCAAGGCCTGGCTGCGCGGCGGGCTACTCGTTCTGGGGCTGCTGGTTCTCATCGCGCTCGGCGGCGTGACCGATACCGGCTACCTGCTGCTCACCGGTGGCATGGGCGCCGGCCTGGTGGTCATCGGCTTCTTGGCCGGCGAGGTCTCGGAGGCGATGCGCGATCGGGAGCCGTGGGCCTACATCGTCGGGGTGGGCCTGGCGATCGGCGGCGCCATCGGTTCGGTCTACGCCTTCAACGTCCTGGCGCCCGACATCGTCAGCCCCACCGCCATCCGCTGGGTGAGCGTCATCATCTTCGGTGGCGCCGGCCTGGCCGCCCTGGCCGGCGCAGTGCTCCTCTTCGTCCGCCGAGAGTAGTCCCTGCGGACGGCGCGCCGGGCAACCCGCCGCCGACCTCGACTCGACCCATCGAGGCCAATTCACACGAAGCCGGTCCGGGGCGCAGTTTCCGCGGCATAGCGAGACCCGATGCGCACGAGCGGCGCCCGGCGGCACGCCTCACGCTCCTGAGGCCTCGGCACAGCGAGGAAATGCCACCCGCCACGGCCTTCCGGTGAAGGTGTCTCGGTCTGTCGAGGACGGGACCAGCGCGGGGAGGTGGGCCGCCCAGATGCCCTATGTATCGGACATCCGAGGCAGATTCAGGGCGCCGAAGCGCCCGACCCAGCGAACTGGACCGGGCGCCTCGACACTTCCACGAGGAGTCGTCAGTCGCTGTCGATCAGCCGCACCTCCTTGGCCGGGCCGAACAGCTTGTCGATGCGCGACACGCCGAGCGACCCCTTCGAGAGGATGGTCGAGAGCTTGATCCGCGCGCCGCCCTCCAACGGAACGCTGAACTTCTTCGACATCTTCTTGCCGCCGATGACCCCGTCGATGGTCACAGGCGCGTTGACCGTCCCGCCGCCCGTCACGATCTCCAGGCCGCCGAGGCCCGGCTTGACGTTGAGCTGGACGTCCTTGCCCGCCTCGGCCGGGATCTTCTCGACCCGGATGCGGACGTGGTCGCCGGCGACGCCGAGCTTGTGCGAGACGTCAACCGCCAACGGCTTCGAGGTATCGGTCTTGACCTTGACCGTATTCGTGGAAGAGCCGAGATCGGCCACGTCGACCTGCGTGGACTCGCCCTTCTTCACGGCGCTCTCCACCTTCACCTCGGTGAGCCCGTGCTTCATCGCGTACCGGAACTCGCCACCGCGCAGGCCCACGGCACGGTGCCGGAAGTCGCCGGAGCGCGTTTCCCGGGCCGCGGCCCGGAGCAGGTCGCGGACCTCGGGCTCCAGCGCCCGCATGGCCGAGGCGTCGTTGACGACGGCGTCCAGCGTCCGGTCGCCCAGCCGCCGCTCCACCATCGAACGTCGGTCCAGCGAGCGCCGGACGGCGGTCAGCGCCCGCGTGCGAGGCAACGAGGCAATCGCCACGTGCGAGACCAGACCTGGGTCGACGGCAGCGCCGCCGGGACGCCAGCCGCGCGCGGCCGGTGCCATGCGCAGCAGGATCTCGCCGGCGATCGAGCCCTTCGGCCTCGGGATCGACAGTCGATCCAGTCGAGAGCTGCCGCGATGGATGGTGATCGGCTCCAGGACTCGCTCGCGCACATCCGTCCGCGAAGACCCGCGATAGCTCACGAAGAAGTCGTTCAGCGGACGGCCGGCCTTGAGCTCGGTCATCGCGCGAGTGCCATAGCCATTGAGGTCGTTGCCGTCGCCATCGGTGATGGAGACGGTCTGGGCGTCGTCGGCCAGGATGATGACCGTGCCGGCCAGCAGGAGGAGGATCGCGTCCCAGACCGGGGTCCGGGGTCGCGAGCACAGCAGGCTGAACGGCATGTAGTGCATGCGGCCCCCGCTCCATTCACCGCCGCGGTAGGTGGAGCTGCCGATGTACTCGAACGTGTTGTTGTCCGGGTTCACGGTCAGGGTCCGCGTGGTGGCCGGGAAGTTCGGATCGGCGACCGTCATGCGCCACGGCTTCACGCTGTCGTCCCAATCGATGGGCGCGATGCAGTGCGGCGCCCCGCTGAAGTCGTAGTTCTGCGCGATGCACAGGACCGGGTTGTTGCCCTTGCGGAACTCGTCGCGGGTTCGGGTGAACACGTCGACCGGGTCGTGGGTGTTGCCCGTGATGAACTCCTTGACGAACCACCAGATAGGTCCAGCCCCGACCTGGTATTGGTGCTTGACGTTGACCTCGGGACGGACGGTGTTCCATGAGGTGAATCGGTCCAGGGGGAGGCTGAAGAGGCTCGAGTTCTTGCGCGCGTAGATGGACTCGAGGCTCATCCCGAAGCAGTTGCCGTTCTCCGCGATGTCCTCGATGACGAGCTCGTAGAAGGCCTTGTCCAGCCAGTCCGTCGCGTCCCACCACTCGGTGTCGCTGTCGACGTCGCTGAAGGCGGATGCGTACTGGCCGTAGCTGAGGTCGTCCGTTCCCTGGTTCGTGACGCCCCACCACTTCTGCGCCTCGGTCATGGTCGAGAGGTCCACGACCGGCTTGACCGATGCGGTGATCGAGTTGATGTCGCTGAACGAGCCGGAGTTCAGGATCCCGCCGTTCTCCAGCAGGCCCCAGCCGTTCGATGCGTCGAGCGTCTTCGTCCACTTGCCCAGGTGGTCGTCGTTGCCGGGATCGGCCTCCCAGACGTCCACGCTGAACGTCACGGCACGTGACGGATTCGGCACGAGGGTGACCGGGATGTTGAGGTTGACGTCCTTCGAGTTCGTCCCGCCCCAGTCGCCGCTGGACGGCAGCCGCTTGTCGTAGACGACGTTCGTCCCGTCCTTGACCTGGACATAGATGTACATGTCGTTCTCGCCCATGAGGAAGCCCTCGGACTCATCGGCATTGATGCGGCCGATGAAGATCGTGAAGGGCCGAGCGACGACGATCGAGGCGAAGTTCCCGTACCACAGCAGGCTCGCCTTCTCGAACGAGTTGTAGCGACCCGGCCCCGCGACGCCGGGGATATCGGCCTCGTCGGAGGTCGGGAAGCCCAGCTCGCCGGTCGGGCCGCCCATGTCCTGGTACTTGCGCCGGATGTCGCCGTGCGTCTCGAACGCGCCGGTGCCGCCGCTCCAGTAGATCGTGCAGCGCTCGAACTCGGAGTACTTGCCGATGACCTGGCTGCCCCTCTTGACGTCCGATTCGTTCGTGATCGGGAAGCCCCAGGTGGCCGGTCCGCCGATGGCCAGGTACTTCGCCAGGATCGCGCCGTGCACCTCGAGCGCGCGCGGCGCCCCGGTGCGGTGGAACATCCGCGCCCCCTCGAACTGCTGCTGCAGCCCGCCGGTGACCGATGACTCGGCCGCGGTCGGGAAGCCGATGGCCGCCGACTCGCCGAGCCCCTCGTAGTCGAGGTAGATCTGCTCGAAGGCCGGCACGGCGCCGGTGGCGCCCGACCAGTAGATGGCGCCCTTGGTGAAGATGCTCTTGCGGCCGCCCGCCTTCGTCGTGTTCGACTCGTCGCTGACGAGGTAGCCGAGCCGTGACCGGTTCGACATGCCCAGGAAGCGGGCGTTGATCGCGCCGTGGAGCTCGAAGGCGGAGCCCAGCGCGTCGTGGTACATGAGGCTGCCGTTCTGGTGCGGCTGGAGGTAGGCGCCGGTGCCCGAATCGAGGGCGATCGCCGCCGTCGGCTCGCCCAGGTCGAGGCCCGGTCGGAGCAGTTCGACTTTGTGGGTGATGAACCACTCCGGGGACGTGCGCCGCTCGTCGAGCAGCGACTCGAGGTCGTCCGGCACGCCGGCATGGAGCGTGAGCGCCGCCACGCTGCCGTTGAAGTGGTCGCGCGCGCCGTCCACCCAGGTGCCGACGTAGAGCTTCTTGCCGGCGCCCTTGGCGATGGTTCCCTGCGGGAAGGCATGGACCGATACGATCGCCCCGTCCACGAACACCGCCACGGTGTCCTGGTCGTAGACGAGATCGGCGACATACCAGGTGCCGGCCTTGAGCGCGGTCGCGAAGCGGGTCGTTGCCGCCCGCCAGCCATGCGCCTTCGGCGCCACCGACGCGACGAGGTCGAACTCGCTGCTCGGCGACCCGGCGCGCGGCTGGAGGAACAGGGCGAACGGCAGGATGTCGGATTCGACCAGGTTCTGGCGCTTCGTCACCGGTCCCTTGGCGTTGAACACGATGCGGACGGCGAAGCGCGACAGGTCGAGCGGGAGCCCGCTGATCTGCACCGATCCGGCGCCGTTCGTCCCGAGGTCCACCGCCTTGGCAAACGTGCCGGCGGCCGTCGGACCTGGGCCGGTGGTGACGGTGCCGTTGGCGATCGTCATCGGCAACGCGCCGCCCGGGTTGCTGACGTTCAGCTTCTTGAAGGCATAGTCGATCAAGAGGTCGGCCATTTGTGCCCCTCCGTGTGGTGGGTGGTGTCCGGACGCGCGTCCGTCGCGGGGCACGGGCGAAGCGGGGCGCTCGGACCGAAAGAGGAGAGCCGCCGCAGCGGCGGGCACGCCGACGCCGCGGGCACGGGTCGCGGCCGCGGGTCGGTGATGAGTGCCGCCTGCATGGCTCGGGTGCGGCCTGGGTGCTCTGGGCCGGATCTCGGACCGGTGGGCCAGGCTCGGGTCCGACCAGCCTACGGACGTCCCCTGCTCTGCGCCATCACCCGTTCGGGGCGTCGACGCGATGACTTCGTACCCCCGCCCTTCGGTTGCCGTACGCTCCGAGCCGATGCACAGTCCCGACCCCGTCAGTGAGCCGAAGGCCTACCAGGACATGCTCGTCGGCCTGGTCGGCGACGACGACCCGGCCGAGGTCCAGGCCTCGACGCCGGCCCGGATCCGCGACCTCCTGGCTCGCGCAGGCTCGCGGGTCGCCACCCGCCCTGCCGCGGGCGAGTGGTCGGTCCTCGAGTGCATCGCCCACATCGGCGATGCGGAGCTCGTGGCGAGCGGCCGCTATCGGTGGATCCTGGCGCACGATGAGCCGCCGCTCATCGGCTACGACCAGGACCTGTGGATCGACCGCCTCCACGCGCCGCCGGAGTCCGCCGACGAGCTCCTGGCCCTCTTCGAGCCGATGAGGGCCGCCAACCTTGCGCTCTGGGCACGCACGCCGGATGACCGGCGCGAGCGCTTCGGCGTCCACGCCGAACGCGGGCCCGAGAGCTACCGGCTGACATTCGTCCTCATCGCCGGCCACGACCGATTCCACCTCGCGCAGGCCGAGCGCGCGCTCGCCGCTGTCGCCGGCTGAGGTGAGCGAGCGGCAGCCGCCGATCGCGATCGTCTCGGCTCTGCCGCAGGAGCTGGCGGCCCTCCGCGAGGCTGCCTCCGAGCCTGCTTCGCTCGACCTCGAGGGCGGGTTCGCCGCGTGGTCGGCATCCCTCGACGGCCATCAGGTGGTGCTGGCCGAGGCCGGCATCGGCAAGGTGGCCATGGGCGCCTTGGCGGCGCTGTTGCTGGCTCGCGTGCGGCCGTCGATCGTCATGTTCACGGGAGTGGCGGGCGGGCTGGATCCGGGGCTCGGCATCGGCGACGTCGTCATCGCCGACCGGCTGATCCAGCACGACGCGGGCGTCGCCGAGCGCCAGGGCCTCCGGGTCTACCAGCCCGAGCACCTCCCCTTCTTCGCCCCGACCGACCGCCTCGGCTACGACACCGATCCGATCCTGCTGGCCGCGGTGCGTCGGTGGCTGGCTGACGTCTCGCTCGAGCCGATCGATGCGCGCATGCCGACGGTCACGACCGGCCTGATCCTGACCGGCGACGTCTTCGTCAACGATCCGGCGGTACGAGAGCGGCTCCGCATCGGCCTCGGCGGCGTCGCCGTCGAGATGGAGGGCGCGGCCCTGGCGCAGGTCGCCGAGCGGTTCGGCGTCCGCCACCTCGTCATCCGCGCGATCAGCGATCTCGCCGGCGAGGAGGCGCCGTCGCCGGAGGTCTTCGCGCGTTTCCTGACCGTCGCCTCGTCGAACAGCGCCCGCGTCGTGCGCCACCTGCTCCCCGTGCTGGAGTAGGCCCGGGCCGGGCTCGACGGCCGGGGCCTCGATGCGGCGAGGGAATTTCACACGACGGCCACCCCAGGCGCGGTTCTCACGGTCCAGCGAGGACCGATGCGCACGAGCGGCGCCCAACGGAGCAGCTCACGCTCCTCAGCACTCGACGTGTCGAGGGAACGGCGCCCCCAAGGGCCGTAGGGTGCGTCAGCCTCGACCTGCCGAGAATCGGCGATGCCACCTGGCCATCGGTCGAAAGCCCGTCGTATCGGCCCTGCGCCGAAACGTTGTCAAGCCCCAGTGGACTGGTCCAGACTCAGCGCGCCGTGCAATCCGACCCTGGCTGGCCGCAACCACCGCCACCGCCCGAGGAGCCGAGCGACCTGGGCACGATCGTCGACGCGGTGAAGGGCTTCTTCGGCGCGAGACCGGAGCCGGCGAAGAAGGCATATCGGCAGGGGGTGCTCTTCGTCCACGGCATCGGCGAGCAGCAGCGCGGCGACACGCTCACCGACATGGGGGATGCCCTCATCTCCTGGTTCGACCGGGTGCTCGAGACGGAGCCGGAGCCCATCGGCGACGTCCGCATCTGGGACGCGACGCTGCGCCAGGCGGACCAGGACAGCGTCGGCATCGCGCATCTCTCGGTCCGCGTGACGCTGACCGGCTTCGAGGACCAGCCCTCCGACTGGCTCCTCGCCGAATCCTGGTGGGCCGATGCATTCCGCCCGCCGTCCTTCGCGGAGTTCGCGTCCTGGGGCGTGGCGGTCGGGCCGTGGGTCGCGGTCACGCAGTTCCTCTCGCTGTCGGCGCGGCTGAGCATTCCGGACCGGCTGCCGTTCGGCATCGCCTTCCTGGTGTGGGTGGCCGCGGTGGCGACGCTTGCCGTGCTCTTGCTGGCGTCGCTGGCGCTCTCGCTGTTCCTGACGTTGCTCGCGATCGCGTTGACGATCCTGCGGCTCGTGCCCATCGGCTTCGTCCAGTCGCTGGCCGTCATGCTCCAACGGCCGCTGCTCGGCGGCTTCGGCGACGCCTTCGTCCTGGTCCGCAGCGAGGGCCGATTCGCCGCCATGGTCGCCCGGGTCCGACACGACCTCGCCCGCATGCTCGAGCTGTGCGAGGAGGTCACGGTCGTGGCGCACTCGCAGGGCACGCAGGTGGCGTGGTCCGCGATCCGCCGGCCGGACCGCGACCACAAGGGCGTGCCACCGGGCATGGTCCGCTTCGTGACGTTCGGCCAGGCGCTCGCCAAGCTGAAGCTGCTCCACTGGCTCAGCCACCTGGAGCTGACCCGATCACGGTTCCTCAGCCTCCTGGTCGTCGCGGCGGCGCAGCTGGCGCTCCTCGTCATCGGGGCGGAGCTCGTGTACCGGCTGTTCAACGACGGCGCGGCGTGGCTGCCGACCTGGGCCAGCCTCGGCGTGCTCGCCATCTTCGCCGTGGCCGAGACGATCACCCTCAGCCTCGGGATGCGCCGATGGCGCGAGGCGATGCTGGACCTCGATTCGCAGCTGACCGACGTCGTGAGCAAGAGCTGGGTCTGGCACGACTACTGGGCGTCTGCCGATCCGTTCCCGAACGGCCCGCTGACTCCGACGACGGAGGGTCGGATCGCGACGTGGCGCGTCCGCAACTTCGGATCGGTGGTGCTGGATCACACGACGTACTGGCGCAACCTCACCGAGTTCGTCACCGCCGTCGCGCGGGACCTGGGCCGTCGCGCCTTCCCCGCCCACCCGCTCTTCGCTCTCCCGGATGCGGAACGCCGCCACGCCCGCGCCGCGATGCGCCGGTCGGCCCGCGTCCAGGTCCGCACCGCGCTCTCCGTTGCGTGGGTCCTCACCGTCGCGGCCTTCATCCCGGTCGGGATCGTCCTGCTCGGGCCCGACCTGGCGACGTCTCTCCAGGAGCCGCTGGCCGATGCCTCCGAATGGTTCCTCATCGGTCCGCTCATCGGATGGGTCGCACCGTTCGCGCCGGTGCTCGTCAGCGCGGCCGTCGTCATCGCCATCGGCTACGTGCTCTGGATGTTCCCGATCCTCTGGGCCTGGGGCGTCGGCGTTCGAGCCGATGATCGCTCCTTCTTCGCCGCCCGCGACGAGGGCCTCTTCCCGTGGCCCAGCGTCTGGGGTCCCGGGTTCCTCCTCGCCATCCTCATCGGTGGGCCGGTCATCCTGTGGTTCATCGGCCCGAGCCCCCTGTGGTGGGCGCTTCCCATGCTCGCCATCCCGATCATCCTGATCGTGTGGGTCGTCCTCTCAGCCGGCGGCCGTCGCATCGGCCAGGCGGATCCCGGCCACCCGAAGCCGATCCTCTCCGGCTCCTTGTTCCCCATGCTCGTCCTGATCGGCTTCGTCCTCGGCGTGCTGGTCTGGCACCTGAGCGGTGGCGATCAGCTCCTGCCCGTCGTCATGCTCATCGGCTACGCGGCCGTTGTCCTCTCGCTGGTTGTGGCCGCGTTGATCGTCTTCGCCCGTTTCCGCTCCGACTTCCAGTCGCGCTCCTAGGCCGACCCTCGTGCGCCAAACTGCGCAGGATTTCAGCGGACGGGCTGGAACCGATTCTGCGGAGGGGTGACGCACCGATGAGCCGAGTGACCCGCCCAGCCCTCCGGGGATCGCTGCTCGGCGGCGTCCTCCGCGCCTGGAACCCGGCGATGAAGCTTATCCTCAACTCGCCGCTGCATTGGCCGCTGAGCCGATGGTTCGCCGTCGTCAGCTGGACCGGCCGGAAGAGCGGCCGCCATTACTCGACGCCGGTGTCGTACGTCATGGACGGTCCGGCGGCCTACGTCACGACCGGGGATCGGTGGTGGCACAACGTCGAGGGTGGCCGGGCGATCGGCCTCCGCCTTCGCGGCCGTCAGCGCCAGGTCAAGGCCACGCCCATCACCGACCTTGCCGCGTCTGGCGAAGGGCATCGGCGGCTCTTCCGGGATCACCCCTGGTTTCGCCGGCTGTCGGGCATTCCTGGCGACGGCCACGGGGGTCCCGACCCGGCTGCGCTCGACCGCGCGATCCAGGCGGGCCGGACCCTCGTGCGGATTGACCTGGCACGCCGGGAAGACCCAGCTGCCGAGGCGCACCTCTAAGCCGATTGATGGCGCGCGGATAATCGGCGCGTGAGGATGCCGCCGCCGCCCGAGCCGCCGCCGAGCGATCCACGGAACGAGGAGTTCTGGCGGAAGTACCTCGAGCACCCCGACAGCGGCTTCGTCTTCGGGCGCCGGGTCATGAGCCACATCCCCAGCGACCCGCGATGCCAGATGTGCGCCGCACCGTTCACCGGGGTGGGCGGGGGATTGATGCGGATCGTGGGGAAATATCCGTCTCCCGGCAACCCGAACATGTGCAACACCTGCCAGAGGTACATGATCCGCTACCACGGTGGCGCCGAAGTGGACGGGACGATGCTCTTCGCCGACGTCCGCGGCTCGACACCCATGGCCGAGCACAGCAGTGCGGCCGAGTTCTCTGCCCTCCTGGATCGGTTCTACACCGTCGCGACGCGGGTGGTCTACGCCCACAGCGGCATCGTCGACAAGTTCGTGGGCGACGAGCTCGTCGCCGCCTTTCCGCCCAACCTCGGCAGCGACCATGTGCGGCGCGCGATCGATGCCGGCCTGGACCTCCTCAAGGCAACCGGTCAAGGCGATCCCGCGGGTCCGTGGCTGCCCGTCGGCGCCGCCGTCCACACCGGCCGAGTCTGGTTCGGGGCCGTCGGCGACGGCGCGAGCGCGGAGCTCACGGCGCTCGGCGATCCGGTCAACGTGACCGCGCGGCTGGCATCGGTCGCTGCGGCCGGCGAGCTCCTGGTCTCGACCGATGCGGCGGCCGTGGTCGGCCTGGACACCTCGGGCGCACGCGCCCTCGAGCTGAAGGGCAAGGAGCAGCCGATCGAGGTGGTGAGCCTCAGCGTCGGAGGCTAGGCGCCCTCGTCCGTTCGCTGCTGCTGCTGCGTCTGGCGGCGGCGCGCCCGCCTCGATGTCTTCGACGACTGCGAGCGCTGGACCGATGACGCCTCGGGTGCCGGCGTGTTGGGCGGTGCCGACCGCCTGAGCCAGACCGGCCGCCAGTCCTCGGCGTCCTTGTCGAGCGAGCCGGGAGCATCCTCGGCCGGCTCCTCGGCGGTTGGCGTCTCGCGAACTTCGGCAACAATAGCCTGGGCGGAGACGCGCTTCGGCTCCGCCGGTGGCTCCTGGATCGCCGGTGCCTCCGGCGTATCGGTCGTGCGTGCGGTCGCCGCTTGCGCCGTGGCGATGAGCGTCACATGGACCTCGTCGCGCAGCCGCGGATTGATGCTGACGCCGAAGACCAGGCTCGTGTCGCGGCCCGTCCTGGCGAGGATCGTCTCCGACACCGCGTCGAGCTCGGCGAGGCGCAGCGCCTTCGAGCCGCTCACGTTGACCAGGACCGATCCCGCGCCGGTTACCCGGGCCGCGGTGAGCGCCTTGGTCGTCGCGTCCGCCGCCCGGGTCTCGCCGCTCGCGCTGCCGAAGCCGACCGAGGCGGCGCTGCCACCGCGGAGGACGGCGCGCACATCGGCGAAGTCCAGGTTGACGCGTCCCGGTCGTGCCGCCAGCTCGACGATCTCGGCAACTGAGCGATGCATCGCTTCGTCGATGGCCGCGAAGGCGGCGTCGACCGTGACGTCGGCCGGCATCAGCTCGCGGACCTGGTCGTTCGGCACTGTGGCCACGGCGTCGACGAGGCCGGTCAGCGCGGCCGACGCGTCCTGCGCCACCTGCGCCTTGCGCACGCCCTCGAAGCCGAACGGCATCGTCACCACGGCCAGCGTCAGCGCGCCCTTCCCCCGCGCGAGCTCCGCCACGACGGGCGCCGCGCCGGATCCGGTCCCTCCCCCCAGGCCCGCCACGATGACGACCAGATCGGATCCGTCGATTGCGCCGCCGATGGCCTCGGCCGCCTCCCGCGCCGCCGACTCGGCCTCGCGCACCGATCCACCGGCGCCCAGCCCGTGCGTCGTCGACCGCCCGATGGCGACCTTCGTCCTCGCCTGGCTTCGATTCAGGGCCCGAAGGTCGGTGTTGATGGCGACGTACTCGACGCCCTTGAGGCCGGCGCGAATCATCGCGTCGACCGCGTTCGCGCCCCCGCCGCCGACGCCCACGACGCGCACGACCCGGCCGGGCACCCGGCGATTCCCGCGCATGACGTACAGCGTTCCGGCGACCAGCCCGATCGCAAGGGCCAGGAGGGCGAACCGGACCTGGTCGTTCTCGAACAGCGGCATCCCGCCACGCTACCAGCGGATCGGCGCAGGTCACGCCGCCCAGAAGTACCTCGCCGCCCCGGCGTTCGGTTGCTCGCTCGGCTGCCTCGGCACGGATCTGTGCCGTCTTTTGGCGCTCAGGGCCGATATATCGGGCAATCCGGCGCACAACGCGTTCGCGGGCGTGCTTTTCACCGATTGATCGGGCACTGATTGGCCCGAACCGCCTTCGAAGGGGCCCTCCGGCCAGATCCTGCCCGATTCATCGGTCGATTCCGGGCCCTGAGAACGCGAATGCGCTGCGGTGCCCGATAGATCGGCGCCCGGCGGCTCGCGGTCGAAAAATCGGTCAGGCCGACGCCTTACCCGCCGGGAATTTGCGACTGACTGACATTTCGTGCAGATCCGGCTCGTTCCGGCGTCTCGGGCGCTCGACTGCGCGAAAAATCGACCCGACGGCTCACCCCAGCCACGCGATCGACACGAGCTCGGCGTACACCGCCTCGACGTCGATCTCCAGGCCGCGACGCAGGAACCACTCCCCGACGTTCGCGACGTCGCGATGGAGGAGGTCGAAGGCATCGGTGTTCGTCGTGAACTCGACCGCCTGCGGCAGGTCGATGATCACGAGGTGCCCGCGCCACCACAGCACGTTGTAGGGCGACAG
>DASUFJ010000107.1:0-6476 GCA_036274575.1 Candidatus Limnocylindria bacterium
GAACAGGCCGTAGTCCCGCCCCGGCTGCGCGTTCGGGAATCGTGACGGCAGCCGCCGATGGAGCTCGAGGCCGGGCTGGTGGTAGACGATGTTCTGCTGGAGGTGGATGCCGCGGGCCGCCTGCTCGGCGATCGCGGCCGCCACGCGCGGATGGGCGTGGCCGGTGTTCGTCACCCCGATGCCGCAGGTGTAGTCGAGGTACCGCTCGCCGTTGATGGTCTCGATCCAGGAGCCGGAGGCGCGCTCGACGACCAGGTCGGTGTAGCGCGCCCAGACGGGCGGGATGCCGGCGCGGAGCGCCGACCAGTCGGTCAGAACGTCGGCGGCGTGTTGATCCACAGCAGTCTCGTCTCCTCGCCGGCGTCATTGCGCCAGCGGTGCGGAAGGTTGGACGGGAAGCTCAAGGCGTCCCCGGGCTCGCGCAGCCGATACGTCTCGTTCTCGCCGACCCAGACCGTCAGCGAGCCGGAGAGGAGGTAGAGGAACTCCTCGCCGTCATGGGCATAGGCACCGTCGCTCGTGGCGCCGGGGGCGAGAATGAACAGCTGCGGCTCGAGCCGGGTGGCAGCGTGCGCCAGCTGCTCGATGCGGACCGATGGGTTGCCGAGCCGGAGCACGGACCGCTCGCGACGTTTGACGAGGCGCGGCCCGCTCCCGTCTGGTGCGCCGAACAGATCCTGGAGCGTCGTCCCGTACGCGGCGGCGAGGCGCTGGAGCGTCGCGATGCTGGCGCCGGAGACGCCACGCTCGAGCGCCGAGAGGAAGCTGACGGAGAGGCCGGTGCGGGCGCTCGCCTGCCGCAGGCTGAGCTGGTGCCGCTGGCGGAGGCGGCGCAGCGGCCGCCCGTCGATGCGCCGGTCGTGCGCCGTGACCACCGCGTCACGGAGCACGCGACGGATGCCGGGGGCGTTGAGGCGGTCCACCTGGCGCAGCCGCCGCACGCTGCGCAGGTGCTCGAGGTCGGCATCGGTATAGAGCCGATAGCGCCCGCGCCGCGCCGGCCGGACGAGCCCCTGGCGCTCCCACAGGCGCAGTGCAGACGCGGAGACGCCCACCCGTCGCGCGGCCTCCCCGATGAGGTAGGTCACGCGGTCGCCGCCGCTTCGGCCGCCGCTTCGACGCGACGCACGTCGCGGGCCTGCCGCTGGCTCCACAGCTGGACGGCGATGAAGGCGATGGCGACGAGGAAGATGAGCGTACCGAGCACGTTGACCTCTGGGGGGATGCCGACGCGGCTGGCCCCGTAGACCCAGAGCGGGAAGGTCACCGTGCGGCCCGCACTGAACAGGGTGATGACGTAGTCGTCGATCGACAGCGCGAAGGCGAGCAACGCCGCGGCCAGGATGCCGGGGAAGATGAGCGGGAAGGTCACCCGCCAGAACGTGTCGCGTTCGTTGGCGTACAGGTCCATCCCGGCCTCCTCGAGGGAGCGGTTGAAGCCGACGAGGCGCGGGCGCAGGGTCACGACGACGTAGCTGATGTTGAACATCACGTGGGCGATGAGGATCGTCAGGAAGCCGCGCGGCACGCCGGTCGAGATCCACATCGTGAGCAGCGATGCGCCAAGGATGATCTCCGGAGCCGTCATGGGGATGAAGATCAGGTAGTTCATCGCCCCGCGGCCGCGGAAGTCGTAGCGTGACAGCGCAAGCGCGATCATCGTGCCGAACGTCGTCGCCAGGACCGTCGAGATCGCGGCGATCACCAGGCTGGTGACCATTGGGCCGGTGATCTGCGGGCGGCTCCAGACGTCGAGGTAGTTCTCGAACGTGAAGCCCTGCCAGGTGATGTTCTGCCGGCCGGCCGGGTCGTTGAAGCTGAACACGATCATCACCACGATGGGCGCGAAGAGGAAGACGACGACGAGCGCGGTGAACACGCGGAGAAGCGCCTTCGACAGCCGTGAGTCGCCCATCAGGTCGTCAGCCGATCGGTGCCGACGGCACGGCTGTAGAGCGCGACGAGGACCGTCACGCCGATGACGAGCACGAAGGCGAGCGCGGCCGCGGACGGGTAGTCGTTGGCGTTGATGTACTTGAACTGGATGACGTTGCCGATCATCTGCACGTCCGGGTTTCCGGCGCCGATGACATCGGCGTTGATGAAGTCACCGATGGCCGGGATGAACGTGAGGAGCGAGCCCGCCACGACGCCGGGGAGCGACAGGGCGAACGTCACGCGCCAGAACGCCTGCCAGCGGCTGGCGTAGAGGTCGGTCGCCGCCTCGATCAGCCGGCGATCGATCTTCTCGAGCGCCACGTACAGCGGCAGGATCATGAACGGCAGGAAGTTGTACGTCAGCCCGAAGACCACGGACGCCGGCGTGGCCAGGAAGTGGAACGCGTGGTCCAGCACGCCAGCGTCCTTCAGCGTGCCGAAGACGAGGCCGTTGTCGGAGAGCAGCATCCGCCAGTTCAGCGTGCGGATGACGAAGCTGACGAAGAACGGGAGGATGACGACGAAGAGGAGCGCCGTCTTCAACCGTCCTCCGTGGAACGCGATCGTGTACGCCATCGGGTAGCCGATGAGCAGCGTCAGGAGGGTCGTGATGACGGCGTACACGGTCGAGCGGAGGAAGAGGTCGCCGAACTCGGTGATGACCCGCGGGTAGATGCCGAAGTTCCAGGTGAGCGTGAAGCCGGTGTCGAGCGTGCCCTCCTGGAGCGACACGCTCAGCATGATCGCCATGGGGATGGCGAAGAAGAGCAGGAGCCAGAGCCCACCCGGGAGCAGCAGGAGATACGGGGTCAGACGGCTGCGGCGCATGGCGCGGTCGTCAGTCGCTCACGTGCTCACTTCCAGGAAGAGATCGTTCCACTCCGCCTCTTCTTCCTCGGTGAGCTCCTTGTCCGGATACGTGTTGGCCAGCTGATCCTCGGTCGGCACGACCGTCGGCGCCAGGGTGTCGTAATAGTCCGCGCTCTCGGTGTCGCCATCCGCGCGGTACTGTTCGGCGTCCGCGACGATCTGCTCCTGCACCCCATTCACCGGGGTGAAGTAGCCCACGTATTCGGAGATGAGCGTCGCGCCCGGCACGCCGTAGTAGTAGTTGAGCAGCTGGTGCGCGCCATTGATGCGCTGGGTGCCCTTCGGGATGGCGAAGTTATCGTTCCAGCGCATCGCCCCGCTCTCGGGGATGACGAACTGGACATTCGGGTTGTCGTTGAGCTGCATCTGGGTGATGTCGCCCGACCAGGCGACCGCGATCGCAAGGTCGCCGGCGGCGAGCGCGTCGTAGTACTCGTTGCCGTAGTAGCCGCGGAACTGGTTGCGGGAGTTCGCCTCGGCGAGCACGTCTCGCGCTCGGGTGACGTCGTCGACGGTCGCGTTCGCGGGCTCCACGCCGAGCGAGAGGAGCGTGAGGCCGAACATGTCGCGCATGTCGCTGAACGCACCGGCGACGCCTGCGAAGGCCGGGTCCAGCAGGTCGTCGAAGGTCGTGATCTCGCGCCCGGTCAGCTCGGGGTCGTAGCCGATGCCCGTGATCCCGCCCTGCCACCAGAGGCTGAAGCGGTTGTCCGGGTCGAACCAGAGACCCTTCGCGTAGTCGGCGGCGTTCGCCGTCCAGTTCGGCAGCAGGCTGTGGTCGAGCTCCTCCAGCAGCTCGAGCCGCGCAAGACGCTCGACGACCCAGCCGCCTGGCGTGATGACGTCCCAGCCAGTTGAGTTGCCGGCCTGCAGGTCCGGCAGGATCGTGCCCATGAAGTCGGCGTTGTCCTGGATCGCTTCGGTGTAGTTGACCTCGATACCGGTCTCATCCGTGAAGGCCATCAGGCTCGGGTAGTTGCCGTCGTCGTCCAGGTCGATGTAGAGCGGCCAGTTCGCCCACTCGAGCGCGCCCGGCGCATCCGAGGCGCCCGCGCTTGCCGATGCGCCCGAGCCGGACGGCCGGATCCCGCACGCGGCGAGGATTGACGAGATCGACAGGGCCGATCCGGCGAGGAGGGCGCCGCGCCCCGTGCCCTTCAGGAAGGAGCGCCTGGTGATTCGGCCGCTCGGCCGGAACGCACGCGCGATGGCTCGTTCGATGTCAGTCTCGTCACGCATCGGGGTGGGTCTCCTCCTCTTCCGGGTCGAGGGTTTCCTGCGAACCGGTGCTCGGTGCCGGCCCGATGACGAAGGTGTGCTGCGGCTTCCATGTCAGCCGCACGCGCTGACCGTCGGCGAGCACCTCGCTCGCGCCGCTGGTCTCGAGGTTCTGGGCGTAGACGGTCAACCGGTGGCCGTCGGCGGTCTCGACGAGGTACTGGGTGCTGACGCCGATGTAGGACGCGTCGAGGACCGTGCCGTCGATGGCGTTCGTGTCGCTGGCGGCGCCGGTCGTATGGCCATCCGCCAGGGCCAGAACGCGGAGCTTCTCGGGCCGAACGCCGAGGCGGACGCGCTCGGCGCCATTGACCATGGGGGCCGGAGCCCGAAGGACGGTTCCGTCGGCCAGCCGGAGCGCGGCGAACGGTCCGTCGCGGCCGGCGACGTCGGCGTCGAGGAGGTTGCTGACCCCCAGGAACCCGGCCACGAAGTCGGTCGTCGGTCGCTCGTAAAGCTCCTCCGGCGCGCCGAGCTGCTCGATCTTCCCGTGGCGCATGACGGCGATGCGATCGGACATCGTCATCGCCTCCTCCTGGTCATGCGTCACGAAGATGAAGGTGATCCCGATCTCGCTCTGGATGCGCTTCAGCTCGACCTGCATCTGCTTCCGGAGCTTCAGGTCGAGCGCGCCCAGCGGCTCGTCGAGCAGGAGGACTCGCGGGTTGTTGACGAGGGCGCGCGCCAGGGCGATCCGCTGCTGCTGGCCGCCCGACAGCTGGCTCGGCTTCCGCTCCTCGTACCCGGGGAGCTCCACCAGGTCGAGCATGAACCTCACCTGGTGCTGGATCTCGTTTGACGGCGTCTTTCGCCGACGGAGGCCGAACGCGATGTTCTCGTAGACGGTCAGGTGCGGGAAGAGCGCGTAGTTCTGGAAGACGGTGTTGGCGGCGCGCTTGAACGGGGGGAGCTCGGTGACGTCCTGGTCGCCGAGGTAGATCCGCCCGGCGGTGACTTCCTCGAAACCGCCGATCATGCGAAGGGTCGTGGTCTTGCCACAGCCCGAGGGACCGAGGAGCGAGAAGAACTCGCCTGGGCTGATGTCGAGTGAGAGATCGTCGACGGCCGTGAAGTCGCCGAACGTCTTCGTCACCCCAACGAGTCGAATGTCAGCGTCGGGCACCGTCGCCTCGCACAACCTTGTCGCGTTGCAGTAGGCCTGGCGGAGTATACGGAGCGGCCCTCTTCGCCTGTCAAGGATTCGTTTCCCGACTCAGCCGGCGGGCTCGGTCCAGCGCTCGGAGCGGGCGCTCGCCACGACGGCCTCGACGACGGCGACCGCCCAAACGCCATCGGCCAGTGTCGGATAGGGGGCCGCGTCGTACACGGGTGGCGGTACGCCCTCCGCGATGGCGGCGTAGAAGGGCCGCAAGACGTCACGCAGCGCCTCCGCCCATCCTTCAGGATGCCCCGCCGGCAACGACGGAATGCCGCTCGCGACCGGCTGGGGCTCGCGATGGAGGCGGCGCGCCTCGGCCCGGGCGCCGATCCACAGCGACTCCGGGCGCTCCTGCTCCCAGGCGAGCGATGCCCGGGAGCCGGCGATCTCGAAGCCGAACGCGTTCTTGCGTCCCGGGCTGACCTGGCTGATCACCACCGCCCCGCGCGACCCGTCGTCGAATCGGAGGAGGATCGTGGCGGCGTCCTCCGAGGTGATCGGGACGGTCGCACGCTCGCCGCCGGACGACTCGAAGGCCGCGCTGCCGACCGTCGGGCGCTGTCGGGAGGTCATGAACGCCGCGAAGTCGGCGAGGACGGCGCTCACCCGACGGCCAGTCACGAACTCGGCGGTGTCGACCCAGTGCGAGCCGATGTCGGCGACCGCGCGAGAGGCGCCCGAGCCGCGATTCGCGCGCGTATCGCGCGGTCCGTCGAGCGCTGCAGCTCCTGACCTCCCTCCGGCGGCGCCGTTCGTGCGCCGCGGTGCTCGTTACACCGCGAAACCGCACCCAGAACGTCGGCCCGGGCGCAGTTGGCTCGATCAATCGCGAAGGCGGCCGCCCAACTGAACGGCGAGAACGCGGCGTGCAACTTCCGACCCTGCCGGAGCGTCATTGAAAACGTCAGGCATTCCAAGAAACGTCATCCCAACGCGGGGCCCACGACCATGGCGAAGGCGAATCATCAGAAGCGGCACCGCCCGAAGCCGGAGTCGGCGCGACGCCGGCGGGCGAACCTTCAGCAGGTCCGCGACAAGCGGAGCCGGCGTGACCTGGAGCGCTGGCGACGCTCCCACTGATCTCCACCACCACGACCCGATCGGCCCAAGGCCCGGTCGGGTCCTTCGCTTGCTAGACTCGGTCGCGGAGCCGCCGCTCCACGGAATCCGCCACGGAGCCGCTCCACCCATGGACTTCGCCCTCTCGCCGCAGCACGAGGAGATCCGTCGC
>DASUFJ010000108.1:0-5245 GCA_036274575.1 Candidatus Limnocylindria bacterium
GAGCCGTGGGCTTCAAAGAACGCCTCGCGGATGCGGACGATCTCCAGGCAGCCGGTCAGGTACGAGCTCGCCTGGGTGGGCCATGCGCAGTAGCGGGTCACCTCGGCCTTCGCCGTGGGCTCGGTCAGGCCGGTCCTGGTGGTCATGAACTCGACGGCCTCGTCCCAGGTCATCTCGCCCAGGTGGAGCGAGGTGTCCACCACGATCCGCGCGGCGCGGAAGATGGTTGCCTCGTACTGGTTCATCTCGTGGCGCAGATCGGTGAAGAAGCCCTGCTCGCGCATCATGCGTTCGGCGTACAGGGCCCAGCCCTCGCTGAAGTACGGCGTGCGGAAAGCCTGGCGCACCCGGCTCGGGTTGGCCTTCGACATGACGAGGTGCCAGTGGTGCCCCGGATACGCCTCGTGGACGGCGGTGGTCGGGATGCCCGGATACGAGTTCGAGGCGAGGCGCTTCTGGATCTCGTCCTCCGACGCACCGTCCGGGGGGAAGGGCACGAAGAAGTGGCCGAGCATCCGGTCGCTGAATGGCGGGGGCGACATGTAGGAGGCGAC
Organism: Candidatus Limnocylindria bacterium; assembly: GCA_036274575.1. Taxonomy (GTDB): domain Bacteria; phylum Chloroflexota; class Limnocylindria; order QHBO01; family QHBO01; genus JACDBZ01. The sequence continues at coordinate 555 of DASUFJ010000108.1, forward strand.
GGCCAGCACCGGGCGCTGGTACGGCGGCGACGGCACCACGGCGCACTCCTCGCCGGCGGGGAAGGAGACGAGCCGATGCTCGCGCAGGTAGTCGCGCGCCCGCGCGGTCCACTCCTCGTAGCCGACGCGCATCGCCTCCGGCGTCGTCGGGTGATCGTCGTTGAGCTCATCCAGGACGCGCTTCCAGTCGTCGGTGCCGCCCAGCTCGCGGGCGCAGCGCGCCAGGTCCTCGGCAAGCTCGTCGTAGGCGGCCCGGCCGCGCTCGCGCAACTCGCGGGCGTCGAAGCCGAGCAGCTCCTTCTCGCGCAGGAGGGCCGAGTAGCGCTCCTCGCCCAGCGGGAAGTCCCCGGCCGCCGCCGGACGCATCTCCTCGAGGAACGCCACGTACTCCTCGTAGGCGGTCGCCGCGGCCCCTCCGGCCTCGGCCAGGCGGTCGCGCAGCGCCACGTCGGTGATCTGAGACGGCAGGATCTCGCGCACGTAGCGGGCGCCGGCGCGCGCCTGGTTGGCGGCACGGTCGAGGAAGATGGACGGCACGAGCTCCGGGCGCAGGTTGCGGCGCCCATCCGCCAGGTTGTCCGGGATCTGCCGCATGCGCGAAACCGCCGCGTCGACGAGATCGTGCATCGGTCGCAGCTCGTGGAGGAAGAGGGCGAAGATGCCGGTCATTCCTGGATTGAGATACGTGTCCGGCTGGCGTCGCCAGACCTCGAAGTCGTCGACGATCTGCCGGCCGCGGAGGATGCTGATGAGGAGGTCGCGGTCGATCGCCTCGTCGAAGGAGAGCGAGTCGGGGTCGACGCCCCGGAAGCGCTCGAGCCAGTCGCTGTCGCGGCTGCGCCGGCGCTCGAAGGCCGCCTCCGACAGGTCGTCGAGCTGGTCGTCGTACTCGGTCAGGCCCAGCCCGCTGGCGCGCACAGGAGCATCGGCGAACTCGGCGTCGAGGAATTCACTGGAGAGGCCGGCGAAGGACGGCATGCGGAGACCTCCTGCATCAGGCTCGGCGGGACTCCCAGTCTAGACCGATGCGGCCGACGCCTCACTCCTCGTCGATCACCAGGTCGCTGATCCCACCGCCGATCTCGACCTCGTAGCGGTCCGGCGCCCGGTCGTAGGCGCGCGATCGCACGCGCAGCTCGGCGCCGGACGACTGGCGCTCCCGGTCGTCGAACTGGAGGTGCGAGACGCCATCGGTGATGAGCAGGGCGGGGACGCCGGCCGGCCGTGTGAGCCGGCCCTCGCTGACGCCGCCCTCGATCGCGATCCGGACAGTTCCACTGGGATGCGGCAGCCGCAGCCGGAAGTGGTTCACGCCCCCGTGCACGTCGATGCCGACGAGGCTCAGCTTGCGCAGGTCGGCCTCGAGGTCGGTGATGCCGTTCTCGATCTCGATTCGCCACGCCGCGGCCGGGTGCAGGGCCGCCTGGATCTCGCGGCTGCGGGTGTCGACGACGCGACGCCGGTAGCGCATCGTGACCGTCCCGTCGCTGGTTCGCACGTCCGGTGCGGGCCCGACGAACGCGGCGCGGATGAGCTCGCCGTCGGGCGTGGCGGCGCGCAGCTTCAGGCGCGTCGAGGCGGTCTCGGCGACCATCCGCACCTGCTGCCCGAAGGCCGCCTTGCCGAGGTTGAGGCGCGGCGCGTTCGTATGCAGGACGAGCCGGGCGCGCACGACGCCGCCCAGCGGAGCGTGATAGGCGTCGTCGAACATGCCGCCGTACGTCTCCACGCGCAGCCGATCCGCCTCGCGCCCCAGGGCCTCGGCGAGCGCGGGCAGGTACGCGTCGGCGATGCCCGGGCTCGCCTTCGCGGCATCGGCGACGGCCCGCCCGATGATGGGCGCGTACTTCGCCTCGAGCACCTCCCGCTTGTGCGGATCGACCCGGACGAGCTGCCGGCGCCGGTCATTCGGATCGGATTCGCGTCGCACGAACCCCGCGCGCTCGAGGCGGTCCAGGACGCCGGTGACCGCGCCGGACGTCAGGTCGCTGAGCTGCGCCAGCCGCGACGGGGTCATCTCCGGCTCGCTGGACGCGAGCTCCACGCAGCGCAGGTCGGTCGCGTTCAGGCCCAGGCTGGCGGCGACGACCTCGTGCATGCCGATCGCTTCGTTGATGAGCCTGCGCAGTCCACCGCTGCCGGCATCCGGGGTTGACATCACCGTCGCTCCTGTTTCATGATGCAGATATCTTAGCCGCTAAGATAATCAGGAGACAAGAATGCAATCGCATGGTACACCGGCGATCATCGCCCGGGGGCTGGAGAAGCGCTATCCCGGAGGCGTGACGGCACTCGCCGGCCTCTCCTTCAGCGTCGAGGCAGGGACCGTCTTCGGCCTCCTGGGGCCGAACGGGGCGGGCAAGTCGACGACGGTGAAGGTCCTCACCACCCTCACCCGCCCCGACGAGGGCGAGGCCGTAGTGGCCGGGATCGACGTCCTGCGCGACCCCGAGCGCGTGCGTCACGTCATCGGCACCGTCGGCCAGGCCATCGCCGTCGATCCCGACGCCAGCGGCCGCGAGAACCTCGAGCTCGCCGGGCGGATCCATGGCCTCGGTGGCGCGTCCCTGCGACAGCGCGTGAATGAGCTGCTGGCCCACTTCGGGCTGACCGATGCGGCCGGCCGCATGGCGCGCACCTACTCCGGCGGCATGCGTCGCAAGCTGGACGTCGCCGCCGGGCTCATCCATCGACCGCAGATCCTGTTCCTCGACGAGCCGACGACCGGCCTCGATCCGGAGGCGCGATCCGAGCTGTGGGCCGAGATCGGCCGCCTCACGCGCGAGGAAGGGCTCACCATCCTGCTCACCACCCACTATCTCGACGAGGCGGATCGCCTCGCCAGCCAGCTCGCCATCGTCGATCGGGGCCGCGTCGTGGCCGGCGGCTCCCCCGAGGAGCTGAAGGCCGAGCTGCGTGGCGACGCGATCGTGGTCGAGCTGTCCGACGGCGCCGATCGCCGCGCGGTCGACGCCATCGCCAGCGTCCCGGGCATCGGCGAGTCGCTCGTCGACGGCCGCTCGCTGCGTGCCCGAGCGGAGCGCGGCGCCGCCACGGTCCCGGCCGTTCTCTCGGCGCTCGAGGGCGCCGGCATCGGCGTCGCCTCCGTCACCGTCAGCCGTCCGTCGCTGGACGACGTCTACCTCCGCCACACCGGCCGGGCCTTCCGGCAGACCGAGGAGTCCTTCGCATGACCGCCATCGCTCAGTCCCTCTACATGACTCAGCGCCACACCCGCGCCCTCGTCCGTCAACCGTGGTTCGTGGCCATCACCATCATCCAGCCCTTCGTCTGGCTGCTCCTGTTCAGCTCGCTGTTCCAGAGCGTGACCGAGATCCCGGGCTTCACCTCGTCGCCGACCTACCTCGACTACCTCGTCCCCGGCATCGTGGTCATGACCGCGCTGTTCAGCAGCGGCTGGAGCGGGATGGGCATCCTGGACGACGTCGAGCGCGGGATCATGGACCGATTCCTCGTGTCGCCGACGCGGCGGTCGGCGCTGATCGCCGGGCGCCTCGCCCACGAGGCGGTGCAGCTCGTCATCCAGGCGGCGATCATCGGCGGCGTGGCCTGGCTCATGGGCGCGCGGTTCGAGAGCGGTCCGGCGGGCTACGCGGTCCTCGTCGTGGGGGCGAGCCTCCTGTCGGCCACGTTCGCCTCGATCTCGAACGCCCTGGCGCTCACCCTCCGGCAGCGGGAGTCGGTCATCGGCGCCAACCAGTTCCTGGTCCTGCCGCTCACGTTCCTGTCGGCGGCCTTCATGCCGCTGGCGCTGGCGCCGGACTGGATCGCGACGATCGCGCGCTACAACCCCGTGAACTGGGCCGTCGAGGCAGGCCGAGAGGCGCTCCTCGGCTCACCCGACTGGTCGTTCATCGCCGTCCGCTTCGCCGGGCTCCTCGTCGTGGCGATCGTCGCGGCGGCCATGGCCACCAGGGCCTTCCGGAGCTACCAGCGCTCAGCGTGAACGAGATGGACCGATGATCTCCAGCACCGTGCCGTCGGGCGCACGGAAGTGGCACCACCCGGTGTCCTCCGTGCGCTCGATCTCGGTCAGCATCTCGAGCCCGTCGAGCTCGAGGGCCGCGCGCGTCGCGTCGACGTCATCGACCCGCAGTCCGACGACGGGCCCGGTCGTGAAGAAGGCGTGATCGGGGTCGGTGTCGGCGTAGACGTGGAGCTCCGCATCGGTTCCCAGGCGAAACCACGTCGCGCCCGGAGCCTCCCTGGTGATCTCGAGACCGATGCGGTCGCGCATGAGCGCGACCATCTCGTCGAAGCGAGGGGTTCGAAGACCCACGAAGCCGATGCCCGAAGCCACCCGCGTCGGTGAGGCCAGCCGCCGAAGGTGGGCGACCCGCGCTCGGTCCTTCTGGCGTCGCGGATGGGTCATGCCGCGCAGGACGTCGAGCGGATGGGCGACCCACGGCTCCCGACGGGCGATGGGCCGGCGCGCTGCCCGCGGACGGAGCTCGTCGTAGCTCCCGGCCACCATCGGGACGACGTCCAGCCTCCCGAGGCGCGTACGGAAGGATCTGTCGAACGTGTCCAGGTCGTCCGGATCGAGTGGCCGCGGCGGACGCTCGATGCCGTCCTCGACCCAATGGTGCTCGCCGTGCTCATCGGTCTGCCAGGCGCCGGAGACGGTGTCCCCCACCGCGTCGAGCTCCGCGAGGGCCGTGGCCAGCCGC
>DASUFJ010000109.1:0-7649 GCA_036274575.1 Candidatus Limnocylindria bacterium
GAACCCGGCGACGAACGTGCTCGCCGGATGCTCGTAGACGTCGGCCGGCGTGCCGACCTGCTCGACGCGCCCGGCGTTGAACACCGCCAGGCGGTCGCTCATGGTGAGCGCCTCCTCCTGGTCGTGGGTGACGTAGACGAAGGTGATGCCCACCTGGCCCTGGATCGCCTTGAGCTCGATCTGCATCTCCTCGCGCAGCTTCAGGTCCAGGGCGCCGAGCGGCTCATCGAGAAGCAGGACCCGTGGCCGGTTGATGAGCGCGCGAGCCAGCGCGACCCGCTGCCGCTGGCCCCCCGAGAGCTGGCCGGGGCGACGGTCCTCGTAGCCGGTCAGCCGCACCATGCGCAGCGCCTCGATCACCCGCTCCCGACGCTCGGCGGCGGCAACCTTGCGGACGACGAGGCCATAGGCGACGTTGTCGCCGACGCTCATGTGCGGGAAGAGGGCGTAGTCCTGGAAGACGGTGTTCACATCGCGGTCGAAGGGCGGGACGCCTGTCACGTCGCGGCCGTGGAGCAGGATGCGGCCCTCTGTAGGCAGCTCGAACCCTGCGATCATCCGCAGCGTCGAGGTCTTCCCCGAACCCGACGGTCCGAGCATGCTGAAGAAGTCGCCGTCCGCGATCTCGAGATCGATGCCGTCGACGGCCACGACCTCGCCGAATCGCTTGACGATCCCCTCGAGACGCAGGGCCGGCGCGCGAGGGCCGTCTGCCGCTGCCGTTCGGATCTGCGGGTCTGCGTCGACCGCCACTCTCACCTCGACCGCCGGGCGGCCGCCGCGCCGGCTCGGGTTCCGGCGGCTGGGGGATCGCTCGGGCTGCGCGCACTATCCGGTGAGCGGCGTTCGAGTGTCAAGCCGCTGGCTGCGAATTCCGCCACGCCAGCCCAATCGCGCGACGAGATCGGTGCAAGATGCGGCCGCCGAACAGGGAATCCGCCCATCCCGGGTTGCGTTACTCTCGGCGCGCGGCCCGTCCGGGCCGGCCCAACCGGGGTGAGATGAGCTCCTTCGGCGTCATCGCCAGCCTGATCGGCGCGCTGTCCTTCGGTGCCGGCGACTTCGCCGGCGCCGTCGCTGCGCGGCGTGCCGGTGCACTCGTCGCCGTCGCCGGCGCCCACACCATCGGCCTCGTGGCACTGCTCGTCGCGTCGCTGGTGATCCGGCCGCCGGCCCCGCCGGCCGACGCGGTCATCATCGGCCTGGTGGCGGGCGTCGCCGGGGTCGCGGGGCTGGCCGCGCTCTACGGCGGCATGTCGATCGGCAAGATGGGCATCGTGACCTCGCTCGCAGGCTGCGGGTCGCTTGCCCTGCCGCTGATCGCCGGTGCCTTTCTCGGCCACCAGGTCGGACCGATTCAGCTGGCAGGGGTCGCGGCCGCTGGCCTCGCCGCGGCCGCCGCCGGCGGCGCGTCGCGGGGCGACGTCGAGCGCCGCGCCCTGCTCCTCGCCGGGGCCGCGGCGGTGAGCTTCGGCGCCTGGTATGTCCTCGTCGACCTCGCCGCACGCGCCGGAGATCCGTTGTGGGCGCTCGTCACCAGCCGCGCCGGCTCGTCGGCGATCGTCCTCTCCGTCCTGGCTGTGCGTGGGGTGAGGACGCAGGGCCTTCCGATCGCCGTCCTCGTCGCGGCCGGACTCTTCGATGTCGGCGGGAACGCGTTCTTCGTCATCGCCCGGGAAGAGATCCCGCTGGGCCTCGCCGCCGCGCTCGTCGGCCTCTACCCCGTCGTCACCGTTCTGCTCGCCCGCTTCCTCCTGGGCGAGCACCTGCCCAGGCTCGGCCAGGTCGGCGTCGTCCTCGCCGCCATCGGGATCGTCCTGATCTCGCTGGGCGGGTAGCGGCAGGCGGGTAGCAGTAAGCCGGTGGTAAGCGGGCGGTAATCGTCATCGGCGTTCCATTGGTGCCGAGCCGTCGTGCGGGCATCGGGCTCGTGCCGGCCCCGCAGAGGATTCGCCTCATGCCACGATTCGCTGGCCTGCGTCGCAGGATGACCGCCGCGCTCGTCGCGGTGATCGCGCCGCTCGTTCCGCTCGCCGCCAGCCTCACGTATGGCGGAGGTGGCGACTTCCCGCTGCTCCGCTGACCCACGAGCGACGCCATCCCGGCCGGCGGCGGTATCATGGGCCGCCTCCGCCCACCAGCCATTCGAGCCGGCCAGCCGCATGACCTGGGATCGTGTCGCCATCGTCGAGAAACAGCTCGACGACAACCTGACTCTCGCCGACTCCGCTGCGGATCGGCTGCCACCGGGGGCGCCGCTTGTCGGCGGTTCGACGCTGACCGCTGCAGCGGCCATGGCGATCTTCGAGGACCAGCTCGCCTCGCGGCAGCTGGACGTTGCCGCGCGCGAGCTGAAGAAGACGAACCGCAGCTTCTACACCATCGGCTCGGCAGGGCACGAGAACAACGCCGTCCTGGGTGCGCGCCTGCGGGTGGACGATCCGGCCTTCCTTCACTATCGGTCCGGTGGCTTCGTCATGGCGCGCGCGCGTCAGCTGCCGGGCAGCACGGCGGTGATGGACACGCTGCTCGGGGTCGTGGCCTCGAGCGAGGACCCCATCGCACAGGGACGTCACAAGGTCTGGGGCAGCCGCGCGATGTGGATCCCGCCCCAGACGAGCACGATTGCCAGCCACGTCCCGAAGGCGATGGGCCTGGCCTTCAGCCTGGCGCGGGCGAAGCGCATCGGCGTCGGCATTGACCTGCCCGAGGATGCCGTCGTCGTCTGCTCGTTCGGAGACGCCAGCGCGAACCACGCCTCGGCGCTCTCGGCCATCAACACGGCTCGCTACGCGGTCCGAATGGGCCTGCCGATGCCGCTCCTGCTGGTGTGCGAGGACAACGGCACCGGCATCAGCGTGCCAACCCCCGACGGGTGGATCGCGGCCACCTTCGGCAACCTCCCCCACCTGCGCTACGTCCGCGCCGACGGCGAAATCGATGAGGTGTGGGACGCGGTCGGCGCCGCGATCGACCACGTGCGTGGCACCCGCCAGCCGGCCTTCCTCCACCTTCGCACCGTCCGCCTGTGGGGCCATGCCGGCAGCGACGCCGAGCAGACCTACCGAACCCTGGGGGAGATCGAGGCCATCGAGGCGCAGGACCCGCTGGTGCGAAACGCCCGGCGGCTCGTCCAGCTCGGCGCGACGACGGTCGACGAGCTCCGCGAGCTCATCCACGAGACGCGAGCGCGCGTCATGGCCGCCGGCGAGGAGGCCGCCCGCAGGCCGCGGCTCCAGACGACCGAGGAGGTCGTCGCGCCGCTGGCGCCCGACCACCCCGACCGAGTTCGGGAGCGGGCGCTGACGCCGATCGCCTCCACCGCGGACCGGACGGCATCCTTCGGCGCGTCGCTGCCCGAGAAGGCGACGAACCCGAACGCGCGGACGCTTGCCGGCTGCATCAACGCCGCCCTCTCGGACGAGCTTCTCCGCCGCCCCGAGCTTCTTGTCTTCGGCGAGGACGTCGGACGCAAGGGCGGGGTCTACAACCTGACGAACGGGCTTCAGAAGCGCTTCGGAGCGGCGCGCGTGTTCGACACGCTCCTCGACGAGACGAGCATCCTCGGCATCGCCCAGGGCGCGGCCCATATCGGCTTGCTGCCCATCCCGGAGATCCAGTACCTCGCCTACCTCCACAACGCCATCGACCAGCTGCGCGGGGAGGCGGCGACGCTCCAGTTCTTCAGCTCGGGCCAGTTCCGCAATCCCATGGTTGTGCGCGTGGCCGGCCTGGCCTACCAGAAGGGATTCGGCGGTCATTTCCACAACGACAACAGCGTCGGCGCACTGCGCGATATCCCCGGGCTCGTGCTCGCCACCCCCGCGCGCGGCGACGACGCGGCGCGGATGCTGCGGGGCGCGATCGCCATGGCCGCGGAAGACGGGCGGGTCGTCGTCTTCCTGGAGCCGATCGCGCTCTACCACGAGAAGGATCTCCACGCCGATGGCGATGGCGGCTGGCTCACCGACTATCCCCCACCGCCGGGGGTCCTCCTGCCGGGCGAAGTCGGCCTCCATGGCGTGATCGATGAGCACCCGGATCTGCTGCTCATCAGCTACGCGAACGGGCTGCGCCTGAGCCTGCAGGCCGCGAAGCGCCTGACCGATGAGCACGACCTGCGCGTCCGCGTCCTCGACCTCCGCTGGCTCAGCCCACTGCCGACCGAGGCGATCCGGACCCATGCCGCCGAGGCCGGCGCGGTGGTGGTCGTCGACGAGTGCCGCGCGACGGGTGGCGGGGTGGCGGACGCGATCGTGGCCGACCTCGCCGAGCAGGGGATCGGTGAGCGCCTCGGATCGGTGCGCGCGGTCGACTCGTTCGTGCCGCTGGGCCCGGCAACGTCCGCGGTGCTGGTGGGGGTCGATCAGATCGTGGCCGCGTCGGTCGCTGCCGCCGGCCGGCCCCGGGAGGCGGCCGCCGCCTCGTGAGCCGGGCAGCCGTCGCGTTCCCGGGACGCGGCGCCTACGGACCTTCGTCACTCGGGTCGCTGCCGGCCGGGCACCCATGGGTCCGCCGCGCCGACGAGCTGCGCGAGGCGGCCGGCCTGCAGGGGCTGTCGGCCATCGACGCCGCCGAGCACTTCGATCCATCCGTCCACCTGCGCCCGACGAACGGCTGGCCACTCGTCTTCCTGTCGAGCCTCCTGGATGCCGAGCGCATCGCCGACGACCACGAGGTGGTCGTGGTGGTGGCCAGCTCCACCGGCTGGTACACCGCCCTCGCCGCCTCGGGCGTCCTCGGCTTCGACGACGCCTTCCACCTCGTCAGCGAGATGGCCGCCGCGGCGCAAGCGCCCCTGCCCGACGCGGCCGAGCCGGCAGAGATCGTCTATCCGCTCACGGACGAGGCGTGGGAGCCGGTTCCGGACCAGATCAGCGGACTGCGCGACGCGCTCGACCGCGGCAACGGGAGCACCGCGCTCGCCGTCGACCTGGGTGCCTTCGCCGTCCTGGGTGGGACCGCACCGGGCATCGATGCGCTGGCCGGCCGCCTTCCGGTGGTGACCATCGGCGACCGATCGTTCCCGCTGCGGGTCGCCGCGGCGGACGCCTGGCACACGCCGCTGCGTGCGGGCACGGTCGGCGAGGCCGTCGAACGGCTCGGCCCGCTGACCTGGGACCGGCCGAACGTGACACTGGTCGACGGCCGCGGCACTCGGTTCACGCCGTGGTCGACCGATCCGGACACGCTGGCCGAGCAATCCATCGGCGCGCAGGGCACGACCCCGTACGACTTCGCCTCCGCCCTCCGCGTCGCGCTGCGCGAGTACGCCCCCGACGTCGTCCTCCTCCCGGGTCCGGGCAGTTCCCTGGGCGCCGCATGCGCCCAGATCATCGTGACCGAGGGGTACCGCGGACTGCGCAGCCGAGCCGAGTTCGAGGCCGCACAGGCCGGCCCCTCGCCGCTTCTCCTCTCGATGCGGCGGTGATCCGGCGCCGGCTCGCGCTGCGCGGGCCGCTCGACCTGGCCGCGACGCTCGCGCCGCTGGTCCACGGCCGCGGCGACCGCACCATCCGCATCACGCGGGACGACGTGTGGGTGGCCATGCGCCTGCGCGAGGGCGCCGCAACGCTCCACCTCGCGTCCGACGGCCCGTCGGCACTCGCGCTCGAGGCCTGGGGAGCGGCCGCCGCAGCGGCCATCGACGGCGCGGCCGACCTCGTCGGTGAGTCGGACGAGCCGGATCGGCTCCACGCCGTGCATCCCGTGCTCCGGACCCTCCAACGACGCAACCCCGGTCTCCGGCTGCCGACGACGCGCCGCCCGTTCGCCGCGCTCCTGCCCGCCATCCTCGAGCAGAAGGTCACCGGCACCGAGGCCTTCCGCTCATACGCGGCGCTCCTGCGCATCCACGGCGAGGATGCTCCCGGACCGGCTCGGCTCCGGCTGCCGCCGAGCCCACGAACGCTGGCAGCGCTGCCGTACCACGCCTTCCATCCGATCGGGGTCGAGCGACGGCGGGCCGACGTCATCCGACGGGCGGCGTCTCGGGCCGCCTGGCTGGAGGCCGCAAGGAATGGTCCCGAGCTCGCGCGGCGCCTGCGATCGATCCCGGGCGTCGGGCCGTGGACGACGGCCGAGGTGCTGCGCACGGCGTGCGGCGACCCGGACGCGGTCAGCATCGGCGACTACCACGTTCCGAGCGTCGTCTCATGGGCCCTCGCCGGCGAGCCTCGGGCCACCGATGAGCGGATGCTCGAGATCCTGGAGCCCTATGTCGGCCAGCGCGGTCGCGTTCAGCGGTTGCTCGAAGCAGGCGGCATCACCGCTCTGCGCTACGGTCCACGCCTCGCGCCGCGCGAGATCGCCGCGATCTGATGCGGATCGCCGTCGCGACCGTCGGAACGGCGGGCGACGTCGTCCCGTTCGCGATCCTCGCCCGCGCCCTCGTCGCTCGCGGCCACCAGGTCACGGCCGTCACCTGGCCGGTCCACCGCGCCACGCTCGCGCAGCCCGGGGTGCGCGTCGAGGTCGCCGGGCCGCATGCCGACCCGGGGCGCATCGCATCGGTCGCTGCCGAGGCCGCCCGCCACGGGCCGATGGCGCAGGTCGCCATCCTGCGTGACTTCCACCTCGCCGACGGCGAGGCGCACTATCGGCGCCTGCGAACCCTGTTGCCGGGACACGATCTCGCGCTCATCCACGGCATCCATACGCTGGCCCACGCGGCCGTGCTCGACGACGGGCTGCGCTGGGCGTCGGTCATGTTCGACCCCGTCCTGCTCCCGACCGCGACCACGCCACCGCCGGGTATGCCGAGCCTCGGTCCGCTCAACCGCGTCGCCTGGCGGCTCCTCGACGGGTTGCTGGCACGGGCCGGACGGCCGCTCGACGACCTCCTTGCCCGTGCGGGAAGCGAGCAACGCGGCCTGCCGATGTTCCGGGGGCGCTCGTCGCGCCTCCACGTCGTGGCGTGCTCACCGTCGCTCATCGTCGTGCCGCCCGACCTTCCGCCCGGCACACAGGTCACCGGGGCCTGGCTCGACCGATCCGAGCCGCGGCCGCTCCCAGCTGAGCTGGCGGCGTTCCTTGACGACGGCGCGCCGCCGGTGGTCATCGCGTTCGGCTCGATGGCCGGCGCCTCCGACGCGGTCCTCGCCGACGCCATCCGTCGCCTGCTGGAGTCCGGTGCGCGAATCGTCGTCCAGGGCCCGATGGCCGGCGAGCTCGGGTCTCCGAGCCTCCTCCGCATCGGCTCGGTCGACCATCGTGGGCTGTTTCCCCGCGCCGGACTGGTGGTCCACCACGGGGGCGCGGGAACGACCCACGCGGCGTGCGCGGCGGGCGTGCCGTCGCTCGTCGTGCCGCACGTCGGCGACCAGCGCTACTGGGGAGATCGGCTCCATCGGCTGGGGATGGCTCCGGAGGCGCTGCCCGTGGACGGCCTGCGTGCCGAGCGTCTCACGGAGGCGGCGCGCATCGCGCTGGCGGACCGGGAGATGCGCTCGCGTGCCCAGGAGCTCGCGACGCGGCTGTCCGCGGAGGACGGCGTCGGCACCACGGTGACGCTGCTGGAGCGCATCGGCCACTGAGGGTGGCGTCCCCGGCAGGATTCGAACCTGCGACCGGCCGCTTAGAAGGCGGCTGCTCTGATCCACTGAGCTACGGGGACCCGCGCGACAGGATACCCGGCGACCGCATCGGCC
>DASUFJ010000110.1:0-9140 GCA_036274575.1 Candidatus Limnocylindria bacterium
CATCGTCGCCTTCGGCGTTCTCGTTCCGGTGGCATCGGCGGCGTCGCAGAAGCCGTTCCACCTCGAGAAGGTCTGCGACGGGACAGGCTGCGTCGTCACCGCCTCCGATTTCGCGCCCATCCCAGCGGGAACGGAGATCCACTACACCGGCCCGGACGCCGACCACCTCGTGCCCGTGCTGACGATCAAGAACGGCAGCGCCACCGGCCAATGCGCGATCGGCAGCGTCTTCGGAAGCCCATCGGCGCCCGGAACGTGCGTGCTCTCGGCGGGAACCGGACGGTTGACCCAGTTCCACCTTAACGTGGCCGTGACGTTCGACGGAAGTCTGTGGTTCTGGGACGGCTGGTACTGGTTTGGCAACTGAGGGTGTCCGCGCGACTACCCCTCAGGGGGATTCGGCTGCCCGCTTCATGCCCTCGGCTTCCAGGTTCATGTAGCGGTTGGTCAAGTCCTTGTAGAACAGGCCCATGATCCGCATCAGGAACCCGCGCATGTCGAGCGTCAGTGTGAGACGCGCCCGGTCCGGTCCCAGGATATCCACGCGGTGGCCGGCTTTGCTGGTGATGCCGCCCGCCTTCTGCACCCACTCGAAGTAGGACGGCGCATCCCAGACCGTGATGTCCCAGGTGCCCTTGGGTAGCTTCGGCTGCTTGAGCCGCACGCGGCTGCCCGTGGTGATCGGCGCCGGCGTCAGGAGCTCGACGGTATCGACGGTCTCGATGCGCTGCGGCCACGCTTCCAGATCGCTGACCACCTCCCAGACGCGCTGCTGAGGAGCATCGATCTCTATCGAGGTCTCAAAACGCATGGCCGGCGGGCACCCTTATTGACGTTCGCTGACCAAGGGTACGCATGCTGGTGCTCCGTGGTTTTGCGTCAGCAGTCGAACACGAACCAGCACAGCTCGTTGCGCAGCCGCTGGTCGTCGAGCACGAGGTCCCGAATCGCGGCTGGCAGCTGGGCCCGCTGCCATCGGCACTCCGCGCGGCCCGCCTCCTCGCCCTCAGGCGCTGCCGCCTGCGCCGCCCTGATGGCGTATGCGGCGGCACCGAGCTCGTGGGCGGCCACGTGGGCCACGGCCGCTGCCTGAGCAGCGGCATACGCCGCATGGCGTGGCGCCCCGCGCAGGTCTCTTGCCGCGCCGTTTGCATGGCCGGCCGCCGTGCGAGCCTGAGTCATCGTGACCTCACCTCGCGACCAGGCGCGTGCCATCTGGATCGCCACTCGTGGCCGGTCGTCCCCGGGTCGCGCTCGCTCGAAGTGGTGGAGCACGTGCTGCGCGCAGTCGGCCGCCCACAGCGCGAGGAGGTGGTGGTCGTCGTCCTGGAGGCTGCCGCCGCGGCGCAGCGTGATGAACCGAGGGTCCCGGATCTTCGGAAGGATCATAAGTCGGCCGACGCCACGAGCCTGAGCATGGTCAAGATCGTCGCACGGGAGACCAGCGGCGGAGTCACGGGTAGACCTCTCGTCCATGTCCAATACGGATGACGAGGATCAGAAGCCGGTCGTCGTCGATGCGGTAGAGGAGCCGATGGTCACCGACGCGAGCGCGCCATATGTCGTTGGCGCCTCGCAGCTTCAGGGCATCGGCACGTGGATCGACCGCTAGTCGATCGATGCGCCGGGCGACCCGGCGTTGGACCGCTCGGTCGAGCTTCGCCAGAGCCTTGGCGGCGGACGGCAGAGACTCGACCGCGTACATCGGTCCGGCTAGAGACCGAGCTGAGCCTTGAGCTCCTCCCAGCCGATGCGCTCCCGGTTGGCCGGTTCGGCCAGGGCGGCGCGAACCTCCTCGAGGTCGCGCGCGTCCTCCAATGACTCGAGGAGCTCCAGATCCTCGATGGGGACGACCGCCGCGATGCGACGTCCGTGCCGCGTCAGCACGACCCGCTCGCCGCCGAATGCCACCCGATTGAGCGTCGTCGAGAACGACTCCCGCGCCTCGCTGACTCGTCGCTCGCTCACGTACGCATTGTACAAAACGTACGCGGGCGGCCAGGATGATTGACCCGGTCTGGAAGGCGGGCCGATAGTCTCGTGATGGGGCGCCTGAGACGGTGGGTCGCGCGGCCGGATGTGGGGACGATCATCGTCGCCCTGCTCGCTGGATTCGCGGTGCTCCTGGCCCTCTTTCCCGCAAGCGGCGTCGACACCCAGCCGCCAGTCTGCTGGTCGATGTTCTTCTACGAGGTCCCGTGCAGCGGATGGGTCGCGCCGCTCGCCGCGGTCACGACCGCCGGGCTCGTCGGCCTCGCGCTGTGGAGAGTCGTCCGGCAGCGCGAGCCAGCCTGCTAGCCCGTCGACCGGTCAGGTCGGAATGCGAGCATCGGCAGCTGGATGACCAGGCGCCGCCGGGAGGCAGCTGACCCGTCATAGCGCCAGCCGACGAGCCGCGAGAGAACACGCCGGACGATGGGCGCGATCAGGCGGTTCCGGCGCTCGTACTCGGCCAGCACCGCGGCGGCCTCGTCGATCTCGAGGCGCCTGACCAGCGGCTTGAATCGGCGGCCAGCGGTCTCGACGGCCAGCGCGCCGCCGGCCTCGACGTTGCGGAGCCATTGTGTGCGGGCGCCCCAGCCGGCGAGGACGACGCTCTCATCGGTCTCGTCGCCGTAGGAGACGACCTCGACCACGGTCTCGTAGCGCCTGCCGCTGCGCCGGCCCCGATGCACCAGCAGCAGGAAGCGATGGCCGAAGACGAATCCCAAACGCGCCCGATACAGGTAGACGGGGACGTGCAGCACGGCGCGGAGCCATCTGGCTATGGCGGGAGAGGTGCGGCTCATGGCATGGAGGGTAGCGCCCACAATGGGCACCGTGGGCGAACCTCCACCGATGGCGCCGATCCTGACCGAGCGCGTCCTGCGCCGGCTCGGCTCCCCGCGGGCGGTCTGGGTCCTGGCGTGGGCGTTGATCCCGCTGATCGCGCCCCTCGCCTTCGTGGCCACCGTCCGGCTCTCGGGCCGACCGCTTGACGGCGGTGACCTCCAGCAGCTGGCGCTGACCCAGGGCGTCCTCGCCTACGTCGTCCTGGTCCTGCTGGTCGGGACCGGCGCGCTGGCGGGGCGCGCCGCATCGGTCCGGCGTGACATCGTCAGGATCCTCCAGGAACCGCTCGCGCCCCCGCTGTTCGGCCGCCTGGGCAGCATCCGCGGCCCGCTGGCGCTGACCGCGCTGGCGGTCGTCGTCATCACCTTCGGCGGAATCGACCGATACGGTTTGCTGCCGAGGCTGACCGGGCTGCTGTTCCTGGCCGCGTACATGATCCCGATCGCGACGTTCGTGTGGGTCTCCATCGTGATCCTCACCGATCTCGACCGGCTCGGCCGGCAGCGACTCCGGCTCGACGTCTTCCCGCAGGACCGCACCCTGGGGCTGGGCGACCTGGGAGCCCTGGCCTCGATGGGCCTGGGGCTGCTGTTCGTCGCGGTCGTTCCGGTCATGCTCGTCGCGGCCGACGAGCCGATTACGCTGATCATCAGCCTCGTCATCGTCGCCGTGACCGTCGTCGCCTTTCTGTTCTCGATGTGGCGGCTGCACCTGCAGATGGCCGCCGCCAAGGAGCGCAACGTCGAGATCGCCCGCCGCCTCTACGCGGAGGCCTACGCGCCGATTCGCGAGAAGCCGGATCTCGCGGCGCTCGAGGCACAGTCGGACGTCCTCTCCGTCGCCCAGTCCCTCGACGAGCGGGCGCATGGGCTGCCCTCGTGGCCGATCGACGAGGGCACGGTGCGGTTCCTGGCCGTGGTGGTCACCGGCGTCATCACCAGCCTGGTCGTGCGCGGGCTGTTCGCGGCGCTGGGGTTCTGAGGGCGAGGAAGCGCAAGCGCGGAGGGATCGTGCGCTACAGCTCTCCAGGCGACGGAAGAAGGTATTCGAGGGTCCCGAGGACAGTTCCGTCGACGTAGTCGACGATGATCGCGACCCCCTCATCGTCGCGCTCGGCGGAGATCGGCCAGATCCAATGGTCGGCGGGCAGCCCGCGACCCCACTCGTAGTCGGTCCATTCCGACAAGAGGTTCGCGATCGGCCCTGGCGGAGTCACCTCGATCTGCCATTCATCGGGTTCCGGCAAGACGGCGCGCGCAGCCTCGATGGCATCGGCTTCGGACGCGCCTGGAGGCAGCGTGGGAGTGGGCAGCGGTGTGAACCGGCCAACGTCGTCAGGGTGCATCGTGATCTCGACGAAGCCGGGGTCGTTGACGTAGATGGCGCAGACTACCCGGCCGGGCACCCCGCCGTAGTCGATAGGCTCGGCGGTGACATAGATGTCGGCCGGGTCGTCGCTCATCGGATCGCCGACGACCTGCTGGACGCCCAGGCCCGCGGTCGTTGCACGTCCGGCGAACTCGAGCGCCGTGCCAGGCGGGAATCCGCACTCCTTCGGCGCCTGTGCAGCCAGAACCGAGGGCGCCGGGCCGCCTGTTCCCGCCGGCGCCGCCGACACGGAGGCGGTCGCGACCGGGCTGGCCGTATCGGTAGGCGCAGAGCCGGCCAACCGGCAGCTGACGAGCACGACCGAAGCGGCGATCGCCATCAATCCGCCCGCGATCGACATGCCGGCAATCGGTGCCCACCAATCCGCGACCCGATCACGCATGGAACTCCTCCCCTGGCAGCAGCGTTCGCAGGCTACCAGCCAGAGCCACCTGCACCAGTGACCGATTCGTACGTGGGCAGTGCTGGCGCGAGCCGTAGGCCCCTAGAACCCTGTGACCTTCGGCCCTCTGACACGTCCCCGACGAACCGATACGCTCGCGGCGAATGGACCTGCTGACGGTCTCGACCTTCCTTGCCCTGCTCGCCATGGTGGCGGCGGCGGGCGCCATCTTGGTGCTCCTGCTGGCGCTCGTGGGCCGGTGGAGCGAGGCGGCTGGAGGGGCGTATCGGTCCATCCGGGAGACGCTGGGTCCATTGAGCCTGTGGCTGGCGTTCGCGCTGGCGGCGACGGCGAGCTTGGGCAGCCTCTACTTCTCGGAGGTCGGCCATCTGGTGCCGTGCACGCTGTGCTGGTACCAGCGCATCGCGATGTACCCGCTGGCGATCATCCTGGGCATCGCCGCCTGGCGGCATGACCCTGGCATTCGCCCGTACGCGATCACCCTCGCCGGCATCGGTGCGGTGATTTCGACCTACCATGTCGCTCTCCAGCGCCTGCCTGGGCTGCCGTCGGGCGCATGCTCGCTGGAGGCGCCGTGCTCGGCGATCGAGCTCGAGCGCTTCGGCTTCGTGACCATCCCCGTGATGGCGCTCATCGGCTTCGTGTCGATCATCGTCGTCCTCAGCCTGCTGACCCCTCGAAGGAGCCAAACCTCGTGACCAGTCGCGCGGCGAAGAGCCGCGGCATGCCCCGCAAGTCGAAGGCGATGCCCAAGTCCACTTCACGGCCGATCTGGCCGATCGTCATCGGTGGCGTCGTGGTCGTGGCCGTCCTGGCGGTGCTCGCCATCTTCCTGAGCCAGCCCTCGACGGGTGAGGTCGCCGAACCGGCGGTATCTCCGCTTGCGATCGAGGGCAGCTCGCTGCGCCAGCTGCCGGCCTCCGGTGGAGATCCGGCCGTGGGCCAGACGATCCCGACCCTGAGCGGGCTCGGTCTGGATGGACAGCCGATGTCGATCGGTCCCGACGATGGCGCGCAGGTCATCGTCGTCCTCGCGCACTGGTGCCCTCACTGCCAGAACGAGGTGCCCCTGCTCACCACCTATCTCGCCGACAACCCACTTCCGGAGGGCGTTCGGATGGTGACCCTGTCGACGGGGATCGACCCCGCGCGGCCCAACTATCCGCCGTCGGCCTGGCTCGAGCGGGAGGGGTGGCCGGCGCCGGTCCTGACCGATGACGCCGACAACCGGGGCCTTGCCGCGCTCGGCTTCCAGGGGTTCCCGGGCTTCATCTTCGTCAACGCAGATGGAACCGTCGCCTCGCGATCGTCCGGCGAGATCCCGACCCAGGCGTTCGCCCAGCAGCTGGCCGCGATCGCGCCCTAGCGCCGGCCCTCAGGGTCCCGGAAGCGCCGGCGCTTCGGCGGCGGCGGCTGCCGCGACCGGTGTGCCTTCGGCCGCCGATGCGTCGGCCGGCTTGCCGAGTGGAATCTGGATGGATTCCAGCCAGCGGCGGATATTGCGGTAGATGGCCGGGGCGCTGACGGGCACCTCCTCGTCGAGCTCCCACTCGACGGGGTACAGGATGAACGGCTGGTTCTGCGGTCCTCCGAGTCCACCGTGGGACCCGATCTGCTCCTCGAACGCGGCGACCTCCCCGAGCTCGGGATCCAGCTGGCTGATGAGCAGCAGGTCGGGCGCGTGGTTCATCGCGTGCTCGCGCTTAAGGCCCGCGATAGCGTGGGCTCCGAAGATCGCGGTTGGATCTTCTCCCTCGACCTTGTCCTCGTCGAGATAGCGGACGCCCTTCGGGCCGAAGACGACCGCGCCGCGCTTCGACGAGCGGACCAGGAGCATGCCCACACCGGGGTGGGCGGCCATGGACGCGACGAGGTTCGGGTGGAGCTCCTCGAGCTCCTCGACCGTCAGGCGGTGGTCGTGCCCGGTGAAGTACACCAGGCCGAGGTTGCCGGATCCGACGACCGCGATGGTGGAGGCGTCCGCCGGTGGCGGCACGTGGTCCTCGTCGAGGTCGACGACGCCATCGGTCGTGCGACTCGCCAGCGCCGCGCGGGCGACTGCCGGTCCAACCCCCTCGCTGCGCGTCACCTCCGAGAGGAGCGAGTTCACGAAGGTCGAGCCCTCGGCCTGCGTCGTCGGCGCGAAGACGGTGGCGCGTCCGCTCATGAGGTCCCTGACGGTCTCACCCAGCGTCTTCCCGTAGCGCTGGCTGAAGGTGGCACCCAGGCTCTGGCCGTGGTCGGAGAGGATGATGAACTTGTACGGGCGCGGCGCGTCCTCAGCCGCCTTGGCGATCGTGGCGATTGCCCCATCGATGCCGTCCAGCGCCTGGAGCGCCTCGACGCGTTCCGGTCCCGAGTGATGCGCGATCTCGTCGTAGTCGGTGAAGTCGGCGTAGATGACATTCGCGCCGCGGTACATCTCGTCGATGATGAGCGAGGTGTTGACGTCCCGCAGCAGGACGTTGCTGGCGGCACGCATGGCCGCGTACTTCATGCCGCGATGCAGCTGGGGCTGCATGCCGGATCGTCGCGTGCGGCGCGCCTGGATGTTCTCCTTGAGAACCTCGCCCAGGAACATCGTGAAGGAGCGCAGGTAGCCGGTCGGGCTCAGGAAGAAGCCGGCGAAGGCGCGACTGTCGCCGATGCCCTGGTTCTCGTCCTTGAGGGCGGCCGTGGTCATGTACGCGCGGGTGGCGTCGCCGGTGAAGAGGTTGCAGATGCTGGCGCCGTTGTTCGACAGCAGGCCCTCGCCGTTGGACAGGCGGTGGACCATCTCCGCTGCGTCGTCAGGGCTGCTCGACTGCATGAGGTACTGCCGGTCGCGCTCGTACCAGCGGAAGGCCGGGATGCCGTCGTTCGTCCCGTGAAGGATCCCCGCCTGGCTGGCGGAGGTCATCGACGGCAGCGTCGCCTCCCAGCGTGAGAGCCGATGGGTCTTGTCGCGGAGCCATCGGGCCAGCGTGTTGACCGAGCCCGCGCGGATCCGAGCCGCAAGGATGGGGTGCGCGAGGCCGTCCACCTGGAGGATCACGACCCCCGGCTGGTCGCTGCGCGGTGCGGCTCCCTTGACCAGCAGGCGCTGGATCAGCGCGCCGTAGTACGAGCCTCCTCGGTCGACGCCCAGGATGGCGGTGAGGACCGAGTTGATGATGGCGTACACGAACGAGCCGATGAGCGCGCCGAGCAACCCGTCCACCTGGACGCCCGGCACGACGGCAGGCACGATCAGGAAGACGATGACCTGGAAGACGAGGACCAGGACGCCAACGAGGATCAGTGAGAACGGCGCGACCGCCATCAGCAGCAGCGGCCTGACGAGCGCGTTGAGGCCGGCCATGACGAGGACGGCCGCCACGCCGGCGCCCAGCGAGTCGAGCGTGACCGATCGCAGCAGCCAGGCCGTGATGGTGAACGAGACGGCCGCCACGAGCAGCGTGAGGACGAGGCGCCTCAGGAGCGCCGATGGCCCGCCCTTCCACTCCCACAGCACGCGGAGCTGGGTCCCGTAGAAGTCGATCAGTCGTCCCATTCCCTCACCCACACGCCCCTCGATGGTTCGTGACACGAGGGATACGCCGCCGACCACCGGCACGGATCGCCCCGAGGTCCTCGGGCGTCGCCGTCGGGTCCGCCCGAACGTCTCGGTGGCTCCGAGCACTTTTCGGTATGGGACTTGCGTTACGCCGTCCGTACAGAGATTCGCCCCTTGGCGGAGTGCCCTTCTGAGCCAGGGGGGAACGAATGAGCCGGCGGACCGGTTACGGGGGGAACGTAACTGAACCGCCGGCTCGTTCCGTACTCTACGACGGGTCCGACGAGTCCACTAGGGGGCAGGCCGGTGCGTGAGCGCCGAACGTCGGTGTTTGATCCGCCGCCGTACGATTTGTGCGCAATGGCCCAACCCATCACATCGCAGGCCTGTACCGGATGCGGCCGCGACACGCGAGTGGGGACGCCCCTGTTCAGCGACCGGCAGACGGCCAGCACGGAGGCCGGTGGGCCGATCTACCTGTGCGGCGACTGCAACGAGCGGGCGATCTCGCACTTCGGACGTCGCCTGACCGAGGGCGACATGCGGCAGCTCAGCGCTCGGGCAGCCGGCGTCGGAGTTGGTGTCGGGGTTGGCGGAGGGTTCGGCGGAGCGGGCTGAACCGCCCAGGTCTGTGGATGGTCCGTGGACAGCCGCACGATGGACCTGCGGATTCGTGGATAACAGGGCTGTTCGGCGGGTTGACGTTTTCCTATGGTGACTGCGGCGCCAACGGAGGTGCCACTCGACCCTCCACCGGAGGTGACACCGGAGGGAACACTCGACTCGGCACTCGACCGACCACTCGACCTGCTGCGGCAACGTCGCAGGCGCGGGAGTAAGCGCGGGACCGAGCACGGGATTCTCCACCGGACCATTCACCGGAGCGGGCCCGGGAGTTCCTCCGTCGGCGCTGTTTCGTGTCCGCTTGCGGGCGCGGGACCAATAGGGCGGCCGCTGCGAAACCCTCGGGACAGAGGCGCA
>DASUFJ010000111.1:0-16009 GCA_036274575.1 Candidatus Limnocylindria bacterium
TGGGGCCGGGATCCGCGTGGAGCCGGTGTCCGGCACGGAGCTGCGAGAGGAAGGCGACCTCCTCCTCATTCCACCGACGGGCAGGCCCATCGACAGGTCTCTGGTGCGGGAGCTGACCGATGCCGACCGACACCGAGGCTAGGAAGCGTCCGGTCGTGTTCCTCGATACGAGCGCGGCCGTCGCGCTGGTGGTCGAGGATCACGAGTCCCACGCGGCCACC
Source organism: Candidatus Limnocylindria bacterium (assembly GCA_036274575.1). Taxonomy (GTDB): domain Bacteria; phylum Chloroflexota; class Limnocylindria; order QHBO01; family QHBO01; genus JACDBZ01. Next base: position 222 of record DASUFJ010000111.1, read on the forward strand.
GTGGAAGCCGTCCGCGAGCGCCGCCTTGGCCTGGCCGGCCACGCCTGGTTCGAGACGTACTCGGTGCTGACACGACTGCCGCCGGGCCTGCGCCGGTCACCGGCCGAGGTCTCCCGCCTGCTCGCCCACGACTTTCCCGAGACCGGATTCCTGGGCGAGGAGCAGGCAGCCGAACTGGCCGCCGAGATTGCCGATCTCGGGATCTCCGGCGGCGCCGTTTACGACGCCCTCGTGGCTGCCGCCGCGCGGCACCACCATCGGCCCCTGGTTTCCTGCGACGCCCGCGCGCGGCCGATCTACGAAGCACTCGGGGTGGAGGTCGAGCAATGCCAATGAGAATGGTGCTCGGGCTCATCGGCGTTGCGGTTGTCGCAACGGCATGCGGCGGCCAAGCTTCCTCGCCGTCGGGCGCGAGCATTGCTCCGCGGCCGACAGCGGTCGCCATCGGTCCATTTCCGAGCGACCAGGTGGCTGGCCTTCGAACCGATCCGGACATCGCCTACACCGATGTGACCGATTGCGGCGGCCAGCCCTGCACGGTCCCCGGCGATGTCCTGGCGCCGGAGGGTGCGGATGGCCTCCCGACGATCGTGCTGCTCGGCGGCGGATCCACGCCGTTCGCCGAGCGACGCTACCAGGCGCCCCTGGCCGTGGCGCTGGCCCAGCGCGGGGCGGTCGTGTTCCTGATGTCCTACCGCTCGGCGGTGACCGGCAGCTACGATTCGCAGACCGAAGAGGACGTCCGCTGCGCCGTCAGGTATGCCCGCGCCAACACCCGGGCGTACGGCGGCGACCCGGATCGGGTCATCTTGGTCGGGCACTCTCAGGGCGGACACGCCGCCCTGGAGGTCGCCACCGAGCCGGAAGCCGATGTCGACGCCTGCCTGGCCGATGGCAGCGGCAAGGCCGACGCGGTCATCGGTCTGGGCGCCCCGAATCCCCGCTCGGCCGAGGCCAGTGGCCCCGCGCCGCCGATGTGGCTGTTCGCCGGATCCGAGGATCTCGACACCGTCCCCATGGCGCAGCAGATGCGCGAACAGGGGTACGACGCGGAGGGCGTGGTGCTGCCGGGCGTGACCCACGAGGGCATCACGGATCCGGCCCAGGCGCCGGAGATCGTCGACCTCATCTTCGAGGCCATCGGTTCGCTCCAGTAGCCTGCTGCCATGACCTCGGGGCGGCTGTCGCGACCGCTCGCGCGTCTCGCTGCCGCCCTCTGGATCGCGATCGCGGCGGTCTACACCATCCTGCTCCTGGGATACCTCTACGCACTCCTCACCGAGTACGTCCGCCCGCCACTTGCGGAAGCCGTCATCCAGCTCCTCGTCTACGCCTCGATCGCCGGACCGGGATGGTTCCTCTGCCGCGCGCTGTGGACGCGACCGAGCTGGCGGATCGCGATCGCCTCCGCGGTCATCGGCGGCCTGCTGTTCCTTCTGCTGGTCGGCACGCTGCTCGGGATCGTGGCGCTGGCGGCAGGCCTCCTCCCGTTGCTGAGCATGGCGGTCAGGGCACCGCTCCGGTGAGTTTGGCCCTCCCGGACGGTCTTACCCGGGACGAAAGAGGAGACCATGACATGGGCAAGGTCCTGACCCACATGACGATGTCCCTGGATGGGTTCATCGCCCAACCCGACGACAATCCCGCCGAGCTGTTCGAGTGGTACCAGGCCGGCGACGAGTCGGTGCCGAGCGCCAACGAGGACGTCACCATGACCGTCGACAGGGCGAGCGCCGAGGTGCTGCGCGACCTGACCGTCGGCGTGGGCGCGATCGTCGCCGGCCGACGCCTCTTCGACATCGCGGGTGGTTGGAACGACCGCCATCCGGCCGGCGCACCCGTGGTGGTCGTCACTCACAGCCCACCCGCCGCGGCGGCGGAGTTCCCGAACACGACCTTCGTCGACGGTGTCGAGGCCGGCGTCCAGAGGGCGAAGGAGATCGCCGGCGACAAGGACGTCACGATCGCCAGCGCCAACGTCATCCAGCAGGCGCTCGAGCTCGGCCTGGTGGACGAGGTCTGGGTCAGCCTCGTGCCGGTCCTGTTCGGCGACGGGATCCCGTACTTCTCGAAGCTCGACCGTGGCCACGTGATGCTCGAGGACCCGCAGGTCGTGCAGGGACGCCGTGCCGTGCATCTCGGATTCCCGGTCCGGCGCTAAGGTCCCTCAGCGAGCCTCCGCGCGATGTAGCGGGCCCAGGGCTCGGCCCGCTCCGTGGCCTGGAATTCCCGCCATCGCGCCGCCAGCGTCTCCGCGAGCTCACTCGGATCGATCTCTCGATCGACGAGCGCGCCGATTCCATGCTCGACGGCGTAGGCCGCGTACCACTGCGGCCACTCCTCATCGTAGACGCCGTTGAGCTCGATCGACTCATAGGCGCCGTGCGCTGACTCGGCTTCGGCCAGGAGGGCCTCGAGCGCATCGATCCGTTGTCGGTCGTCAGCCTCTGGGGGCAAGGGATCCCTCCATCGGGCGAGCTGCCTCGAAGAGATTACCCGGCGCTCACACGGCGCCGACCTCCTGGCCGGCCTCCTTGAGCTGCTGCATCTTCGCGCCGAGCTCCTCGAGCTCGCCCTCGTCGAACACTTGGCGGGCGGTCTTGAACATCTCGCCCTCCTCTTCCTCCATGTGGTGCTCGACGTTCTCCTTCATGACCGTGAACTTCGCCGCCCATGTCTCGTCCGTGACGTCGGTCGCTTCGAGCTCGCCCATGATCTCGTCGACGACGTGGTGTTCCTCGAAGCTCTCCAGGACGATGTCCTTGGCCTTGGGGTGCTCCTTCAGCGCGGGATAGAAGATCTCCTCCTCGATCCGCTCGTGGAGGATCATCGCCGACTTGAGCTCGGCAAAGAGCTCGGTGCGCGTCTTCTCGGCGCGCTCTGTGGTCTTCTCGCCCTCGGCGAGCATCTTCTTGACTTCTCGATGATCGGCCTCGAGCAGCGAAAGGGCGTCCATGATGGCTTCTCCGATGCGGAACGTGGCGGGTTGACGCCCGCCCGCAACGCAATCGCCGTGCCGTGTTCACGCTGCCGAGGACACGCGCCGGCGTCCACGTAGGCCTGAGGTGCATCTAACGGCCATCATCGGCCGAATTGGGCGCCGCCGATGGTCGCGACGTTCCTGGGATGCACAGATCGGCCGCCGAAACTGCCGGGAAGGGCTCCTCCATGGCCGTTGCGTGCACACCATGCACGGCGGGCTCCTCCGTTGACATACGTACGGCTATACGTATACTCCTACATACAGATATGCATACACGTAGCGGGAGTTACGATGTCGACGTGCCGAACCGAACGATCTACGTCTCGGAGGACGACCAGGCCCTCTATCAGCGGGCGCAGGAGCTCGCCGGCGGCAACCTGTCCGCCGCGATCACCGGCGCCCTCAAGCGATACGTCCAGGCCGAGGATGCTCGCAGCGCCGGCTTCGACGACGTCGTGGTCAAGGTCGGCCTGGGCGCCGGCCGCAAGGTCCGCTTCTCCGGCATCCTGCTGGGCGAGTGGTTCAACACTCAGCATGCCGAGGGCGCGTTCGAGCACTACCGCGTGTGGCGCGGGCCGAAGCGGTTCGCCCTCCACATCGAGCGCACCGAGTACTTCGAGATGCGCGACGCGCAGGGCAATCCTCTCACCGGCTGGAGAGCATGGACCGGCATCGGCATGGCCTCCGGCGGCGGAAAGCCTGCCGAGGCGACCCTGGACGTCTTCGACACGCTGGAGGAGCTTCGGGAGCACGTCCCGGCCGAGCTGTGGGAGATGGTCGTCGCGTCCGCCAAGGGCCCGTTCGTGGAAGACCTCGACATCTGACCTGATCGACCCGGCGGGGCGGTCGTGATCGCGCCCGCCATCCGTGTCAGCGGCCTTCGCAAGTCGTACGGCGACCTGCTCGTCCTCGACGGGATCGACCTGGAGATCGCGACCGGGACAGTGTTCGCCCTGCTGGGTCCGAACGGAGCCGGCAAGACGACGGCCGTCAACATCCTCACCACCCTGCTGACCCCCGACGCGGGCGAGGTCGAGGTCGGCGGTTGCGATCTGCGAAGCGATCCGGCCGGCGTCCGCTCGGCCATCGGTGTGACCGGGCAGTTCTCGGCGGTCGACGACCTGCTCACCGGCCACGAGAACCTCCGCCTCATGGCCGACCTCCACCACCTTGGTCGCGAGGAGGGCCGCGAAAGGATCGCCAACCTGCTCGAGCGCTTCGAGCTCACAGATGCAGCCGGCAAGTACGTCGCGACGTACTCGGGCGGCATGAAGCGCCGCCTGGATCTTGCGATGACGCTCATGGGCAGCCCGCGGATCGTGTTCCTGGACGAGCCGACCAGCGGGGTGGACCCGCGCGGCCGTCGCACGATGTGGACGATCGTCCGTGACCTCGTCGCCCAGGGGATCACCATCTTCCTGACGACCCAGTACCTCGAAGAGGCCGATGAGCTCGCCAACAAGGTCGCGATGCTCGACCACGGCCGGATCGTGGCCGAGGGCACGCCGGCGCAGCTGAAGCGGCTGGTGCCCGGCGGCACGGTGCGCATCGAGTTCACGTCGGCGGATGCGCTCGACGCAGCGGCCGCGCGACTCACCACCGCACGCCGAGACCCCGACGGCCCCGTCCTCCACGTGCCGACCGATGGCGACGTCGCCTCGCTCCGCGCGGTCCTCGACCAGCTCGATGGAGCGGCGGCGGACGTGGCCGACATCGGTCTCCATACCCCCGACCTCGACGACGTCTTCCTGTCCCTGACCGGGCAGGCGGATCCACGAAAGGTGGCCAACCAGTGATGACCAGCTACGTCCTCGCCGACTCGGCGACGATGCTGCGTCGCAACTTCCGCCACGCCATGCGCTACCCGTCGATGACGCTGGTCGTCGCGGCCATCCCCATCCTCTTCTACCTCATCTTCGTGTACGTCTTCGGCTCGACACTCGGCAACGGGCTGCCGGGATCCGAAGGCGGCCGTGACGCGTACATCGCCTACGTCACGCCGGGTGTCCTGCTGTTCGGGATCATCGGCGGCACGCAGTCGACCGCCATCACGGTGTCGATGGACATGACGACCGGGATCATCTCCCGCTTCCGGACCATGTCGATCCCGCGCGGCGCGGTGCTGGCCGGCCACGTCATCGGCTCCGTGGTGCTGACCATGCTGACTCTGCTTGCCGTCCTTGCCGTCGCCCTCATCACCGGCTTCCGTCCCACGACCGGACCGATTGAGTGGCTGGCCGCCATCGGCTTCCTGGCGATGATCTCGTTCGCGCTGGCCTGGCTGTCGGTCGGGATGGGGCTGGTGTCGAAGACGGTCGAGGCCGCCAGCAACCTACCGATGCCGCTCATCCTCCTGCCGTTCTTCTCCAGCGCCTTCGTGCCGACCGACTCGATGCCCGGCCCGGTCGCCTGGTTCGCCGAGAACCAGCCGTTCACCCCGTTCATCGAGACCCTCCGCGGGCTCATGCTCGGGACGCCCATCGGCTCGAGCGCGCTGATCTCGATCGCCTGGTGCGCGGTCATCGCGCTGGGCGGCTACCTGTGGTCGATGCGCCTCTACAACCGCGACCCGATCCGCTGACGTTGCGACGCCCCAGCACTGGCCAATGCCTCGGAGGGCGTTCCGCCCTCGCGGCTACCGGGAATGGCGAACAGGCCGGTCCGCGCCTCGAGGTCGCGCAACGCGCCGATGAACTCGTCGAGCGAGAACGGCTTGAGGATGACTTCGGTCTGCGGATCCGTGACGATGCGGCGGACGCTGGCGTCCACGGCTGGCGAGGTCGCGGTGCAGACCAGGATCGGCACATCGGCCAGCGGGGTGAAGGTGCGGATCTCGTGGTAGAACGCCAGGCCCAGCGGCTGGCCGCCGATGACCAGGTCCAGCACGATCGCGCTGGGCGCCGAGTCGGCGATCTCGTCCAGCGGAGGCAGATAGCCGAACGAGCGCACGTCCGCGCCGGCGTCGTGTTCGGCAAGGATCGTGACCAGCAGGTCGGCCACACCGGGGTCGTCCTCGATGACGACATACGAGCGCTTGGCCACCTTCATCGCGACCGTCCCCTCATCGCGACCGTCCCCTCCGCAGTCAGAAGCGTCGGGTCCAGCCTGTGCTCTGCAGGGGTCGTCCCGACGCGTGTGCCGATCTTCGATGCAGCGGGCGTGCCAAATCGCCGATCTGCTACCCTTCGCGCGCCGTGGGACTGTTCCTCGATCTGGCGGTCATCGTGCTCGCCGCGATCGTGATCGGTTCGCTGGCCCTCCTGGCCTGGACGCTCGCCGTGAACGGGGTCGAGGCCGTGGACCAGGGACGCGCCCGGGTCGCCCAGTCCCGTCACGCGGTGGCCGATGCGGAGGCGCGCATGCACGCCGCCGCCGAGCGAGCCTCGACGGCACTGGCCGAGTTGACCCAGCGCACCGCACGTGGAGACCGACCGGACAGATGACGAGCAGCACCTCGAACACGGGCGGCTACCGAGGCGCCCTCCCGCCTCGCAACGACCGCCTCGCCCGGCCGTGGATCTTCATCGTGATCGCCGCCTTCGTGCTCATCATCGTCCTCTCGTTCCTCAACATCCCCTCGCGTTTCATCCCTGAGCCGACACCGGTGCCCCTGCCTTCGAACGTTCCGAGCGGCTCGGCCGAGCCATCGGCATCGGCCACGGGCTCGGCCTCGGCCGTTCCATCGGCGTCGGGTTCTGCCGCGGCGAGCCCATCGGCCACGCCCTAGGGGCCGATCCATCGGGCACTGGGGCGCATTCGCCCTTGGCCGGCCCGGTTTCGACCGATTGATCGGGCACGGATTGGCCTGAGCGACCGGCAATGTGTGGTCGGGGCCAACTGGTGCCCGATAGATCGGTGAAAAGCGCACCCGAACGTTGAATATGCGTTGGAATGCCCGATATATCGTCCGCCAGGATGGATGAGCTGGCCGATCCGGCGCTCCGCGAGGGCGGCTGGGTGCGCGTCGAGAACGGCGTCCTCGGCAAGGCCCACCCGGGTTCGCTCGGTCTGACCCACCGGCGGCACGACCTCTGCATTTGCGCGAGCCAGCGCAAGCCAAGAGGTTGAGACGTGAATCGAATCTTCCGGGACTACGGCCTCGGGATCGTCCTGGCGCTGATGTTCCTCTTCAGCTGGATTGCCCAGACGCTCACCGGCTGGGTCGAGTTCGCCGCCGAGCAGCAGGCGCATGGCCAGGCGGCGCAGGTGCTCGGACCGGACGGGTACCTCTGGCCATGGCTCCAGGCGACGTTCGAGAACTGGCAGTCGGAGTTCCTCCAGCTGTTCACCATGGCCGTGCTCACCGCGTTCCTGATCCACAAGGGCAGCACCGAGTCGAAGGACGGCGACGAGGAGGTCATGCTCCAGCTCTCGGCCATTCGCGAGGACCTGGCGGCCCTCCGAGCGGGGACAGACCGATGACGACCGGAGATGCTCAGCCGCGGCGGGAGACCCTGCGCCGTCAGCGGGACGAGATGCAGGACGCGCTCGACCGAACGATCGAGGACAACATCCGCGAGCAATGGCTGGCGAACACCGTCGCCTGGATTGCCACCGTCGGCATCGCCTTCCTCATCAACATCGGTCTGCTGCTGGTGGTGGCCGGCCGCTAGCCGTCATCGGCCGACGAACGAGGCCGCCAGGGCGCGGACCCGACCCCAGGGCGTCGCCTCGGCGGACTGCGGCGGTGGCTGGCGGACGACGGCCAGCATCCCGTCGCGCCGCGTGACCTCGAAGCCGGTCGCACCGGATGACGTCCGCCGGAACGCGAGATCAACGCGAGACGAGCCGACCGTCAGCCCTTCCAGCCGGAGGTCCGGAAGCCAGGACGGCAGGTGCGGGTCGATGACCAGCAACCGAGCCGGCGCCACCGCGACCATGCCCAGCAGCGCCTGGACCATCTGGATGACCGCACTCGACGACCAGCCCTGCGGCTCGCAGCTGTCCGGGTAGATGCCCGGGTGCGGGTGCTCGGCGTCGCGCTGGATGCCGCCAACGACCTCCGGCAGCCGGCCCTCGCCGAACAGCTCGGAGGTGTCGAAGAAGCCCTTCGCCAGCAGATCCAGCTCCCCCCACGCGCCGTACCGCGCGAAGCCGAAACCGATGGTCGCCTGCTCGACCGGCCACACCGTGCCGCGGTGATAGCTGAACGGGTTGAAGGCCGGGTGGTCGCTGGACAGGGTGCGGATGCCCCAGCCGCTGAACGTGTCCGGCTGCATGAGCCGATTCGCCACCGCACGCCCGCGACCCGACGGCACCAGCCCGGCCGCCAGGACGTGGCCGGCGTTCGACGCCACGGAACGGATCTGCGCACCGGAAGGCCCCAGGCCCATGGCATAGGTGCGCTCGGCGGCCCACCAGAAGCGGCGGTCGAAGGCCCACCTCAGGCGGCGGGCGCGCTGGAGCACCTCCGCGCCGAAGCCGATGTCGCCGCACGCGGCGAAGACGATGGCCGCCTGCTGGAGACCCGCGTAGGCGTAGGCCTGCAGCTCGGCCGTGGCGATGGGGTTCGGCACGATCTCGCCGCGCTCGTCCACGATGGCGTCGTCGGAGTCGAGCCAGCCCTGGTTCTTCACCCCGGCGCGCGAGCGGGTGCGGTACTCGATGAACCCGTCGCGGTCGAGATCGGCATAGCGCTCGATCCAGTCGACCGCGGCGCGCGCCGCCGGCAGCAGCTCGCGGATCGTCTCGAAGTCGGCGGTCCACGCCAGGTACTGGCCGAGCATGATCAGGAAGTCGGGCACGGTGGCAAAGTCGCCGTAGTAGCGAGTGAACGGGTCGATGCCCAGGCGCGAGACCGGTCCCCATCGGGCCTGGTGGATCATCTTTCCCGGCTCCTCGTCCAGCCAGTCGTCGATCCGGCGGCCCTGGGCCGCGGCATTCGCTCGCAACGCGTCCCGAAGCGGGGTCCGGAACGCCGGCAGCGCCTGCCAGCCGATGGTCAGCGTGTCGCGACCGAAGAACTGCTGGTAGAGCGGCAGCCCGGCGATGGGTGCCGCCGGTCCCTCGGCCAGGCCCAGCGGCAGGCTGGCGAGATCGGCCACTGCCGTGGCCCACGCCCGCTCGACCGCCGCGTTCGAGCTGCGCAACGTCGGCGCCTCGGCCGCGAGCTGGGCCCGCAGGGTTGCGAGGCCGGCACGGGGTGCGGCGAAGCCGGCGACCGGGGGCCGCCGTTCCCGCCCGTCGAACGAGGGTTCCACCGCGAGCGTCACCTCGGCCGAGCCCCGCGCCGGGACCGCCATCTCGAAGCCGAGTGCGTGGCCGTCCCAGCTCGGGGGCACCCCATCCAGCCGGAAGGCGACCGCCATGTCGAGGCGGGAGTCCGTCGCACGCATGCGCAGTCGGCCGTCGGCCGGATCCCAGGTGCAGTCGACATCGGTCTCGAAACGGCGCTCACCGCCGCGCTCGGTGTCGTCGGTATCCGCGAAGTCGGCGGCAATGCGCCATGCAAGCACCAGCGTCCGGTCGCGGCGCCCATAGTTCGCGGCACGCAGCCGGGTGACCAGGCCCTCGGCCACGAAGCGGGACTGCTCCAGGAAGACGCTGCGTTGCTCCTCGCCGCCGTCGACCTCGTAGTAGCCCAGCATCGCATCCGCCCCGACGGCGCTCACCGACACCGCCTTCGGGGCGTTGCCGTCGACCAGCAGCTCGTCGCGCGAGACGACGCGCGTGTTGTCGACGTGGAAGCCCTCGGAGCCTGAGCCCGTGACCTGGCCACGCAGGTTCGTGATCAGGACCGACCGTCCGGAGTAGACGTAGATCTGCTCCGTCCTGCCGCGCAGCAGAAGCCGATGCGGCACGAGCCCTCAGCGGCCGATGCGCCGCACCGCGAGCAGCCCGCCGACGAGCGCCGCGGCGACCGCCGCCGTCTTGCGGGCCGGATGGAGCTCGAACAGATCGGTGTAGACGCTGGAGCCCTTCGCGGTCCGGCCGAAGCGGCCGGTCGCGCTGCCGGACGTCTCGATCGGCTCGAAGAGATTGTCCTGGCCGGCGTCGGGGCGGTCGCTGCGCTGGTCCTTCGCGCCCGAGTCGTTGCGGAGCTGCCACCAGTCGACGAGCCGCGGGTTGACCCGTTCCACGATCGTCAGCAGCTTCCCGGCGCCGCCCGCCACGATGATCGGGACCGGCTCCTCCGCAGCATGGAGGATGGCCTGGGCGGTGACGCGCGGCTCGTAGATCGGCGGGATCGGGACCGGGCGGACGTTCATCTTCGAGCGGGCGTGGTCGAAGAGCGGCGTGTTCATGGACGAGGGCTCGATGAGCACGACCCGGATGGCATCGCCCTCGCGCTCCATCTCGATGCGCAGCGCCTCCGTGAAGCCCTTCACCGCGTGCTTCGCCGCGGAGTAGGCGCCCTGGATCGGCACCGCTCGCTCACTGAGCGCGGAGCCGACGTTGATGATCGTGCCGCCGCCGGCCGCCCGCAGGTGCGGCAACGCGGCCTTCACGCCGTGCACGACGCCGAGGTAGTTCACCGCGGTGACGCGGGCGATCTCCTCGACCGTCAGCTCGTCGATCGTCGCGTACACGCTCACGGCCGCGTTGTTCACCCAGGTATCGATCCGTCCGAACCGATCCACCACCGCCGCGGCCACCCGTTCGACGGTGGGCCAATCGGCCACGTCGCCGGGGATGGCGAGCATCTCCCCGCCGATGCGATCCACCTCCGCGGCCAGTGTCTCGAGGGCAGCCTCGCCTCGGGCGATGGCGCCGATGCGCGCGCCGCGCGTCGCGAGCTCCAGCGCCGTCTCGCGACCGATGCCGGACGAGGCGCCGGTGATCACGACGACCTGCTCGTTGATGGGACGCGCCATGGGTGCCGGGAGTGCATGGCGGGTGCCACGCAGACCGTGGATCGGGGCACGCCGGTTGCTTTGGGTGAGATGAGCGAAACAGCCCGGGCAGGAGGTGCACGTGGAGACGCGTATCAAGCTATTCGGGCATCCGATCCATCCGATGCTCGTCGTGTTCCCGCTCGCACTGTTCAGCACGGCGGTCCTCTTCGACGTCCTCTACTTCATCACCGATGAGGACGGGCTGGCGATCTTCTCGTTCTGGGCCATCGCCGCCGGTGTCGTGGGAGGACTCGCGGCCGCGATCTTCGGCCTGATCGACTGGCTCGCGCTGCCGAGGGAGACGCGCGCGAAGCGCATCGGTGCGATGCATGGCGTGGGGAACGTCGTCATCGTCGGACTGTTCGCGGTGAGCTGGCTGCTTCGCCTGGGGGATGCCGACTACGCGCCCGATATCCTGCCGTTCGTGCTGGGGCTCATCGGTGTCGGACTGGCGCTGTTCACGGCCTGGCTGGGCGCGGAGATGGTCTATCGGCTGCGAGTGGCGGTGGATGACGACGCGAACCTTGACGCACCAAGCTCGCTGAGCAGCGGGGTCGGCGAGGTGATGACCTCCGACCGGCGCACGTGACTGAGCAGCCTCCCGGGCGCCTCGTCTGGCATGGGCGCTGCAATGCGATGACGCACGGTCCGACGGCTCCTGCCACCAAGTGAGGTGTCGGATCGGGGCCCTGCCTGAAGGAGGGCCATCGGCCCCGACCGCGCATCCTCCCTCCGAGATGCCAGGTCGGGGCCCTTCCAGTGGCACGCCCTCTGCGTTCCGGCCCGATCGTGGTGGCTTGCAGCGATAGGACTGGGCATGAGTGAGTTCTTCCGTCGCGTCGCGCATCTCGCGACAAAGGCATCGGGTTCGTGGCAGTTCTTCATCGCCTCTCTGATCGGCGTGATCGCCTGGGTCCTGCTGGGTCCGGCGATGGGATACAGCGACACGTGGCAGCTGCTGGTGAACACCCCGACGACGGTCCTGACCTACCTCCTCGGGATCCTCATCCTGTTCGAGGCCAACCGCCAGACGAAGGAGTCGAAGCTCGTGCACGACGAGCTGCTCGAGGCGGTCCGCCGCGCGCGATCGTCGTTCGTCCACCTGGATGAGCTGCCCGACGAGGAGCTCGACCGGCTGGAGGAGGAGCTCCGCGCTCGGGCACCCGAGCCGTCAGATGGCGAGGAGCGGTCGGCGACCGGCCGATAGATCGGGCAGCTGAGCGCCTTTCGCCCGGCGTGGCCGGGTTTCAACCGATATATCGGGCAGAAGCCGGCCGGAGAAGGGTCCCGAACCCGCCTCGGGCCAAGTCCTGCCCGATCTATCGGTGCAAACCCCGCTCGGGAATCTCGAATGCCCCACGTTGCCCGATCTGTCGGCCCCCGCTAGGTCCGCCGAGGCGGATCCACGATCACGTGCATCCGGCCCTTCCCGATCGAGTGCTCGTGGCGGCGGCAGATGCCCATCGGCACCCCGATGATCCGGAACTGCGGGTCGCGGAACCCGAATGACACCGTTCGCAGCGCACGGTCGGAACAGCCCTCCACGTTGCAATGGCGCCGGATCATGTGCTCGCGGTACTGGATGATCGTGACGCCGGCTCCGCAGGTGCAGGGAATCTCGGTCTGGAATATGTCCCGGCCGACGTAGCTCACCGTCGCCTTAGAATAGAACACCCGTTCTAACGGTACTAGCCTCAGCTGATCCACGCCTGGAGGCCATAGACTCGGCCGTCGAAGAAGTCGATCACGACATCGACGCTTTCCGAGCCGAGGGGCGGGCCGCCGTCCGAGAAGATCACGTACCAGACCCACGTATCGGCCGACGGGACGTCCGCAAACTCGCTCTCGCGCTCGCCAAGCACCTCCCCAGCAGGTCCGGATTCGACTTGGTCACGATGGTCAACTCAGGCCGACCCGCGGCTCGACGAGCGACCTCCACGGCCTCGGCCTTGGTGAGCCCTGTATCGGGCACCGGCGGGAAGAGCGGCGGAAGGAAGACGAGGGCCGCGACGGCCAGCGCAGCCATTGCCAGGACGAAGGCTCCGGTCGGCGCTCCGTGACGAAACATCCGTCAGGGAATCACGGCGAGGAGGAGGAACGCGCCGAGCAGGACGAGGTGGACGGCGCCCTCCTGGACGGTCGCTCGACCCGGAAGGATCGTGAGTGACCCGACCAGCATGGTGATCGCGAAGAGCACCAGCTGCGTCGGCTCCAGGCCCAGGACGAGCGGGCCGGGGAGCCAGATCGACAGGACCGCGATGGTCGGGATCGTCAGGCCGATGCTGGCGATGGCCGATCCGAGGGACAGGTTCATCGACGCCTGGACGCGGCCCCGACGCGCGTTCCGAATGGCCGCCAGCGTCTCCGGCAGCAGCACGAGCAGGGCGATGACGACGCCCACCGCCGACGCGGGCGCACCGATCGCGATCACGAATGACTCGATCACCGGCGACTCCACCTTGGCCAGGCCCACGACCGCGACCAGGGCCACCAGCAGCAGCCCCAGGCTGGCGAGCGAGCGTCTGTCGGACGGCGCCTCGCCCACATCGGTCCGGTGGTCGTCACCGGGAGGGACGAAATAGTCCCGATGCCGCACCGTCTGGACCAGCACGAACACGCCGTACAGGACGAGCGACGCGATCGCCGCGGAGGCGAGCTGCGAGCCAGTGAACTGCTGGCTCACGGCACTCGTCGTCACCGTCGGCAGGACCAGGCTCAGGGTCGTCAGCGTGGCCACGGTCGCCAGGGCGGTGGCGGTGCCCTCGGCGTTGAACGTCGCCACCCGATCACGCAGGGCCGCGATGAGGACCGATACACCCAGGATCCCGTTGCAGGTGATCATCACCGCCGCGAACACCGTGTCGCGCGCCAGCGACGCGGTCTCCGGTCCACCCGCCAGCATGAGCGTCACGATCAGCGCGACCTCGATCACCGTCACCGCGACGGCCAGCACCAGCGACCCGAACGGCTCGCCGACGCGGTGGGCCACGACCTCGGCATGGTGGACCGCGGCCATGACCGATGCGGCCAGAAGGAGGAAGACGACGACGGCGATGGGCGGCTCGAGCTCGATGCCCCACGTGACGGCCACCGCCAACGCGCCGATGAATGGGACGACGACCGTCCAGTCGCGCAACCAGGCGCTCCAGCCGGCCGGGGCCGCCACCGGCCGGTCCGTCGTCAGGTCGCTCTCCTCCACGCCCCGATGATACGGGAGGGTCCGTCAGCCCTCCGCCGCACGAATTTTTTCGGGCAGTGGGGCACGCCCCGGGCTTAGAAGGACTGCGCCCGTCCGATATTTCGCGCACGCACGCCTGAAACGGGGGTGCCTGGTGTCAGGTTGCGCAATAGATCGACCTCGGCCCGCGCGATCGGCCCGTCGGCAAGGCCGGAGTTGTACGCAATCCGAACGGTGCCTATACTCACCGTGCGCCTCTCTCGAGCGATCCCGCAATGGCCCGGCGCCGCCCCGATGAACGGAGGATTCCGTGGCCGACACCTCAGCATCGCGCTCCGTGCTCGTCGTCGATGACGAGGCCGCGATCCGCACCCTCCTCACCGATCTCCTCAATGAGGAGGGCTACTCCGTCAAGGCCGCGAAGTCCGGCGCGGAGGCGATCGCCGCTATCACGAAGGATGCGCCGGATCTCGTGATGATGGACGTCAAGCTGCCCGACCAGGACGGGCTGGCGGTCCTCAAGCAGATCAAGCGCGACCACTCCGAGCTCGAGGTCATCGTGATGACCGCATTCGGAGGCAGCTCCACGGCCATCAGGGCCATGGAGCATGGTGCCTACGACTACGTCACGAAGCCCTTCGAGGTCGAGGACCTGCTCGCCACCCTCAAGCGCGTCTTCGAGCACGCCGACATGAGCAACGAGGTCAGCGCGCTCCGCCTGGAGCTCGGCAAAAGCACCGCCGAGCGGGAGCGCATCGTGGGCAGCTCGAAGCCGATGCTCGAGGTCTTCAAGCTCATCGGCAAGGTGGCGAGCTCGGACGCCACGGTGCTCATCACCGGCGAGTCGGGCACCGGCAAGGAGCTGGTGGCGGAGGCGCTGCATCGGTCCAGCAAGCGAAATCCGCACCCGCTCGTGAAGGTCAGCTGCGCCGCGCTGCCGGAGACGCTGCTGGAGACCGAGCTGTTCGGCCACGAGAAGGGCTCGTTCACCGGCGCGATGACCATGCGCAAGGGCCGCTTCGAGACCGCCAACAAGGGCACGATCTTCCTGGACGAGATCGGCGAGATGACGCTGGCGACCCAGACGAAGCTCCTGCGCATCCTCCAGGAGCGTGAGTTCGAGCGCATCGGTTCGAACCTGCCGATCAAGATCGACATCCGCGTGATCACCGCCACCAACCGCGACCTCGAGGAAGAGGTCGAGGGCGGCCGGTTCCGCGAGGACCTCTACTACCGCCTCAACGTCATCCACATCCACATGCCGCCTCTGCGCGAGCGCAAGGAGGACATCCCCCTCCTCGTCGAGCACTTCCTGGTGAAGTACCGATACGAGCCCAGCTCCATCCCGACGACCATCACCGAGGACGCCCTCCAGCGCCTCGTCGATCACGACTGGCCGGGCAACGTGCGCGAGCTGGAGAACGCCGTCGAGCGCGCGGTCGTCCTGTCGCGCGGCAACCCGATCACCGTCGAGCACCTGCCGTTCACCAAGGGGCCGAAGGGCGGGCGGGCGCTGAAGCAGCGCCGTGAGAAGCTGGAGGCCGATGAGGCACGGCTCTCCGACCGACGTGACGAGCTCGAGAGCGACGAGGCCGATGCCGTGGCCGGGACGGCCAACGGCAATGGCGCCAGCGGAGCCGCCTTCAAGGACCGCGTCGCCGCCCTCGAGAAGCAGCTCATCAAGGAGGCACTCGATCGCGCCGGCGGCAACCGCACGAAGGCCGCGGAGGAGCTCGGGATCTATCGGCGCCTGCTGTACGCGAAGATCAAGGAGTACGGCCTGGAGTAGGCC
>DASUFJ010000112.1:0-3643 GCA_036274575.1 Candidatus Limnocylindria bacterium
CACGACCCGATCGGCCCAAGGCCCGGTCGGGTCCTTCGCTTGCTAGACTCGGTCGCGGAGCCGCCGCTCCACGGAATCCGCCACGGAGCCGCTCCACCCATGGACTTCGCCCTCTCGCCGCAGCACGAGGAGATCCGTCGCACCGTGCGCGGCTTCGCCGAGCGTCGGATCGCGCCGGTCGCCGACGAGCTCGAACGCAAGGGCGAGTTCCCCCACGACATCATCCGCGAGGCCGGCGAGCTCGGTCTGCTCGGTGTGCCGTATCCCGAGGAGATCGGTGGCAGCGGCCTCGACAGCCTTGCCTACGCCATCACCGTCGAGGAGCTGTCGCGCGTCAGCGGATCGGTGGGGATCATCGTCAGCGCCCACACCAGCCTGGGCTGCAACCCGATCTGGATGGCGGGCACCGACGAGCAGAAGGAGAAGTACCTGCGGCCGATGGCGTCGGGGCAGGTCATCGGCGCCTACGGCCTGACCGAGCCCGGCGCCGGCTCCGACTCGCGCGGCACGCGCACGCGGGCCACGCGCGACGGGGACGAGTGGATCCTGAACGGCGGCAAGCGCTTCATCACGAACGCCGGCGTGGCTGGGACCTACATCGTGACCGCGGTGACCGATCGCGACGAGGACAGCCACCGGATCACGGCCTTCATCGTCGAGGCCGATACGCCCGGGTTCAGCATCGGGCGCATGGAGGAGAAGATGGGCCTCCATGCCAGCAACACCGGCGAGCTCATCTTCGAGAGCTGCCGCGTGCCCGCTGAGAACATGCTCGGACCGGAGGGCGAGGGGGACAAGCTGTTCCTGAAGACGCTCGATGGCGGCCGCATCGGCATCGCCGCCATGGCGCTCGGGCTGGCGCAGGCGGCCTACGAGGCGGCATCGGCGTATGCGACGGAGCGCAGGCAGTTCGACCGGCCGATTGGCTCCTTCCAGGGGGTGGCGTTCATGATCGCCGACATGGCGACGCGGATCGACGCGGCCCGCCTCATGACCTACCGGGCGGCGTGGCTGAAGGACTGTGGCAAGCCGTACAGCACCGAGGCGGCCATGGCCAAGCTCTACGCCTCCGAGGTGGCCCGCGACGTGACGAACGACGCGGTCCAGGTCCACGGCGGCTATGGCTACATCACCGAGTACAAGGTGGAGCGCTACCTTCGCGACGCGAAGCTGACCGAGATCGGAGAGGGCACGAGCCAGATCCAGCGGATGGTCATCGCCCGCAACCTCCTCGGCGTGCGGGCCATGTAGGCTTGCCGTGGCCGGCTCCCCGAGCACCCGGTCGCGCAGGGGGACGCTTCTTGTCGCGCTGACGCTGGCAGTTGCCGGCCCGGCGTTCATGCCTCCCGCCAGCGGCGCCACCGACAGCGGGCAGGTCCTCGCGACCCACGTGCTGTCGAGCGTCACCGCCGACCTCGACGGCGATGGTGCGAACGAGGTCGTCGCCGTCGTCGCCGATCCCGAGGAACCCGCCTTCCTGCGCGTCGAGGCCTGGAGTGTCGGCGGCGGAACCTGGGCCAGCCTGGGCGCGACCGTCGTACGGCACTGGGACGCCGCGGCACGCGAGCTGCGGACGGCGCACCTGGGCGCGGAGACGGCCGGATTGCTCGTCCTCCGGAACGCTGGCCGGACGCGCGTCCTGGTGGTGATCGGACGGCCATATGACGACGGCGCCACGCCGGGCGCGTGCTGCCTCGGCCTCGCGAGCGTGCGGCTTGTCGGGGAGCGACTGAGCCTCGAGCCCATGCGCGATGACCTCGGGTCGGCTGAGAGCGTGATGGTCGTCGATCTCGAGGCCGATGGGCGAGACGAGCTCGTCATCACCATGCCGATTCCGGAGGGCGACGGGCCGTGGCGGAACGCGTTCACGCTGCTTCGCCAGGTGAGCGACGGCTATGCGGCCGAACCGATCGACCTCGGCGACGGGATCGCATACCTCAACTTTGCCGCGGACACCGACGGGCTGCCCGGCGACGAGCTGCTGTTCATGAGCGAGGACAACGGCGAGCTGATCCGAGCCGCGGCGTCCGACGCCGGCATGCGAATCGATCGCGCTGCGATGACCGACATCTTCGAGCCGAGGTCCGGTGGGTGGATCGCGGGCGCCGCCGATGGGCGGCTCATCTTCGTCACCGAGCGAGGCATCGTGACCGCGCGATGGCCCGTCGACGGGCTGACCGGAGTGACGGAGACGCCCTCGGCCGGACCGTTCCCGAGCGTCTGGATCGTGGGTTCGGGAGCCGACGCGCGCCTCATCGAAGTGGTCGGTCTGGACGCCGCGATGGGCCACGAGCTCGGGATGCGCGTCTACACCCTGGACCTCGAGCTCGAGCTGGCCCTGGATGCGCCGCCCGAGGTCGACCAGCTGTGGCAGGCGATGCAGGAGGTCCAGTCCGGTGTGGTCGAGATGCCCGACATCTACCCGCAGCTGGGGCCGATCCCCGGCGGCCTTCCGGATGGACGGCCGGCCTTCCTGGGTCTGGCACGCGTCGTCGCGATCAATGCCGATGGATCATCCGAGGTCCATGAGGCCGCGCAGATGGCCGGCGGCCAGGTCATGGGTCTGGCGGGGCCCGGCCGCTCCTGGCTGGTTCGTGGAACCGGCTGGTTCCCCGGCGACGCGACGGCCTGGCTGGGCGGCATTGGCTTCGACGCCGGACAGATCGCGGCGTCGACGGTCGCGGTCGTGCCGGTGGATTCGGTTCTCGCGCCGGCTGAGGGGGACCCGGACGTCACTCTCGACGGTGCGACCGTCCTCAATACGGCCGAGGGGCCGAGGGTGTTCGCGGCGACCGGCGGATTCCGCGCGACCGTGGCCGCTGAGCCGGGGACGGCCGTTCTCACGACGATCGGCGACAGGGCCAATGTCGAGGAGATAGCGAGCGGCCAGACCACGATCGACATCGACCTCGCCGGGCGCCGGGACGCCAGCGCGCGCGACACCGCCGGGATCCTCCTCATCGGCCCGCTCGGCATCGCCCGCTCCGTCACCTGGGACGTCACGATCCTTCGCGAGCCGCCTGCGCTGAGCGCCGCGAGCTCGTTCGAGCTGTTCGAGGGGCACGCCACGCTCAGCGGAGAGGTGGCCGTCGGGACATCGATCACGGTCGACGGCCAGCCGGTCGAGCCGGCGGCCGACGGCCGCTTCGAGGTCGAGATCCCAGCGTCGCCCTGGCCGCGCGACGTCCTCGTCGTGGCTCGCGATCCCATCGGCCAGGAGGTCGCGCGGAACATCGAGGTCGTGGGCATCGTGGATCTGCGCGCGCTGCCCTGGCTCCCCATCGTGATCGCGGCCACGATCGGCGCCGGGATCGTGCTCTTCCTGCGCACGCCGATCCCGCGCTCGGACGAGAGGCTGGTTCCCGAGGGCGACGGCCGCCTCGAGGAGATCGACGGCTAGCCGCGTCGGTTGCTGAACTCGACGGACCAGCGCCAAGCGGAGCCGTCGCCGGCGTTCCACCAGGCGGTGAGGATGCCCGCCTCGCCGCCGGGCAGGATGACCACGGCGCCGAGATCGGCATCCGTCGGCCAGCGGTCCTCGCGGGTCACGGATCCTTCACGAAGCACGAAGCGGGTCATCGGCACGTAGCGGCCGTCGCGGGTGAGGCCCTCGCCGCGCGCGATGACGCGGTCGTCACCCTGG
>DASUFJ010000113.1:0-23561 GCA_036274575.1 Candidatus Limnocylindria bacterium
TCGGTGGAGATCCTGAACGAGAACGAAGAGGAGATCCGCTTCATCGAGGACACCGGGAGCTATCCGCTGCCGGACCTCGGCGGAATCAATCTCCAGGGCTTTGAGGAGTAATCAGGGCGCGGCGCCGGCGGGGCGTCGCGCGCAGAAACAATCGGTCCATCTCCGCCAGGGCCTGGTCAGCCCGTGGCGCACCCGAGCGAGTTGCGGCGCAATGCCGCAGGAGTCGTAGCAGCTCATGCTGGAAGTCAACAACTTCGACGCCATCCGGATCAGCCTCGCGTCGCCCGATCAGATCAAGGGTTGGTCGTCGGGCGAGGTCACGAAGCCGGAGACGATCAACTACCGCACGTTGAAGCCGGAGAAGGACGGCCTCTTCGACGAGCGCATCTTCGGTCCCACCAAGGACTGGGAGTGCTACTGCGGCAAGTACAAGCGCATCCGATACAAGGGAATCATCTGCGACAAGTGCGGCGTCGAGGTCACGCGGTCGAAGGTGCGCCGAGAGCGGATGGGGCACATCAAGCTCGCCAGCCCGGTGAGCCACATCTGGTACTTCAAGGGCACGCCGAGCCGCCTCGGCATCCTCCTCGACATCAGCCCGCGCAATCTCGAGCGCATCCTCTACTTCGCGCTCTACGTCGTCACGCGCGTCGACGAGGCGCAGCGTGAGAAGGCGCTCCAGCGCATCGACGAGGAGGCCGAGGAGCGCATCGCCAAGGCACAGGCGGTCGTCGACGAGAAGAAGGCCGAGCTCGAGTCCGCCGTCGCCGACAAGCGGACCGAGGTCGACGCGGCGCACGAGTCGGAGAAGAAGCGCATCACCGATGGGCAGGCCAGCCGGACCGAGGAGCTGATGACGGCCGCCCAGGCGGTCGAGGCCACGATCAAGGAGGGCGGCAAGACGCTCGCCGACGACGTCGTCTTCGCGGCCACCGGCGAGGTCATCGGACGCTCCGGCGACACGAGCAAGGAGTCCCTCGCGAAGCTTCGCGAGCTCGTCAAGGGCGAGGTCGGGGCCGTCGACAAGGACGCCAAGGAAGGCCTCGCCACGGCAGAGGAGAAGTACCAGACCGCGATCGCGGACCTTACCTCGGGGATCGAGGAGGCGACCGCCAGCGAGCGTGAGCAGGTTCAGCGCGAGACCGATGAGGCCAAACTGTGGGCCCGCACCGAGCGGGGCCGGCTGGCCGACATCCAGGTGCTGAAGATCCTCACCGAGGGCGAGTACCGCCAGCTGACCGAGATGCACGGCCGGCTGTTCGACGCCGGCATGGGCGCCGAGGCCGTCAAGCGGATCATCGAGCAGATCGACCTCGACACGCTCAGTCAGGACCTCCACGTGGAGATGCGCCAGACCTCCGGCCAGCGCCGGAAGAAGGCGATCAAGCGGCTGCGCCTCATCGAGGCGTTCCGCAAGTCCGGCGCGCGCCCCGAGTGGATGATCCTCTCGACCCTGCCGGTCATCCCGCCCGACCTGCGTCCCATGGTGCAGCTCGATGGCGGCCGATTCGCGACGTCCGACCTCAACGACCTCTACCGGCGCGTCATCAACCGGAACAACCGGCTGTCGCGCCTGCTCGACCTCGAGGCGCCGGAGATCATCATCCGCAACGAGAAGCGGATGCTCCAGGAGGCGTGCGACGCGCTGATCGACAACGGCCGGCGCGGCCGCGCGATCGCCGGAACCGGCAACCATCGGCTCAAGAGCCTCTCGGACATGCTGAAGGGGAAGCAGGGTCGCTTCCGCCAGAACCTGCTCGGCAAGCGCGTCGACTACTCCGGTCGATCCGTCATCGTCGTCGGCCCGGAGCTCAAGCTCCACCAGTGCGGGCTGCCGAAGAAGATGGCGCTCGAGCTGTTCAAGCCGTTCGTCATGCGGCAGCTCGTCGAGAAGGGCTTTGCGCACAACATCAAGAGCGCGAAGCGCATCGTGGAGCGGGTGCGGCCCGAGGTGTGGGACGTCCTCGAGGACGTCATCCACGACCACCCGGTGCTCCTGAACCGCGCCCCGACCCTCCACCGGCTGGGGATCCAGGCGTTCATGCCGGTCCTGGTCGAGGGCTCGGCGATCCAGATCCATCCGCTCGTCTGCTTCGCGTTCAACGCGGACTTCGACGGCGACCAGATGGCGGTCCACGTGCCGCTCTCGACGGCCGCGCAGCGCGAGGCGAAGGAGCTCATGCTCTCGACCCGCAACCTGCTCTCGGCCGCCGATGGCTCGCCGGTCGTCAGCCCGACGCACGACATGGTGCTCGGCTGCTACTACCTCACCGTCGCCAAGGGCAAGGACGGCGCCGACCGGTCGGACGGCGACTTCAAGCCGTGGCAGGTCTACACCGACGACGCCGAAGTCGTCCTTGCCGTCTCGTCCGGCGCGATCCACGTCCAGGACACGGTTCGCGTCGAGACCGAGACCTGGAATGGGGATCCGAAGGACGGCGAGACGGTCCGCGAGATCATCACGACGACGGCCGGGCGGGTGATCTTCAACTCGATCCTCCCGCCGCAGCTGCGCTTCGTCGACCGTGTGATGGACCGCAAGGGCCTGAAGGAGATCATCGCCCGCTGCTACCGCGACCTGGGTCCGGAAGCCACGGCGACCCTCGTCGACGGCATCAAGGCCATCGGCTTCCACTACGCCACCGGCGCCGGCATCACGATCGGCGTCGAGGACCTGGCGGTGCCGAAGGAGAAGGCTGGGCTGCTGAAGAAGGCCGAGGACCAGGTCGACGGCATCGACCGCGAGTTCCGTCGCGGCTTCATCACCGAGGACGAGCGATACACCCAGACCGTCGAGGTGTGGCGCGAGACGACCGACAAGGTGACCGACTCGATGCTGTCGGGGCTCGACGAGCGTGGCTCGATCATGCTCATCACGAACTCCGGCGCCCGCGGCTCGGTGACCCAGGTCCACCAGCTGGCCGGCATGCGCGGGCTGATGGCCGACCCATCGGGCCGGATCATCGACCTGCCGATCCGCTCGAACCTCCGCGAGGGGATGAGCGTGCTCGAGTACTTCATCTCGAGCCACGGCGCCCGCAAGGGCCTCGCCGATACGGCGCTCCGCACCGCCGACTCCGGGTACCTCACCCGGCGCCTGGTAGATGTGGCGCAGGACGTCATCACGCGCGAGGACGACTGCGGCACCGACCTCGGCACCTGGATCACGCGCGAGGAGTCGGACGTGATCCCGGAGCCCTTCGTCGAGCGGCTCATCGGCCGCATGGCGGCGATCGACGTCGTTGACGAGGCGAGCAAGGAGGTCATCGTCGCTCGCAACGCGGAGATCGATGAGGGAGCGCTCGAGAAGATCGAGGCCGCCGGCATCGACCGGGTCAGCGTCCGCTCGCCGCTCACCTGCGCCGCGCGCCACGGCGTGTGCCGCATGTGCTACGGCCGCAACCTCGCCACCGGCGAGCTCGTCGAGCTCGGCCAGGCGGTCGGGATCATCGCCGCTCAGTCGATCGGCGAGCCAGGCACGCAGCTAACGATGCGGACGTTCCACACCGGTGGCGTCGCGGGCGAGGACATCACCCAGGGCTTGCCGCGCGTCGAGGAGCTCTTCGAGGCGCGGATCCCGAAGGGCCAGGCGACGATGACGGAGATCGACGGCACCATCGAGGTGCCGCCGGCCTCAGGCGATCAGCCCATCACGGTGCGCGTCACGCACCGCGAGGCCTACGACACCGCCTTCAAGCTCACGCCGCAGCACGAGGTGCTGGTGGCTGACGGTGACGAGGTGGCCGAGGGCCAGCTCCTCGCCCGGCTGGGTGAGGACGAGGACCTCGTCGAGGTCAAGGCGCCGGCCGCGGGTCGCGTCACGAAGAAGGGCTCGACCCTGACCCTCCACACCGAGGAGGTTGACGTCCGGGAGTACCCGGTGCCGCACTCGGCCCGCCTCCGCGTCGCCGATGGCGACACGGTGCAGGCCGGCGACTCGCTCACCGAGGGATCGCTCAATCCGAAGGAGCTCCTTGAGATCAAGGGCGTGGACACCGTCCAGCGCTTCCTGGTCTCCGAGGTCCAGAAGGTGTATCGGTCCCAGGGCGTGACGATCAGCGACAAGCACGTCGAGATCATCGTGCGCCAGATGCTGCGCAAGGTGACCGTCGACAACCCCGGCGACACCGAGCTGCTGCCGTCGGAGCTCATCGACCGCTTCGAGTTCGAGGAGACGAACAACCGGATCCTCGCCGAGGGCGGTGAGCCGGCGACCGCGCAGACGGTTCTGCTCGGAGTGACGAAGGCGTCCCTCAACACCTCTTCCTTCCTGGCGGCGGCGAGCTTCCAGGAGACGACCCGGGTCCTGACCGAGGCGGCGATCAACGGCGCCAAGGACCAGCTCATCGGGCTCAAGGAGAACGTGATCATCGGGAAGCTCATCCCGGCCGGCACCGGGGCCGAGGCACGGCGGATCGCCGCCGAGCGCGCGGCCCAGCTCAGCCCGGCCGAGGAAGAGCAGCTTCGCGAGGAGGCCGCCGCGCGCGCCTTCCTCTCGGGCGACCCGGATGCGGACGGCGATGGCGACGTCGAGCCCGGCGAGGCCGAGGCAGCGGCCGAGGAAGCGGCGGATGCCGTCGCCGAGCTTATGGACGCCGGCAGCAACCCGGAGATGGAGGCGGCCGTCGAGGAGCAGGTCTTCGACGAGCTGACCGAGGAGGAGCAGGAGCGCCAGGCCGAGGAGGCCGCGGCGAAGAAGTAGCCTTCTCGGGCCACCGATACCGAAGGGCGGCCTCAGGGCCGCCCTTCTCGCTGGGTCCTCCGTTGCGCCCGGGCCGCGTCTCCAGGTGAGAGGTCTTTCGGGGTGAATCTGCAGCTGTCCACGCCGAGCCAACGGCTGATCGCGTGGCGATTCCGGGCGACGAAGCCGTAGGCAAGGTCGGCAATCCGACCCATTCCGGGAAGGCGACCGATCAATGCCAGCGGCATCAGGACCGGGACGGCGGCCGCGATCGCCAATGCCGCCGCTCCGCCGGCGTGCCACCGCCCACGGTCGTCGCGGACGTGCAGGCGGGCCTCCAGCTCGCTCCGGGGCGGATCGTCGGCCGAGGCAGCGGCGAACCGCTGGAGCGGCTGGAAGCTGAGTTGCCGGCGCGAGTCCAGCATCTGGAGCGTTCGCGCCGTGTGCCGGCAGACGCCGCAGTCGGCGTCGTACAGAACGGTCAACATGAGCGGCTTCTCGATTGACGCAAACGTGGCCGTTCCGTATACTGCGCCTTCGGTGTCCCGCCTGCGGGACGCCTTCGTGTGTGCCTGCGGCCACCCGGTCGGGGCAGCCCATATCGGCCTCCTCCGCGAGTCACCGTGGGCGCCACTCGGGCACATCGGTTCACTCAGCCAGTCAGTTCACGCGATACGAACGCGAGGTTCTCGTTGCCAACCATCAGCCAGCTGGTCCGCAAGGGTCGCAAGCCGGCCGTGAAGAAGGTGAAGGCCCCGGCACTGCGCCGGACGCTCAACACCCTCAAGCAGACCACGTCTGAGGGACGGGGCGCGCCGCAGCGACGCGGCGTCTGCCTGCAGGTCATGACGCGCACTCCGAAGAAGCCGAACTCGGCGCTCCGCAAGGTCGCTCGCGTCCGCCTCACGAACGGGATGGAGGTCACCGCCTATATCCCGGGCATCGGGCACAACCTCCAGGAGCATTCGATGGTGCTTGTGCGCGGCGGTCGCGTGAAGGATCTCCCGGCGGTGAAGTACCACATCATCCGCGGCACCCTCGATGCCGCCGGCGTTCGCGACCGCAAGCAGGGCCGCAGCAAGTACGGCGCGAAGTCGCCGGGCAAGGGCTAGACGCATGCCCCGACGAGCCACGATCGCGCGCAAGACGAAGTACGCCGAGCAGCTGACCGGCACCGCCCTGACGCTCGACCAGTTCACGAACAAGCTCATGTACGGCGGCAAGCGCCAGCTCGCGCACCGCATCCTCGAGGATGCGCTGTCGCGCTGTGAGCAGCAGGCCGGCCGCGCCGGCGTCGAGGTCCTCGAGCAGGCCCTCCGCAACGCGATGCCGCTCATCGAGGTCAAGCCGAAGCGCGTCGGCGGGTCGACCTACCAGATCCCGGTCGAGGTGCGCGCCGACCGTCGCATCAGCCTCGGCATGCGCTGGCTCATCGAGTCGGCCCGCAAGCGCAACGGCAGGAGCATGAGCGACAAGCTCGCCGCCGAGCTCATGGACGCCAGCAACGGCATCGGCGCCGCGGTCAAGCGCCGCGAGGACACCCACCGCATGGCGGAGGCGAACCGCGCCTTCAGCCACTTCAAGTGGTAGGCCGATGACGACCCAGACACCCACCCGTGCCGACCGCACGGGGACGAACATCCCGCTGCAGCGGACCCGGAACATCGGGATCATCGCGCACATCGACGCCGGCAAGACGACGGTGACCGAGCGGATCCTCTTCTACACGACGAAGATCTACAAGCTCGGCGAGGTCCACGAGGGCGCCGCGACGATGGACTGGATGGAGCAGGAGCAGGAGCGGGGGATCACGATCACCGCGGCCGCCACCACCTGCTTCTGGAACGACCATCGCATCAACCTGATCGACACGCCCGGGCACGTGGACTTTACGGTCGAGGTCGAGCGCAGCCTCCGCGTGCTCGACGGGGCGGTCGTCGTGTTCGACGGCGTCGCCGGCGTGGAGCCGCAGTCGGAGACGGTGTGGCGCCAGGCGGACAAGTACCACGTCCCGCGCTTCTGCTTCGTCAACAAGCTCGACCGTACCGGCGCCGACTTCTGGCGCGTCGTCGACATGATCAGGGACCGTCTCGGCGTCACCGCCGTTCCGCTCCAGGTGCCGATCGGCGCCGAGGAGAAGTTCCGCGGCGTGGTCGACCTCATCAACATGAAGGCGATCACCTACGGCAACGACCTGGGCGACCAGATCGAGGTCGGCGACATCCCAGCCGACGTCCAGGCGCTCGCCGACGAGTGGCGCGAGAAGATGGTCGAGGCGCTCGCCGACCTGGACGACGACATCGCGCACAAGTTCCTCGAGGGCGAGGAGGTCGGCGCCGATGAGCTGCGCCGCGCGCTGCGCGCCGGCACGCTCGATTACAAGATCGTGCCGGTCCTCACCGGCTCCGCGCTGAAGAACAAGGGCGTCCAGCCGATGCTCGACGCCGTCATCGACTACCTCCCCAGCCCGCTGGACGTCCCGCCCGTCACCGGGGTCAACCCGCGCAGCGACGAGGAGCTCGTCCGCGAGACCGATGCGAACGAGCCCTTCACGGCCCTCGCCTTCAAGATCGCCGCCGACCCGTTTGTCGGGAAGCTCGCCTTCTTCCGGGTATACGCGGGGACGCTGAAGACCGGCTCCTACGTGTACAACAGCACGAAGGGCACGAAGGAACGGGTCGGGCGCATCCTCCAGATGCACGCCAACCACCGCGAGGAGATCGACCAGGTCAGCGCCGGCGATATCGCCGCCGCGGTGGGCCTGAAGAACACCACGACCGGCGACACGCTGTGCGCCGAGGACAAGCCGATCGTGCTCGAGTCGATCGTCTTCCCTGAGCCGGTCATCGAGCTCGCCGTCGAGCCGAAGACCAAGGCGGACCAGGACAAGATGTCCATCGCCCTCCAGCGGCTCGCGGAGGAGGACCCGACCTTCCGCGTCAGCACCGACCAGGAGTCGAGCCAGACGCGCATCGCCGGCATGGGCGAGCTGCACCTCGAGGTCATCGTCGACCGCATGCTCCGCGAGTTCAAGGTGCAGGCGAACGTCGGCCGGCCGCAGGTGAGCTACCGCGAGGCGATCCGCCGCGGGGTGCGCGCCGAAGGCCGCTTCGTCCGCCAGACCGGTGGCAAGGGCCAGTACGGCCACGCCGTCCTGACTCTGGAGCCCCTCGCGCGCGGCGGCGGCTTCGAATGGGAGTCGAAGATCGTCGGCGGCGCCGTGCCGCGCGAGTACTGGCGCGCCATCGAGGAGGGCGTCAAGGACGCGCTCGCTGGCGGCGTCGTGGCCGGGTACCCGGTCATCGACGTCAAGGCGACCCTCATCGACGGGTCGTACCACGAGGTCGACTCCTCGGAGATGGCGATGAAGATCGCCGGCTCCATGGCGGCCAAGGACGGCGTGGTCAAGGCCGATCCGGTGATCCTCGAGCCGGTCATGAAGGTCGAGGTCACGACGCCCGAGGAGTTCATGGGCGACGTCATCGGCAACCTCAACAGCAAGCGCGGCCAGATCGACGGCATCGACGAGCGCGGCAGCAGCCGCGTGATCCGCGCCCACGTCCCGCTGGCCGAGATGTTCGGCTACGCGACCGAGCTGCGAAGCATGACCCAGGGTCGTGCCACCTACTCGATGGAGTTCGGCCGCTACGCCGAAGTCCCCGCCAACCTCGCCAACGAGCTGATTGCCAAGTCCAAGAGCTAATTCGGACCGATAAGGAGCGACGAAGGACCCACGATGGCCAAGGAAAAGTTCGACCGCAGCAAGCCGCACGTCAACGTCGGCACGATCGGTCACGTCGACCACGGCAAGACCACGCTGACCGCAGCGATCACGAAGTTCCTGGCGCTGCAGGGCGGCGCGGACTTCCGCGCCTTCGACTCGATCGACAACGCTCCCGAGGAGCGGCAGCGCGGCATCACGATCGCGATCAGCCACGTCGAGTACCAGACGGCGAACCGTCACTACGCGCACGTCGACTGCCCCGGTCACGCCGACTACATCAAGAACATGATCACCGGCGCCGCCCAGATGGACGGCGCGATCCTGGTGGTGTCCGCCGCCGACGGCCCGATGCCCCAGACCCGCGAGCACATCCTCCTGGCGCGCCAGGTGGAGGTGCCCAGCCTGGTCGTGTACCTCAACAAGGTCGACATGGTCGACGACGAGATGCTCGTCGACCTGGTCGAGATGGAAGTGCGGGAGCTCCTCAGCAAGTACGAGTTCCCCGGTGACGACATCCCCGTCATCCGTGGCTCGGCGCTCAAGGCCCTGGAGTCGAAGAGCGACGACCCGGAGAGCGAGGACTACAAGTCCATCAAGGAGCTGATGGAGGCTGTCGACTCGTACATCCCGACCCCAGCCCGCGAGACCGAGAAGCCGTTCCTGATGCCCATCGAGGACGTCTTCGGCATCAAGGGTCGCGGCACCGTGGCGACCGGCCGCATCGAGCGCGGCGTGGTCAACACCGGTGACACCGTCGAGCTCGTCGGCATCCACCAGGACAAGCCGCGCCAGCTCGTGGTGACCGGCGTCGAGATGTTCAAGAAGACCCTCGACCGCGGTGAGGCGGGCGACAACGTCGGCCTTCTCCTGCGCGGCATCGAGCGCGACGAGCTCGAGCGCGGCCAGGTGCTCGCGAAGCCGGGCACGGTCAAGCCGGGCACGAAATTCAAGGCCGAGGTCCTCGTCCTCTCGAAGGAAGAGGGCGGTCGTCACACGCCGTTCTATGCCGGCTATCGGCCGCAGTTCTACCTGCGCACGACCGACGTGACCGGCGCGATCATCCTGCCCGCGGGCGTCGAGATGATCATGCCCGGCGACAACGTGAACATCGACGTCGAGCTGATCACGCCGATCGCCATCGAGCAGGGTCAGCGCTTCGCCATCCGCGAGGGCGGCCACACCGTCGGCGCCGGCGTCATCACCGAGGTCCTCGGCTAAACGCCATGGCCAAGCAGCGCATTCGCATTCGGCTGAAGGCGTACGACCACAAGCTGCTCGACCAGTCGGCCGAGCAGATCGTGGAGACCGCGCAGCGCACCGGCGCCGACGTCGCCGGCCCGGTGCCGCTGCCGACTCGGATCGAGAAGTACACGGTCATCCGTGGCCCGTTCGTCCACAAGGACGGCCGGGAGCAGTTCGAGATCCGGACGCACAAGCGCCTCATCGACATCATCGACCCGTCGACGAAGACGGTCGATGCGCTGATGCGGCTGTCGCTCGCGGCCGGCGTCGATATCGAGATCAAGATGTGAACTCCCGCCATGGGCCGCATCGGCCCATGCGCAGGGCGTTCCGCCATCACGGAAGGAACCACCAACAGTGCCGGCAGGATTGATCGGGCGAAAGCTCGGAATGATGCGGATCTTCGCGGACGACGGAAGCGTCGTCCCGGTCAGCGTCATCGAGGCGACCCCGAACACCGTCACCCGCATCCGCAGCGCCGACCAGGACGGCTACGCCGCCCTGCAGCTCGGTGCCGGATCGGCACGTCGCTCGACGAAGCCGGTGGCCGGCCAGTTCAAGCACCTCCCCAAGGAGCAGCAGCACCCGAAGCACGTGCGCGAGTTCCGGCTCGCCGACACGGAGGGCTACGAGGTCGGGCAGGAGCTCGGCGTCGATCTCTTCGAGGCCGGTGAGCTGGTCGACGTGACCGGCGTCAGCAAGGGGCACGGCTTCACGGGCGTCATCGCCCGCCACCACTTCCGTCGTGGCCCGAAGTCGCACGGCTCCGACCACCATCGCGCCCCCGGATCCATCGGCGCCGGCACGTATCCCGGCCGGGTCTGGAGGGGCACGCCCATGGCGGGCCACATGGGCGACGACAAGGTCACCGTCAAGAAGCTCACGGTCGTGAAGATCGATCCCGAGCGCAATCTCATCCTGGTCAAGGGTGCGGTGCCCGGGGCGCGGAACGGCCTGCTGCTCGTGCAGAAGGCGAAGTAGACATGCCCCAGACCAAGATGCTCAAGGCGGACGGCAAGGAGGCGGGCTCGGTGGACCTCGCCGAGACGCTGTTCGCCGCGCCGATCAACGAGAGCCTCATCCACCAGGCGGTGGTGCGTCAGCTCGCCGGCCGGCGGCTTGGCACCTCCGACACCCTGACCCGCGGCGAGGTCCACGGCGGCGGGAAGAAGCCGTGGCGTCAGAAGGGAACCGGTCGCGCCCGACAGGGCACGAAGACCGCCCCCCATTGGGCCGGTGGCGGCGTTGTGTTCGGGCCGCACCCGCGCTCGTTCGAGCAGAGGATGCCGGCGAAGATGCGGCGCAGCGCCCTGCGCGGCGTTCTGAGCGCGAAGCAGGCCGATGGCGCCGTGCGCGTCGTCGAGGGCTTCGGGCTCGACGAGATCAAGACCCGCACGATGCTCGAGCGGCTGGGCGCGTGGAACGCCGAGGGCAAGGTCCTCGTCGTCCTCGCGGCCCGCGACGAGACCGTCGAGCGGTCGTGCCGCAACCTCCAGGAGGTCCGGGTGATCCTGGCCGACAGCCTGAACGTCGTCGACCTCCTTCAGGCAGACACGATCGTCTTCACGCGCGACGCGCTGGATCGGGCGCAGGCGGTGTTCGCATGACGGCCACCAGCATCCACGACGTCCTCCTGCGGCCGGTGATCAGCGAGAAGAGCACGCTGGAGACGGAACGCAACAACTACACCTTCGCCGTCGCCCGCGACGCGAACAAGTTCCTCATCAAGGCCGCCGTCGAGGCCGAGTTCAAGGTCACCGTGCTCGGGGTCCGGGTCGTCAGCGTGCGCCCGAAGCAGAAGCGTCGTGGCCGCCGCACGCTCGGGACCGTCCCAGGCTGGAAGAAGGCCGTGGTGACGATCGCGCCGGGCGACAAGATCGAGCTGTTCGAGGCCGTCTGACCATGCCACTGCGAACCTACCGACCCACCTCGCCCGGCCTGCGGGAGATGTCCCGCTCTACGTTCGAGGAGATCACCACCGATGAGCCGCACAAGCCGCTCACCGAGCGCCTCGTCCGACGCGCCGGCCGCAACCACCAAGGCAAGCTCACCGTTCGCCACCAGGGCTCGGGGCACAAGCGGCTGTACCGGGTCATCGACTGGAAGCGCGACAAGGTCGGCGTCCCGGCGCGGATCGCGACGGTCGAGTACGACCCGAACCGCTCGGCGCGCATCGGCCTGCTCCATTACGCGGACGGGGACAAGCGCTACATCCTGCTGCCGCACGGCCTGGGAGTCGGAGACACCGTTGCCGCCGGCCCGGACGTCGAGGCGCGCACCGGCAACGCGCTGCCGCTGCGGCGAATCCCGCTCGGCACACAGATCCACAACGTCGAGCTCGTCGCCGGCCGCGGTGGCCAGATCGTGCGCAGCGCGGGCAGCAGCGCCCAGCTCCTGGCCAAGGAGGGCGACTTCGCAACCATCCGCCTCCCCTCGGGCGAGGTGCGCCGCGTTCGGATCGACTGCATGGCGACCATCGGACAGGTCAGCAATCTCGACCACGAGAACCAGAAGATCGGGAAGGCCGGTCGTGCACGCCACATGGGCAAGCGCCCGCAGGTCCGCGGCTCAGCCATGAACCCCCGCGACCATCCGCACGGCGGTGGCGAGGGCAAGCAGCCCACCGGTATGCCGCCGAAGACGAAGTGGGGCAAGCCGGCCATGGGCCTCCGCACCCGGGCCAAGAAGAACAAGTCAAGCAAGCTGATCGTCCGCCGGCGATACGGGCGAGGTTAGGGCAGAAGAGATGAGTCGTTCCGTCAAGAAGGGACCATTCGTCGACGCGCGCCTGCTCGGCCGCATCGACGACATGAACAAGCGCAGCGAGCGCAAGGTCCTCAAGACCTGGTCGCGGGCGAGCGTGATCTTCCCGCAGATGATCGGGCATACGATCGCCGTCCACGATGGCCGTCGCCACGTGCCGGTCTTCATCACCGAGAACATGGTCGGGCACCGGCTCGGCGAGTTCGCGCCGACCCGCACCTATCGCGGCCACGGCCGGGCCACCGAGCGCTCGTCGTCGCTGAAGTAGGAGACCGATGCGAGTCAGCGCAACCGGGAAGTTCATTCGCATCAGCCCTCGCAAGGTGCGGCTGGTGACCGACCTCATCGCCGGCAAGCCGGTCGAGGAGGCTGCGGCCATCCTCCGCTTCCTGCCGAACGCCGCCGCGAAGGACGTCGCCAAGGTGCTGAAGAGCGCCACGGCCAACGCCGAGAACAACTACAACCTGTCGGCCGAGGAGCTGCGCGTGGTGAGCGCGGTCGCCGACGAGGGACCGACCCTCAAGCGCGGGCGACCGCGCGCCCAGGGCCGTTACTTCCAGGTACTGAAGCGAACCAGCCACATCACCGTCGCCGTGGCTGACCGAGAGGAGTCGTAAGTGGGTCACAAGGTTCACCCGTACGGCTTCCGGATCGGCATCATCAAGCCCTGGCTGGCGAAGTGGTACGCGGATCGCGACTACGCAACGCTGCTCCAGGAGGACATGCGGATCCGGGAGCTGGTCGCGCGGCAGCTCGCGAACGCGAGCGTCAGCCAGGTCGAGATCGAGCGCGGCATCAACCACGTCACCGTGACGGTCCACACCGCCAAGCCGGGGATCGTGATCGGCAAGGGCGGCGCGAACGTCGAGGCGCTGCGCACCAACGTCGGCAAGCTCACGAACAAGAAGGTCAAGCTCGAGATCAAGGAGATCCTCCAGCCCGAGCTCGACGGCATGCTCCTGGCGCAGAACGTCGCCGGCCAGCTGGAGCGGCGCATCGCCTTCCGCAAGGCGATCAAGCAGTCGATCCAGCGCACCATCAAGGCGGGCGCCAAGGGCGTGAAGATCCAGGTCTCCGGCCGCCTCGGCGGCTCGGAGATGAGCCGCACCGAGTGGGACAAGGAGGGGCGCATCCCGCTGGGGACCCTCCGCGCCGACATCAGCTACGGCGTGGTGCACGCTCACACGACCTACGGTCGGATCGGCGTGAAGGCGTGGGTCTACCGCGGTGAGCAGCTCGGCGAGCGACCGGGATCGGCCCGCACCGAGCCGCGCGCGCCGCGTCGCGCGGCGGCCCCGGCCCGCGGCCGCCGTTCGGCCGAGGAGGCCCCGTCATCGGCTGCCACCGCGGTCGCCGAGCCGGAGGCTTCGGTGGGCGAGCCGCAGGTGCAGGCGCCTGTCGCCGAGACCGCGGCGCCCGACGCCGTGATCGAAGCCGTCACCGAGACGCCTGCGATCGAAGCCGAGGCGGCGCCCGAGACACCCGCTCCGGAGGTGGAGGCCGCGACTGCCGACACCGCTGAGCCGGCCAAGGGAGAGGCGGCGGCCGAGCCCGAGACCAAGGCACCCGCGAAGCCGAAGGCTGCCGCCGAGCCGGCGAAGGCGCCGAAGAAGACGACCCGGACCCGGAAGGCGGCCACGCCGAAGACGACCCGGGCCAAGGCGAAGCCGGCGGAGTCAGCCGACGACGCCAAGCCGGCGGGGGAGGAGTCCTAGGGATGTTGATGCCGAAGCGGGTCAAGCACCGCAAGGTCCAGCGCGGCCGTCGGGCCGGCCTCGCCAAGGGCGGCACGACCGTGTCGTTCGGCGACTTCGGGCTGATGGCCGAAGAGGTCTGCTGGCTCACGAGCCGGCAGATCGAGGCCGCGCGACGGGCGATGACCCATCACATCAAGCGTGGTGGCCGCGTCTGGATCCGCGTCTTCCCCGACAAGCCGGTCACGAAGAAGCCGGCCGAGGTCCGCATGGGCTCCGGCAAGGGCGCCCCGGATCACTGGGTCGCCGTCGTCAAGCCCGGCAGGGTGATGTTCGAGATGTCGGGCGTCCCGGAGCCGATCGCGCGCGAGGCGATGCGCCTCGCCGGGCACAAGCTGCCGATCACCACGAAATTCGTCATCAAGGAGGGCCTCGAGCATGGACATCAGTGAGGTGAGGGCCCTCTCGGACAAGGACCTGGAGGGGGCGCTGCGCGACGCGAAGCAGGAGCTGTGGAAGATCCGCTTCGACCTCGCCACGCGACAGGAGAGCAACTACAGCAGGCTGCCGGCGACGCGAAAGCAGATCGCCCGCATCCTGACCGTCATGACTGAGCGTCAGCACGCCGCCGAAGCGGCCGCCGCGGACGCGGAGAAGGCCAGCTGATGCAGGGGAAGCGACGAACGAAGACCGGACGCGTGGTGTCCGACAAGATGGACAAGACCGTCGTCGTCAGCGTCGAGCGGCTGCGGAGGCACCCGATCTACAAGCGGGTCGTGCGCCTCAGCAGCAAGTTCAAGGCGCACGACGAGGACAACACGGCACACGTCGGCGACACGGTGCGCATCGAGGAGAGCCGGCCGCTCTCCCGTGAGAAGCGCTGGACCGTCGTCGAGGTTGTGGCGCGCGGCTCCCACGAGGAGCTCGTGGACGGGACGGAGCAGGCATGATCCGGCAGTACTCCAGGCTGCGCGTGGCCGATAACTCCGGCGCGCGAACGCTGCAGTGCATCACCGTCATCGGACGCTCGACCAGCGACACCGCCGAGGTCGGCGACGTCATCGTCGCCAGCGTCAAGCAGGCGCTCCCGAACTCGGGCGTCAAGAAGGGCGACGTCGTGCGCGCCGTGGTTGTGCGCACCACGAAGGAGTACGGCCGCCCGGACGGCAGCCACATTCGCTTCGACGAGAACGCCGCGGTCCTCCTCAACGCGCAGGGCAGCCCACGCGGGACCCGGATCTTCGGTCCGGTGGCTCGCGAGCTGCGCGAGCGCAACTACATGAAGATCGTCTCGCTCGCCCCGGAGGTGCTCTAGATGAACGTGCGACGGGGTGACACGGTGATCGTCCTTGCCGGCAAGGACCGCGGCAAGCGCGGGACGGTCGAGCGGGTCGAGAGGACGAAGCGCGGCTTCGGCGTCGTGGTCCCCGGCATCAACATGGCGAAGCGGCACCAGCGTGCCCGTTCGCGGACGCAGAGCGCCGGAATCATCGACCTGCCGGTGCCGATTCACGTCAGCAACGTCCAGGTCGTCTGCCCGCGCTGCAACCGCCCGACGCGCATCGCGCATGGCCGGCTCGAGGGCGAGCACGGCCGCCGGACGCGCGTCTGCAAGCGCTGCGGCGAGCAGATCGAGGTGAGCGGCAAGTGAGCGCAGACGAGAAGACGACGACGACGCGGCGCCGCTCGACTGCGAGGGCTGAGGCCAAGCCGAAGGCCACCGTGACGGTGTCAGCCGACGGCGGGAACGGCAGCTTCCAGCGGCCGACCTACCACGGCCTGCGGCAGCGCTACCACGACGAGGTCGTGCCCGCGCTGCAGCGTGAGTTCAGCTACCCGAACGTCAACCAGATCCCGCGGGTCGACAAGGTCGTGGTCAACATCGGCCTCGGCGAGGCGATCGCCAACGCGAAGGCGCTCGACGCCGCGGTCGGCGACCTGACGACCATCACAGGCCAGAAGCCGATCGTGACGCGCGCCACGCGCAGCATCGCGCAGTTCCGGCTGCGAACCGGCATGCCGATCGGGGCCAAGGTGACTCTGCGCGGCCAGCGGATGTACGACTTCCTGGAGCGCACCATGGCGCTCGCGCTGCCGCGCATCCGCGACTTCCGGGGGATCCCGACGCGGTCGTTCGATGGCCGCGGCAACTTCAGCCTCGGGCTGCGCGAGCAGCTCGTGTACCCCGAGATCGACTACGACAAGATCGACCGCCTGCGCGGACTCGAGATCAGCATCGTGACGACGGCGAAGACCGATGAGGAGGGGCGCAAGCTCCTCGAGCTCATGGGCATGCCGTTCCAGAGCAACTGAGGAGCACCACGTGGCAAAGAAGTCGATGATCGCCAAGGCGAAGCGCGGATCGCGCTTCGAGGTGCGCGACCACAACCGATGCCAGGTGTGCGGCCGGCCGCGCGGCTACATGCGTCGCTTCGCCATGTGCCGCATCTGCTTCCGGGAGCGCGCCCTGCTGGGCCAGCTGCCGGGAGTGACCAAGTCGAGCTGGTAGAGCGAAGAAAAACCGAGGGTCGCGCGTGAGCGGCCACCATCAGCGGCAGGCGCCACGGGCTCGAGGGCCTGGCGAACCACCGCCGAGGAGACGAACGAACCTGACATGAACGTGACCGACCCGATCGCCGACATGCTGACGCGCATCCGCAACGCCAGCGCGGCGCGTCACAAGGAGCTGAGCCTCCCCTCGTCGAAGGTGAAGCGCGAGATCGCGCGGATCCTGGCCGAAGAGGGGTTCATCGACAGCTTCGACACGGAGCCCGACGGCGTCCAGGAGAAGCTGACCCTGCGACTGAAGTACGTCGAGGGCCGCACCCCCGTGGTGACCGGCCTGAAGCGGATCAGCAAGCCGGGCCTCCGCGTCTATGCGCGCAAGACCGAGATCCCTCGCGTGCTGGGCGGGCTCGGCCTTGTCGTCCTCTCCACCTCCCACGGGATCATGACCGGGTCGGATGCCCGGAAGCAGAATCTCGGCGGCGAGGTCCTCTGCTACGTCTGGTAAGGAGCGAACGCATGTCCCGAATCGGACGCATGCCGATCACGCTCCCGTCGGGCGTGGAGGTCACACAGGAGGGGAACCGGCTGACGGTCAAGGGGCCTCTCGGCACCCTCGAGCGTGCGCTGCACCCGGAGATGTCGGTCGAGCGCGAGGACGGCCAGCTGCGGATCGTCCGCCCCAGCGACGAGCCGCGCCATCGCGCGCTGCACGGGCTGACCCGGACTCTCGTGAACAACATGGTCACCGGCGTGACGAGCGGCTTCACGAAGAACCTCGAGATCAGTGGCGTCGGCTATCGCGCCCAGCTCCAGGGCTCGAAGCTCGTGCTCGCGCTCGGCTACTCGCACCCCGTCGAGGTCGACCCCCCGGCGGGGATCGAGTTCCGGGTCGAGACCCCGACCCGGCTCGGCGTCTTCGGCGCCGACAAGGAGCTGGTCGGCCAGACCGCCGCCTACATCCGCTCGCAGCGCAAGCCGGAGCCCTACAAGGGCAAGGGCATCCGCTACGCGGGCGAGCACATCCTCCGCAAGGCCGGCAAGGCCGGCAAGGTCGGGGGAGCGTAAGGACGGACCGATGACGAACCCTTCCCGCGACGCCCTGCGTCGCAAGCGTCACGCGCGCATCCGGCTTCGCCTCACCGGCAGCCCGGAGCGGCCGCGCCTGTCGGTCTTCCGCAGCGCGAAATATATCTACGCCCAGGTCATCGACGACACCACCGGGCGAACGCTGGCCTCCGCCTCCAGCCGCGAGGGCGACCTCTCGGGCGACACGAAGGTCGACGTCGCGCGCTCGGTCGGACGCACGCTCGCCGAGCGGGCCAAGGCCGCCGGGGTGAGCTCCGTCGTGCTCGATCGGGGCGGATACCAGTACCACGGGCGGGTCCGCTCGCTCGCCGAGGGCGCCCGCGAGGGCGGCCTCAACCTGTAGAGCGAGAGGAGAGTCTGCGCATGGCACGGATCGATCCGTCCAAGCTCAACCTGGAAGAGAAGGTCGTCCAGATCAACCGCGTCGCGAAGGTCGTCCAGGGCGGACGCCGCTTCAGCTTCAGCGCGGTGGTCGTGGTGGGCGACGGCAACGGCAACGTCGGCGCCGGCATCGGCAAGGCCGGCGAGGTTCCCGAGGCGATCCGCAAGGGTGTCGAGGATGCGAAGAAGAACCTCGTCAAGGTGCCGCTCGTCGGCTCGACGATCCCGCACGAGGTCCATCGGCATTACGGAGCCGCCAAGGTCATGCTCAAGCCGGCCAGCGCCGGCACCGGCGTCATCGCCGGTGGGTCGGTGCGCTCGGTCGTTGAGGCCGCAGGCATCCGCGACCTGCTGAGCAAGGCCCAGGGCTCGACGAACCCGATCAACGTCGTGCGCGCCACGATGGAGTGCCTCACCGCCCTCCGCTCGGCGGACGAGATCGCCGGACTTCGGGGCCGCACGGCCGAGCAGCTGCTCGGGAAGCGCCGCGCGGAGCTGGCTCGCACGCCGCACGAGATTCCTGAGCGACGCGAGCCGATGGGCAGCGGCCCGGGAGGCGGACGTGGCCGATAAGAAGACGCTCCGAGTCACCTGGGTCCGCTCCACCATCGGCCACAAGGCGGCCGCGCGCGGCACGATCCGCGCGCTCGGCCTTCATCGGCTGCATGAGACCGTCGAGGTCGCCGACACGCCCGTGATGCGCGGGATGCTGCGTCGCATCGCCTTCCTCGTCGAGGTCGACGAGTCGGCCGCGCGGAGCGCAGCGGCGACGGAAGGGGAGACGAAGTGAAGCTCCACGATCTGCACCCCGCGCCGGGTTCGCGACGCCCCTCGCGGCGCGTCGGTCGCGGGCACGGCTCCGGCCGCGGCAAGACGGCCGGGCGCGGAACGAAGGGTCAGAAGTCGCGCGCCGGCGGCAACCTGCCCGCCTGGTTCGAGGGCGGCCAGACGCCGCTCCATGTCCGCACTCCGAAGCTCCACGGCTTCCGCAACCGGGGACGCGTCGAGTACGCGCCGCTCAACCTGGCGCGGCTGACCGAGACGGCGAAGGGGACGCTCGTCACGCCCGACGTCCTGGCGCATGACGGGCTCATCGGCGGCACGTCGCACCCGGTGAAGATCCTCGGGGTGGGCGACGCGCCGGCCGGCGTGACGATCCACGCCCACGCCTTCAGCAAGAGCGCCCTCGCCAAGCTCGAGGCCGCCGGCAGCAGCGTCCAGCGTCTCAGCTGGCCGGACAACGCGCCGATCGACCTCGTCGACGCGCCGGCCGAGCCGGCGAAGAAGAGGCCGCGCAAGGCACGGCCTCAGGCCAACAAGGCGGAGGAGACGGACGGCGCCGCTGAGGGTGCTCCGTCCGACGAGGCCGCCGAAGCGCCCGCAGCCGCGGACGCCGCCGATGAGGAGCCCGCGGCCACCGACGAGTCGGAGTCCGACGCTTGATCGAAACGGCCGTCACCGCCTTTCGCGCGCCGGACATCCGGCGCAAGCTGCTCTTCACGCTCGGGATCCTGCTGATCTTCCGGGCGCTGACGAACGTTCCGATCCCGAACGTGAACACGACTGCGCTGCAGAACCTGTTCACGGACAATCCGCTCCTCGGGATCCTGAACATCTTCTCGGGCGGCGGTCTGGCGGCCGCGTCGATCATCGGTCTCGGGGTGAACCCCTACATCAACGCCAGCATCATCATGCAGCTGATGCGGGGCGTGATCCCCGCGCTCGACGAGCTGAGCCGCGAGGGCGAGTACGGCCGCAACCGGCTGAATCAGTACACGCGGCTGCTCACCGTCCCGCTTGCGATGGCGCAGGCATATGGGATCAGCGTCCTCCTCAGCGCGAACGGCGTCATCCCGGCCAACGACCTGTTCAGCGTCGAGACCCTCGGCCTGCTGCTCAGCATGACGGCCGGCACGATCCTGCTCATGTGGCTCGGCGAGCTCATCAGCGAGCGCGGCCTCGGCAACGGCATCAGCTTCATCATCTTCGCCGGCATCGTGGGCAGCATCCCGCAGCAGATCGGCCCGGTCGTCTCCGGTCCGGACGCGCTGGCGCGGCTCATCCCGTTCATCGTGCTCGCCGTGGTCGTCATCGGCGCTGTGGTCTTCATCAACGAGGGACAGCGGCGCATCCCGGTGCAGTACGCGAGTCGAGTCCGCGGGCGCCGCATGTACCAGGGTCAGACGCAGTACCTGCCGCTCAAGGTGACGATGGCCGGCGTCATCCCGATCATCTTCGCCGTCAGCATCCTGCTGTTCCCGGCGCAGATCGCCGCCTATTTCACGACGAGCGACATCGAGTGGGTCCGCAACGCGGCAACGTGGATCAGCCAGAACCTCGACGGGAGCACCAACCTCATCCTGTACGGGGCGCTGTACTTCGTCCTCGTCGTGTTCTTCACCTACTTCTACACCGCCTTCCAGTTCAGGCCCGATCAGACCGCCGACTACCTGCGCAAGAATGGGGGCTTCATCCCCGGCATCCGCCCGGGGAGGCCGACGGAGGAGTTCCTGGCGCGTGTGACGAACCGCATCACGCTGGGTGGCGCACTGTTCCTCGGTACCATCGCCGTGCTGCCGTACATCGTCTCGGCCTTCATTCCGGGCACGAGCAACCTGCGGCTGGGTGGCACCAGCATGCTCATCGTGGTGAGCGTGGTCATCGAGACCATGAAGCAACTCGAGGCCCAGATGATGATGCGCCACTACGAGGGCTTCATCAGATGACCGATGGTCGCCTGATCCTCCTGCTCGTCGGCGCCGCCGGTGCCGGCAAGGGCACCCAGGCGGCGGTCATCTCGCGCGAGCTTGGCATCCCGCACCTCGCCTCGGGCAACCTGTTCCGCGCGGCCATGGCCGCCGGGACGCCGCTCGGCCGGGAGGCGAAGTCCTACATGGAGCGCGGCGAGCTCGTGCCCGACGCGACCGCGATCGGGATGTTCATGGAGGAGCTGTCGCGGCCGGAGGCAGCGCGTGGAGCGATCCTGGACGGCTTTCCGCGCACCGTGGCCCAGGCGGAGGCGCTCGACGCGACGCTGGCCGGAATGGGGGAGCGTGTCGGGAAGGTCATCTACATCGACGTCCCGACCGAGACGCTGGTCCGCCGCCTCGCTGGCCGATGGGTCTGCCCGGTGTGCGAGACCCCGTACCACGAGGTCAACGACCCGCCGAAGGTCTCGGGCCGATGCGATCGCGAGGGCGCGGATCTCGTCCAGCGCGACGACGACCGCCCGGAGGTCGTCCGCGCGCGCCTGGAGCAGCAGGTGCCGCCGATGCGCCAGGTCGTCGCCCACTACGAGACCGCCGGCGTGGTCGAGCGCGTCGACGGCGAGCGGCCGATCGACGAGATCAGCCACGACATCCTGCGCCGGGTCGGCGCCGGCGCCGACGCGTGACGGGCATGCGCAGCGCCGCGGTCACGATCAAGCGGCCCGCGGAGATCGACCGCATGCGGGAGGCGGGGGCGATCCTGGCCGACATCCTCGACGTCCTCCGCGCCGAGCTCCGTCCGGGCGTCACCACGGGGGAGCTGGACGACATCGCGGCGCGCATGATCCGCGACGCCGGCGCCGTCCCGTCGTTCCTGGGCTACGGCAGCCATCCACCGTTTCCGGGCGTCATCTGCACCAGCCTCAACGACGAGGTCGTCCACGGCATCCCGTCGCGGCAGCGGCGCGTGGTCGACGGCGACCTCGTCAGCGTCGACATCGGCTGCATCCTCGACGGCTGGCACGCCGACTGCGCCCGGACCTGGATCGTCGGCGACGCTCCGCAGGCGACCCGCGAGCTCATCGACACGACGCGCCGTGGGATGGAGGCGGGGATCGCCGCCGCCCTGCCGGGCAACCGCCTCGGTGACGTCGGCTTCGCGATCGAGTCGGTCGCTCACGAGCGCGGCTACGGGATCGTGCGGCCCTTCGTCGGCCACGGCATCGGGCGCTCGATGCACGAGGACCCCCAGGTGGCGAACTACGGCCGGCCGGGGACCGGGCTGCTCATCGAGGCGGGGATGTGCTTCGCCATCGAGCCGATGTTCAACCTGGGCGGCGACGACGTCACCGTCGACGACGACGGCTGGACCGTGCGCACCGTCGACGGGGCGCTCTCGGCGCACTTCGAGGACACGATCGCGGTCACCGATGACGGCCCGCGCGTCCTCACCGCGCCACGATGAGCGGCCAGCGAAGCGCCTTGATCGCGATCGGGCAGGTGATGTATACTCTGGGTTCGGGTCGCCGTGGTGCGGCGGCCTTTTCGTGTGTCAACCCCATTCCATTGATCTCCCGCTGAAACGAGGGTGCGTGCTTGCCAAAAAAGGATGCAATCGAGGTCGAGGGCGAAGTCGTCCTTCCCCTCCCGAACGCGATGTTCAAGGTGCGACTGGAGAACGGGCACGAGGTGCTCGCGCACATCTCCGGAAAGCTGCGCCAGAACTTCATCCGCATCCTGCCCGGTGACACCGTCCGCGTCGAGCTTAGTCCCTATGACCTCACCAGAGGTCGCATCACGTACAGGATGAGATGAAGGTTTCCGCATCGGTGAAGCCGCGCTGTGAGCGCTGCAAGGTCATCAGGCGCTCCGGCGTGGTGATGGTCATCTGCGTCATCCCCAAGCACAAGCAGCGTCAGGGGTAGCGTCAGCATGGCTCGCATCGCCGGCGTCGACATCCCCCGCGAGAAGCGGGTGGTCGTCAGCCTCACCTACATCCATGGCATCGGCCCCACCTCGGCCGCGAAGGTGATCGGCGCCGCGAACGTGTCCGCCGACACGCGCGTGCGCGACCTCACCGAGGAGGAGGTCAACCGCCTCCGCGAGATC
Organism: Candidatus Limnocylindria bacterium; assembly: GCA_036274575.1. Lineage (GTDB taxonomy): Bacteria > Chloroflexota > Limnocylindria > QHBO01 > QHBO01 > JACDBZ01. Next base: position 22,897 of record DASUFJ010000113.1, read on the forward strand.
GTCGACCGGCAGTTCAAGGTCGAGGGCGACCTCCGCCGCGAGGTCAGCCTGAACATCAAGCGGCTCATGGAGATCGGCTCGTACCGGGGCCTCCGCCACCGGCGCAACCTCCCGGTCCGCGGGCAGCGAACGAAGACGAACGCGCGGCAGCGCCGCGGCGCGAAGAAGACGGTCGGCATCCGTCGCAAGAAGTAACAACGGGAGTTTCATGGCAGAGCGTAAGCGGGCTCAGCGCGGGAAGAAGCGCGAGCGAAAGAACGTGCCGACGGGTCACGCGCACATCCAGTCGACGTTCAACAACACGATCGTCACGATCACCGACCTCCAGGGCAACGTGGTGTCGTGGTCGAGCTCGGGTTCGCGCGGCTTCAAGGGCTCGCGCAAGAGCACGCCGTTCGCCGGTCAGCTCGCCGCGGAAGACGCGGCGCGCAAGGCCGCCGAGCACGGCATGCGCACGGTCGCGATCTTCGTGAAGGGTCCGGGCTCGGGCCGTGAGTCTGCGCTGCGTGCGTTCCAGAGCGTCGGCATGCGCGTCACCTTGATCCGCGACGTCACCCCCATCCCCCACAACGGTTGCCGCCCGCCCAAGCGCCGGCGCGTGTAAGAAGGTCCCATGGCACGTTACATCGGTCCGGCCTGCAAGCTGTGCAGGCGCGAAAACATGA
>DASUFJ010000114.1:0-42416 GCA_036274575.1 Candidatus Limnocylindria bacterium
GATCCCGGTGGCGGTGGTGCTGGCGCGCGTCGTCGTGCCGCTCTTCATCCCGATCTACCCGCTGCCGGCGATCCTCGCCGCGCTGGTCATCGATGGCCTGGACCAGACGATCTTCTCGGCCACGCTCGACCGCGACCTGCCCGGCTACCAGTCGTACGACAAGGCGCTCGACATCTACTACCTGACCGTCACCTACCTGTCGACGATGCGGAACTGGGACCGCGGACCGGCATTCGGCGTCGGGCGATTCCTGTGGTACTACCGCCTGATCGGCGTCACGCTGTTCGAGTACACCGGGCTTCGCTGGCTGCTGTTCGTCTTCGCGAACACGTTCGAGTACTTCGTCATCGCCCTCGAGGGCTGGAAGGTGTGGCGCAACCCATTCAGGCTCAGCAGGCGGACGATCATCACCGTGGCCGCCGCGATCTGGATCTTCATCAAGCTGCCGCAGGAATGGTGGATCCACATCGCGCAGCTCGATTTCACCGATTTCATGAAGGAGACGATCTTCGGCGTGCCTGCCGACAGCTCATGGACCGATGCGATCGCCAACTCGCCGCTCGTCGCGCTGACGATCGTGCTGGCGATCCTGGGACTGGCGGCGCTGGCCTGGTGGGGGCGCCGCTTCCTGCCGCCACGGGACTGGGATCCGACGTTCTCGGCCGAGACGCAGGCCGAACATCTCGGCTGGCCGCGGGGACCGCGGCGCGTCGTCCCGGCAGCGCAGTTCGACCGGCGCTTCTTCGAGAAGGTCGCCCTCCTCAGCATCATGGTCTTCGTCTTCAGCCGCATGCTGCCGGGCACCGAGGGCAACGTCGTCCAGGTGGCGATCGGCGTGGCGACGATCATTGCGGCAAGCACGGTCGTGAGCCATCTGCTCGCGAGCCGTGGGGTGCACTGGACGTCGGTTGCCGCCGAGTTCGCGACGATGTTCCTCATCAACGCGGCGATCGGCATCGCCATCGGCATCCTCCTGCCGGGGGAGGCCCGCAGCGGCCCGCCGCTGCCGGAGTTCCTCTTCCTCGTCGGCGTCCTCAGCCTGATCGTGGTGCTCTACGACCGCGCCACCGAGATCCGGCGGCTGCGCCGGCCGAACCAACGGAACGTCAGGTGACCCGATGTGGTTGCATCCGCAACCAATTTGGCCGATCATGACGGCGTGACCGAACCGATGCCGGCCCTCTACCTGGGCCACGGTGCGCCGCCGCTGCTCGAGGAGCCCGACTGGATGGCCGAGTTCGCCGCATGGACGGCGGGCCTGCCGCATCCGAAGGCGATCCTGATCGTCTCGGCACACTGGGAGTCGGCGCCGGTGACGGTCAGCGCCACGACGCCGGTGCCGCTGGTCTACGACTTCTACGGCTTCCCGGCGCATTACTACGCCATGCGCTACGACGCGCCGCCGGCCCCGGAGCTGGCGCAGAAGGTCGCGGCGCTCATGCCCGACAACGAGCCGCTGCGGCAGACGCCGAGCCGCGGTCTCGACCACGGAGCGTGGGTGCCGCTGACCGCGATGTATCCCGACGCCGACATTCCTGTCCTCCAGATGTCGATGCCCGACCTCGACCCACAGCGCCTGTTCCAGCTCGGCCGACGATTGGCCCCGCTGCGCGACGAAGGAGTGCTGGTCATCGGCTCCGGGTTCATGACCCATGGACTGCCATTCATCCACGAGTACATGGCCGGGCGGCCCGGCGCGCCGGCCTGGTCGATGGAGTTCGACGAGTGGGCGAAGGAGGCACTGTCGCGCGGCGATCTGGACACGCTGTTCGCGTTCCGCGAGAAGGCGCCGGGCATGCCGTACGCCCATCCAACCACCGAGCACTTTGCACCGCTGTTCGTGGCCCTTGGTGCGGCCACCGCACCGGATGCACCGCCCGACACACGCATCGACGGCTACTGGTACGGGCTGGCGAAACGCTCCATCGAGCTGCGCTGAGCGGCTCCTATACTCCGCGCCATGCTGTTCATCGGTCTCATCCTGTTCGGAATGCTCATCGGGGCGGGGGCGCAGCTCATCCTCGGCCGGCGCGGCGGGAGCGTCGACTGGGGCATGGCGCTGGTGTCGGGCCTCGTCGGCTCGTTCGTGGGTGGGCTGATCTTCAGCTTCGTCGCCGGCGACGGCATCGAGCTGCGGCCGAGCGGGATCATCGGCTCGCTGCTGGGTGCCGTGATCGTTACCCTCCTCTGGCGCTGGTGGGCGTCCCGGAACAGCGCCACCGGCTGACGGTTCGCGGGCGCCTGGCATGACCGCGACCGGCGCCGATTCGCCAGCGGCTGAGTCCCGGCCACTGGTCCTCCTGCTGCTCGGGGCCGCGATCGGCATCCCGGCGGCGCTCGCGGCCGCACTGCTGTTCGCGGCGGTGCAGCAGCTCCAGCACTGGCTGTGGACCGACCTGCCCGCCGCGCTGGGCTACGATGGGCCGCCGGCATACCTCATCGTGGGCCTGCCGGTCCTGGGTGCGGCCCTGGTGGTGCTCGCGCGAACGGCGCTCCCCGGCGACGGCGGCGCGCCGCCGCTCCACGGGCTGGGGTCCGGCCCGGTCCCACTCATCAACGCGCCGGGCATCGTGTTGGCGGCACTTGGAACGCTGTGCTTCGGTGCCGTCCTCGGGCCGGAGATGCCCGTCATCGCCCTGGGGTCGATCGTCGGCACGGTCATCGCGGGCCGGAGTCGAGTCAGCGCGAGGGCGACCGGGGTTCTGGCGATGGCGGGCAGCTTCTCCGCCATCTCGGCACTGTTCGGCGGACCGCTGGTGGCCGGCATGCTCTTGGTGGAGGGCGGCCTCGCGGCCGGTGCCCGCCTCCTCCGCATCCTGCTGCCGGGGCTCCTCGCGGCCGCCATCGGCTACGTCATCTTCGTCGGCCTCGGCTCGTGGGGCGGGATCAACGCGGCCTCGCTGCAGATTCCCGACCTCCCGTCCTACGACGGGACCAGCATTCGCGATCTCGCGGCCGGCCTGCTGGTGGGCGTGGCGACGGCAGCCCTCATCCTCGGCATCCGCCGCCTGGCACTCGGCATCGGCGACCGTGGCAAGCGCCTGGGGATGGCCGTGCTCCTGCTAGGCGGCGGATTGGCGGTCGGCCTCCTCGCCCTCGGGGCGGGCGCCGTTGGCGCGGATCCCCAGGATGTCCTCTTCTCCGGCCAGGCCTCCATCCCGGTCCTCGTGTCCGGCGCCCCTACATCGATGCTGATGGTGCTCCTGGTGGCCAAGGGCATCGGCTATGCCGTGAGCCTGGGCTCGGGATTCCGCGGCGGGCCGATCTTCCCGGCGGTGTTCATCGGTGTGGCCATCGCGTCCCTGGGCGTGACCCTGATGGACCTCTCACCGACGCTGGCGATCGCTTCGGGCGCCGCGGCCGGAATGGCGGCGCAGACCCGGCTCCTCATCTCGCCGCTGCTGTTCGCGGCGCTCCTGGTCGGGCCGGCCGGTGCCGACGCGATGCCGGCCGCAGTGCTCGCGACCGTGACGGCGTGGGTCCTGGTCGACCGCTTCGGCGATCCTCAGCCGGCGGAGACGGCCTGAGGCGACTCCTCCATCAGCTCGCGCACCCGGCGCTGGATGCGCCCCTGCAGGGCCGCGGCGCCCCGCAGCCGAAGCGGGCTGACGACCTCGGCGAGCGCCAGGCGCGCGGTCAGGTCGGGTGGCAGACCCACGACCGTCGCGGCGGGCAGCCCGTCGAGCCCGGCGTGCAGGATGCCGGCGAACCCCCGGGTCGTCGGCGCCTCCTGCGGCGCATCCGCGAAGATGCGCACCGCGCCGTCGGGCTCGATCTCGGTCGCGACGAACAGCGGCGACTGGCATTCCGGCACCGGCTCAAGGCGCTCCGGGTGATCGCGGTAGCGCTCCGGGAGCGGCGGCAGCATGCCGGCGTACTCGAGCAGCATCTCGAGCCGGTCGCGCGGCGGCGCCGTCGAGAAGTCCTCGACGATCTCGGCCAGAGCCTGGGGGAGCGTGCCGGCCGTCACGCGGTCGTCTCGGCCTCGCGCTCGATCGGCATCCGGACCGCGTTGCCCCACTCCGTCCATGAGCCGTCGTAGTTCCGGACCCGCTCGAATCCGAGAAGGTTGGTCAGGGCGAACCAGGTGTGGCTCGATCGCTCACCGATGCGGCAGTAGACGACCACGTCGTCGCTGGGCGAGAGGCCGACCTCGTCCTGGTACAGGGCCTCGAGCTCGCCGCGCGACTTGAAGGTGCCGTCCTCGTTGGCCGCCCTCGCCCACGGCACGCTCTTGGCACCGGGGATGTGGCCGCCGCGCAGCGCACCTTCCTGCGGGTAGTTCGCCATGTGCAACAGCTTGCCGCTGAACTCGTCGGGCGAGCGCACGTCGACCAGCGGCTTGCCTAGGTGCTCCAGGACGTCGTCGCGGAACGCGCGGATGCGCGAGTCGTCGCGCTCGACTTCGGGATAGTCGGACGGGACGCGGCTCGGCGCATCGGTCGTCATCGGCCGGCCCTCGGACTCCCACTTCGCCCTACCACCATCGAGGAGGCGGAGATCCGGATGGCCGAAGAGGCTGAACACCCAGAGGGCGTAGGCCGCCCACCAGTTGCTCTTGTCGCCGTAGAACACGATCGTCGAGTCGCGGCCGATGCCCTTGTGGCGCATGAGGGCGGCGAACTTCTCGGCGTCGAGGTAGTCGCGGGTGATCGCGTCGTTGAGCTCGGTGTGCCAGTCGACCTTGACGGCGCCTGGGATGTGGCCTGTCTCGTACAGGAGGATGTCCTCGTCGGACTCGACGACGACGAGGTTCGGATCGTCCAGGTGCTCGGCCAGCCAGTCGGTCGTGACCAGGCGCTCGGGATGGGCGTATTCGGCAAGCTTGGAATCGGTGTCGAGGGGGAGGGCGACGGTCATGTCTCGGTATCCGTGGGGCTCGTGCCCTGATCGTATGCCGATCCCGCGCGTTTGTCGCAGACGGCCCCTAGTTTCCGGGCTCGGCACCTAGCTGCTTCATCATCCCCACGAAGTCCGCCTGGTGCCAGTGCTCGCAGACGCGGCCGTCTCTGAGGCGGAAGATATGGATCTCGCCGATCTCGTAGCGCTTGCCGCTGGCCGGCATCCCCATGAAGTCGCCGGTGTGCGTCGCCGAGGAAGTCAGCCGCACGGCAACGCGATCCCCCTCCGCGATGACGTCCTCGATGACCATCTTCGGGTCGCTGATACCCCTGGAGACGCGCTGGATGGCGTCCTTCAGGCCGGCGCGGCCCGGCGGCGTCGGTCCCCAGGTGTGTGGCGTGAAGTCGTCGGTCAGCAGCTCGTCGACGGCGCTGAAGTCGCCCTTCAGGAAGACCTCTTCGATGAAGCGGCGCACGACCGCCTTGTTGACCTCGAGGCCCGTGCTGCGCTCGGTGATGTCGACCATGGATCGGTACCTCCTGATCTAGCGGTCGGGCGGGCTCTCGTCGATCGGGTCCGCGTCAGACTCCGGCGGCAGGTTGCCCTCGTCCGGATCGGTCATGGCCGGATCGAACGTGAGGTCCGAGTCAGGCGGTGTGCCCTTGGGCTCGGTGACTGATTGCGCCGACTCGTCCTGGTCGCGTTCCTCGTCCATGGTGTCCACCTCCGAAGCACCAGCTTGCATGGGGCGTGCCCGCGCTCACGCCTCGGTCGAGCGGTGAGCCCGGACGCGCCGGACGGCCTCGGCCGCGCCACGGTCCCACGGCGGTCCGTGGCCGGGGAGCACCCACTGCGCATCCAGCGAGGCGATCCGGTCCAGCGAGGCATCGGCCTTCGCCGGGTCCTGCGTGAACGGTGCCGGCTGCGGACCGATGGCGCCGGTGAGCACGTGACCGGTCGTCAGGCCGTCGCCGACGAATACGGCGCTCACGGCCGGCACGTGGTACGCGACGCTCCCCGGCGAATGGCCGGGCATGTGAATCACCCGCGGTTGCCCGGGCAGGTCCAGGGTTTCGCCGTCGTTCACGGTTCGCATCTCGCGGATCGGCTTCGTGCGGAACCCGCCGCGCAGGAGCCCGTACCACATGAACCGCGCCAGCGGTGCGATCTTCCACGGCCCCAGGCCGACATTCGGCTTCTTCTCTTCGCCGCGAGCACGGGCGGCGTCAGCCTCGTGGATGAAGATCGGCACGGCGTGGTCGCTGCGCAACCGCTCGGCGAAGCCGACGTGGTCGGAGTCCCCGTGGGTGAGGACCACGCCGCGGACGTCGGCAAGCGTCCTCCCCATTGCCGCGAGCTCAGGCTCGAGCTCAGACCAGATGCCCGAGACGCCGGTATCGATCACCGTGACGCCGGTCTCGTCCGCGACGAGATAGACGTTGACGAGGTCGCTGCCGATGCGGTGCAGCGATTGCGCGAGCTGCATGAGCGCGATACTCAGCGGGACTGGCCGCTGTCCCGGATCGTGTCGTCGCTGGCGGGATCGCCCTCGCGGTGGCCGTGCGGCCAGCTGTCGTCGTCCGATGGCGTCGCGCCGGACTCGTTGCTCGTCACGGCCACGCGCTCAGCGCCCTCGTCCAGCTGGTCGCGCACCTCCTCGGTGTTCGGGTCCGGGTGCTGGCCGATCCAGGCGCCGCCCTCTCGGTCTCGTGGGTCATCGGTCATGGTTTGAGTCCTCCTGTGGTTCGAGGGTCTGCAAGGCGCGCGCCTTGGCGTCCGTCCTGCTGATTCAACGACCCATGGCAGAACCGCTCGACCGCGAGGCGCGCGATGCGGCGATCTCGCGGGCGCGCTCGATCCTCGCGCTCCGGCAGCTTGCGACCGGCTGCCGCGCCTGCGACCTGTGGGCGCGGGCGACGCAGACCGTGTTCGGCGACGGGCCGTCGGATGCCCGCCTGCTGGTCGTGGGCGAGCAACCCGGCAACAGTGAGGATCTCGAGGGCGCGCCATTCGTCGGATCCGCCGGGCGGCTCCTGGACCGAGCGTTCGTGGACGCGGGCATCGACCGTTCGACGGTGTACGTCACGAACGTGGTGAAGCACTTCAAGTGGCGACGCGCGCCATCGGGGAAGAAGCGGATCCACCAGAAGCCGGACCGCGGTGAGGTGGAGGCCTGCAAGCCGTGGCTTCAGGCGGAGGTCGGGCGCATCGGTCCGGAGCTCATCGTCTGCCTGGGGGCGACCGCCGCCCAGGCGCTGCTCGGCCGCGACTTCCGGGTGACGCGGCAGCACGGCGAGGTCATGACCTCCGAGCTGGGGCCGACGCTGGCGACCATCCATCCCTCCGCGGTCCTGCGCGCGCCCGACGACGCTCGCGACGAGACCTACGCCGGCCTTGTCGCGGACCTGAAGGCCGCGGCCGCCTGGCTGACGCGGATTGAATGACGAGCACCCGGCGAGCGGCCTTCAATTCCCGCGCGTGGCGTTGTCATATGCGCTCCCGGCGGCGCATTACGCGACGGAAGACGCCCAGTTGGGGCTCCTTCACGCGGGGGATACGCCTCTCCGAGGCTCGAATTGGCTGTAATGCGCCACCACCGGAGCGTTTGACAACTCGCGGTCCACCCGCCGGCCGCGCGGCCGCGCATACTCCGCCCGTGTGCGGCCGTTTCAGCCAGGGCGAGCCATCCCGGCACGTGAGCGACTACTTCGGCGCCTACCCGGACGACGACCTGCCAAACGGGCTCTACAACGTCCCGCCCACCGAGACGATCCGGATCGTGGTCGAGCGCGACGCCGAGCGTCGCCTCGCCGCGGCCCGCTGGGGATTCCGGCCCTTCTGGCGCGGGGCCGATACGTCGCGCAGTTGGATCAACGCTCGCGCCGAGACGGCGGCCGCTTCGCCGGCCTTCGGCACGGCGCTGCGGACGCATCGGTGCGTCATCCCAGCCGACGCCTTCTACGAGTGGGACTCGTCGGTATCACCGCGCCAGCCGTACGCGATCGGTCCGGCCGCTGAGGGCGAGATGCTGGCGCTGGCCGGGATCTGGAGCGAGTCGCGCCATGAGCCGACGACGGCGGCGATCCTGACGACCCGGCCGAACGATCTGCTCAGGCCGCTCCATCACCGCATGCCGGTGATCCTGCCGCTCGACCTCCTCGAGGCCTGGCTCGACCCGGCAGCCAGCCTGGCTGAGATCGAGCCGATGCTCGTCCCCGCGGACGAAGCGACGCTCCGGATCTGGCCGGTGAGCACCGAGGTCAACCGCGTGGCGGTCGACGGTCCGCACCTCCTGCGTCCGGTCGAGCTGCCGCGAACGCTGGGCCTGGCCTGATCAGGAGCGTCAGACGCCGGCCACGTCCAGCTCGTCGACGACGTCGGTCACGCCCTCGACGTCGCCGGCTAGGCCGATGAGCTCCTCGGCGATGTCGATCGACTCGACCTCGCCGGTCAGCAGCACCCGCGATCCGCTGACCGCGACGCGGATCCGGTCGCCGGCCGGCAGCTCCGAGCGCCGCAGCGCCTCGATCACGTCGGCGCGCAGCTCGTCGTCGCGCGCCGGCTCACCATCGGACAGCTGGATATCGTCCTCGCGCTCGAGCTCGGCGCCGGCGTCGGCCTCGGCGCCGGCGATGTCGGTGTCGCCGCGTTCGCCCGCCTCGACCACTCGCTCCGAGGGTGGGTCGTAGGGGACGCCCTCCTCCTCGGCGACCAGCGGATCGTCGGTCATGCCCGCGGGCGGCGGCTCGCCGAGGTCGCCGGAGTCCTCGGATGGCAGTGGCAGGCGATCTTCGTCCTGGTCCATGGCGTCGTCCTCCTCATCGGCATCGAGCGCAAGCCGCGTGCCGCTAGCATCACGCCGTGACCGACGACGCCCTGGTCTCGGCGCTTCGCACTCGCCTCGGCGACCGCAGCTGCCTGACCGATCCCGACCTCCGGGCCGGCTACGAGACCGACTGGACTCGCCGATTCAGCGGCACCGCGCGAGCCGTCGTCCGCCCCGGCAATGTTGGGGAGGTCGCGGACGCCCTCCGGCTGTGCTCTGAAGCGGGCGCCGGCGTGGTGCCGCAGGGCGGCAACACGGGGCTCGTGGGCGGGTCGGTGCCGCGCGGTGGGGAGGTCGTCCTCAGCCTCCGGCGACTCGACGACGTCGAGAGCGTCGACGCGGAGGCGGGGGAGGTGACCTGCGGTGCCGGCGCTACCCTGGCGGGCGTCCAGGACGCGGCTCGGGCGGCCGGCTGGGAGGTCGGGGTCGACCTCGCGGCACGCGACACTGCCACGATCGGCGGGATGCTGGCGACGAACGCCGGCGGGGCCAACGTCCTGCGCCATGGACCCATGCGCCGCCAGCTCATCGGCTTCGAGGCGGTCCTCGCCGATGGCACGGTGCTCAGGCGCCTGCCGGGGATGGTGAAGGACAACACCGGATACGACCTGGGTGGCCTGCTTGCCGGCAGCGAGGGAACGCTGGCAGTCATCACCCGCGTCCGCCTGCGCCTGGTCACGCGCCTGGTCCACCGGGCGGTGGCGGTGGCTGGATTCCCGTCGGCGGATGCAGCCGTCCACGCGGGTTCGCGGCTGCGCCGCGGCCTCGGCTCGATCGTGGCGCTCGAGCTGTTCAGCGATGCCGGTCTCGAGCTCGTCATGCGCCACGCCTCGGTTGCGCCCCCCTTCGCCGAACGCCGACCCTTTTACCTGCTCGTCGAGGCCGGTTCCGACGAGGCCGACCCGACCGACGAGCTGGCCGCGGCCCTCGAAACGCTGGACGTGGGTGAGGCGGCGGCGATGGCCAACGATGCCGCGGGTCGCCGGCGGCTCTGGGAGCTGCGCGAGCGCCACACCGAGTCGATCAACGCCGAGGGAGTCCCGCACAAGCTCGACGTCTCGGTGCCCCTGGCGCGCTTCGCTGAGCTCGCGGAACGAGCCTCCGAAGCGGTCCGCGCGGTGGAGGGCGACGCGCGAACGATCGTCTACGGGCATCTCGGCGACGGCAACCTGCACGTCAACATCCTCGGTCCGGCGCCGGACGACGAGGCCGTCGACGACGCGGTGCTGGGCCTCGTCCTCGAGCTTGGCGGAAGCGTCAGCGCCGAGCACGGCATCGGCGTCGCCAAGGTGGCGTGGCTGGTGCGCGACCGCGGCCGCGAGGCCGTGGCCGCCATGCGAGCGCTGAAGTCGGCATGGGATCCGAACGGGATCCTCAACCCGGGCGTGATCTTCGACTCGCTGAAATCCTGACGTTCCTCGTCGCCAATGGGCACGTAGCATCCGCGCATGACCATCACCAACACGAGCGGCATGCTCGAGACCAATGGCGCGCGGATCTACTACGAGGTGGAGGGCAGCGGCCCCGCAGTGGTCCTGATCCACGCCGGCGTCGCCAACCTGCGGATGTGGGACGAGCAGGTGCCGGCCCTGCGCGACGACTACCGCGTCATTCGATACGACACCCGCGGCTTCGGCCGAACCGAGACCGATGCGGTCGAGTTCTCGAATCGCGACGACGTCGCCGCACTGCTCGACCACCTGGGCGAGGCTGCCGCGCACGTGGTCGGCGTCTCCCGCGCGGGTTCGATCGCCCTGGACTTCGCGCTGGAGCGGCCGGACCGGGTGCGCTCGCTCGTCGTCGTGGCCGGTGGGATCAGCGGCTACGAGTCACCCGAGGAAGCGCCGCCCGAGACCTGGGAGGTGCCCGAGAAGCTGTACGAGGCGAAGGACTGGAAGGGCCTGGCCGATTGGGAGACGGCCTACTGGGCGGATGGCCCCGGCCAGCCGGCCAATCGCGTCGACGCCGGCGTGCGGGCCAGGGTCCACGACTGGATCCTCACGAACTACCAGGCGGAGAAGGAGGAGGGCAAGCCGATCGTCCTCGATCCGCCCGCCACCGCCCGCCTGGCGGAGCTGCGGCCGCCGCTGCTCGTCGTGCTCGGCACCGTGGACGATGCCGGCACCTCGGAGTCGATGCGTCACCTGGCGGAGTCGGTCCCCGGCGCGCGCCTCGAGGAATTCGAGGGAGCGGCGCACATGCTCAACATGGAGCAGCCTGAGCGGTTCAACGAGTTGCTGCGGGAGTGGCTCGCCGCCCACTGACTGCCCTAGACGACGCGGCCCGGATTGAGGATGCCGAGCGGGTCGAGCGCATCTTTGATGGCGCGCATGACGGCCACCGCCTCAGGTCCGCGCTGCTCCTCCAGGAACGCCCGGCGCGTCGCGCCGATGCCGTGCTCGCCGGTCACGGTCCCACCGAGCGCGATCGCCGCTCGATAGAGCTCCTCGGCCGCCGCGTGGGCGCGCTCCTCGGACGCCTCGTCGCCGCGTTCCCAGAACAGCGTCGGATGCAGGTTGCCATCCCCGACGTGGCCGAACGTACCGCAGCGCACCTCGTGAGCGGCGGTGATGCGCTGGATGGCGGCGAGGAGCTCCGGAACCCTCGATCGCGGCGCGCCGACGTCCTCCATGCGCGAGACACCGATGCGCTCCATCGCCCGGAACGCCAGGCGGCGCACCTGGCGCAGCCCATCGGCCTCGGTGGCGTCGGTGGCGCGGTAGACGTCGGACGCGCCGGCCTCGGTGCAGGCGGCTTCGGCGGCGATGAGCTCGGCCGTGGCTGACTCGCCGGGTCGGTCGGACTCGATCAGCAGGAGCGCGGCGGCGGATCGGTCGAGCCCGAGGTGGTGCCAGTCGTCGACCGCGGCGATGGTCACGTCGTCCATGAGCTCCAGGGTGCAGGGCTCGACGCCGGCCCGCGTCATGGCCGCCACGGCCCGTCCCGCCGCGTCGAGGGTCCGGAAGAAGGCGAGCATCGTCTGCATCGGAGCCGGCGCCGGACGGAGGCGGAGCGTCGCCTCGGTGACGATGCCGAGCGTGCCCTGCGATCCGACGAACAGCTGGGTCAGCGAATATCCGGCGACGTCCTTCACGTTGCGTCCGCCGGTGCGGATCACGCGCCCGTCGGCGAGGACCACTTCCAGCGCCAGGACCGCGTCGCGGGTGACGCCGTACTTCACGCAGCACAGCCCGCCCGCGTTCGTGCCGATGTTGCCGCCGATGGTGCAGAACTCGTAGCTCGCCGGATCCGGCGCGTAGAACAGCCCCTCCTTCGCGACCGCCGCCTTGAGGTCCGCGTTCACGACGCCGGGCTGGACGATGGCCACGAGGTTGTCCACGTCGATCTCGAGGATGCGGTTCATGCGGGTCAGCGCGACCGTCAGCGCGCCGTCGATCCCGGCCGAACCGCCGGACAGCCCGCTGCCCGCGCCGCGCGGCACGACCGGCACGCGATGCTCGCTCGCCACGCGCAGGATGGCCGCGACCTCCTCGGTCGAGGACGGGAGCGCGACCGCGAGCGGGAGGCCGGGCTCGAAGTGCACCGTCTCGTCGCGCCGGTACGACTCTCGCTCGCCCTCGTCCGCGAGCACGCGCAGCTCTGGCAGGGTCGCGGTCAGCTGGTCGAGGAAGGCACTCACGCCCGGATGGTACGCAAGCCCGACCCTCGGTAGAGTCGGGGCGTGAGCGAGATCGACACGATCCTCGAGGTTGCCGCCGAGCTCCGCCGGCGCGGCATCCCCGCAGCGCTGGCAACGGTGGTCAGCGTCCGAGGGTCCTCCTACCGGCGACCCGGGGCTCGCCTGCTGGTCCCGCGGGATGGCGCGCCGGTCGGGCTCATCAGCGGAGGATGCCTGGAGGACGAGGCGGCGCGGCTGGCGCGCGAGGCGCTGGACAGCGGGTTGCCGATGCTCGTCACCATCGACCACTCGACTGAAGGCGACGAGCTGTGGGGCCTGGGGCTCGGATGCCGCGGCGTCATCGAGATGCTGGCGGAGCCGCCCGCAATGGCCGCCGATACCCTCGATGCGCTGATGGCTGCGCGGGCCGAGGGCAGGGCGACGTACCTGCTCACCTCCCTGGACGGGGAGCGGCGTGAATTGAGCGCGACCGAGGCCGATGGACTGGGTGAGCGCGCGGCGCTGGCCGTTGCGCACGGGCGCCCGGTGCTCCTGGGCGAGTCCGTCCTCGACCCGATCCTGCCGCCGCTCCATCTCGTCGTCTGCGGCGCCGGTCCGGATGCCGGACCGCTCGTGGCCGCAGGTCTGCGCCAGGGCTGGCGAGTCGACGTCGTCGATCCGCGTCGTTCGTTCCTGCGTTCAAGCCGCTTTCCGGGTGCACGACTGCACGACGCGGAGCCGGGGGACGCCGCTTCGACGACGGGCGCCGGCGAGTGGACGGCCGTCGTGGTCATGAGCCACGACTATCTGCGCGACGCCGCGTTCGTGGGTGGCTTCTTGGGCCGTGGCGTCACGTACCTGGGCATCCTCGGGCCGCGCGACCGCACGGAGCGGCTGCTCGCCGAGCTGCCATCACCCCCGTCGCCGGGGGACGCGGTCGCGCTCCACTCACCCGCTGGCCTCGACATCGGGGCCGACGGAGCCGAGCAGGTCGCGACAGCGATCGTGGCCGAGATCCTGGCCGTCGTCCACGGACGCCGTGGCGGTCCCTTGCGGGATCGCGACGGCTCGATCCACGGCGGCTAGGAGGCGTACTCCTCCGGGTGGTCGCCACGGTCCTTGTCGGCCGTGCGCGCGATCGTCTCGAGCGATTGCTCGACCGTTGTGCCGTTCGCATCGGCGGCGCGCTTCACGTCCTCATACGTGATGTTGACCCCGGGCTTGCCCATGTCGTTGTGGGCCTGCATGCAGCCACAGTTCAGGCACATGAGATGGAACCTCCCTTGCGATCGAGCCACGAACCGCATGTGACGGGCCAGAGCGCCAGGGTTGCACTCCCTTCACGCAACGGCCACGCAAGCGCCGGCGGACCCCGTTTGCTTGGCCGCCCCGTGCACCGGGTGCACGTGACGCACGCCGCAGGGCCGTTCGCGCACCCGAAACCGCCGCTTCCTGGCCGTTGCGTGAATGTGGTGCAAGCGGCAGGACAGGCCGGGTTCAGCCGCCGATGAAGCTCATCTCCACCTTCGGCAGCTCCACGGTCTCGATCGACCGCAGCTCCGAGTACCGATCCGATCGGCCGGTCCAGATCTGGCGCAGGCGATCGGCCAGGTCGTCATCGGTCGCACTACCACGCAGCAGGCCGCGCAGGTCATGGCCATCGGTGGCGAACAGGCAGGTGTACACGTGCCCGTCGGCCGAGAGGCGGGCGCGGGTGCAGTCGCCGCAGAAGGGCTGGCTGACACTGGCGATGAGGCCGATCTCACCCGCGCCATCGCGGTACCGATACCGCCGCGCCACCTCGCCGCGGTAGGCGGCATCGACCGGCTCGAGCGGCCAGCGGGCGTCGATGGCGGCGACGATCTCGGCCGCCGGCACCACCTCGTCGAGCCGCCAGCCGTTGGTGTGGCCGACGTCCATGTACTCGATGAAGCGGACGACCGTCTCGGTTCCGCGGAAGCGCTCGGCGAGATGGAGGATGGCGTGCTCGTTCACGCCACGGCGCACGACGGTGTTGACCTTGATCGGCCCCAGGCCGACGGCCTCGGCGGCGGCCATCCCGTCCAGCACGCGCGACACCGGGAAGCGGACGTCGTTCATGGCCATGAACGTCGGATCGTCGAGTGCGTCGAGGCTGACCGTCACGCGATCGAGCCCTGCCTCGGCCAGCGCCGCCGCCTTCGCCGCCAGCAGCGAGCCGTTCGACGTCAGCGTCAGGTCCTCGATGCCGTCGACGGTGGCGAGCATGGCCACCAGCCGCTCCAGCCCGCGCCGCACCAGGGGCTCGCCACCCGTCAGCCGGACCTTGCGCACGCCGAGCCCCACCGCCGAGCGAACGACGCGCTCGATCTCCTCGTAGTCGAGGATCTCGGCCCGTGGCAGGAACGCATGGTCGCGACCGTAGACCTCCTTCGGCATGCAGTACATGCAGCGGAAGTTGCATCGGTCGGTGACACTCACGCGCAGGTCGCGCATCGGTCGGCCGAGTGTGTCGAGCAGAGTGAGCGAGCCGGTCATGGGAGTGACCGATGGTGGCAGCCGCTCCGCCGATGCGCAACGTGGCATTCGCGCGTGCGGCGGCCGACTAGCCCCTCACGGCGCCGACGATGACCTGGATGGCCATCAGTGCTCCGAGGACCATCGCCGTCGTGCCGCCGCCCAACAGGGCGAGCCGAGACGCGTCCGTCTCGCAGCGCGGCAGCGCGAAGCCACCGATGCCGAGGCCCAGCCCCAGCGCGCCCCCCGCGAGCAGGATGAGCGCAATCACCGTTGCCGGATTGACCAGCGTGGTGACCTCGCCCTCGGAGATGCCCTCGTCGTCGAGCGCGAAGGTGTACCGCTGACGGCCGAGCTCGCTGCCGTCCGCGGAGGTCGTCTCGACCGTGCCGTTCCATGAGCTGCCGGCGGGGAGGACGACGGCATCGGCCGTCCAGTCGATGGTGCCGTCGTCGTTGGGGGTGACCATGGAGCCGTGCTCCATCCCCTCCATTCCTTCCATCCCCTCCAGGCCGCGCGGGACGAGCGGGAACGTGGACGATGTGCCGGCATCGAGCTGGTCGAGCGTGAGGCGGAGGTCGAGCGCGACAAGGGCATCGTTGGCCGTGACGACGACGCGGTTGACGCCCGGACGGCCGGGAACGATTTCCATCGACATGTCCTGCGCCACGTTCCCGAACGCATCCGGGACCGGTGCGATCTCGACGCCGACTCCCTCTTCGACGGGTGGCGTCGTGGCAAGCGCCGCGGCCAGGACGAGGACGGCGGCCGCGGTCATCGATTCCACGGCGACCCGGGTGGGAAAGCCGTCGAGCCACGGGCGCATGCGCCCGCCGTCGAAGTAGTTCAACGCGCCGATCGAGAAGGCGCCGAGCGCCAGCGCCGTCTTCATGAGCAGCGTGCGGCCGTAGTCGGTGCCGATCGGCAGCAGCTGGCCGGTCTCGGCCCAGACCTCGTAGGCGCCGGTGATGGCCACCATGCCGATTGCGGCCAGACCCAGCGCGGAGAAGCGCGGCACGATCTCCCGCATCCGCGGCGGAGGTCCGTCGAGGATGAGCGCCGGCCGGAAGACGACCAGGACCAGCCCGACCAGGCCGCCGAACCAGACCGCGACGGCGACGACATGAACGATCCCGACCACGACTGGCACGGGGTCCGGCAGCGCCGCGGCGTGTCCCGCAAGGATGAGGAGCGCGATGCCGGCCAGGCCGCTGATCGCGGCCACTGCGCCGGTCAGGCGGCGCGGCGCGACGAGCAGGAGCACCGCGCCGGCGTCGGCGACCGCGGCTCTCGCGACCTGGAGCAGCCCGTTGCGGCTGCCGAACAGGTAGCCCCCGATCGATCCGGCCTCGATCGCGGAGGCGACGGCCATGACGAGGGTCGCCGCGCTCGAGATGGCGAGGAGCGCGGCGAGGAGACGGACGAGCGGGATCGGCATCGCAGCCGCGCGCAGCACCGCGCGGTGGAAGAGCGGGATGCCGACGCCCAGGAGCAGGCCGACATAGGTGAGCCAGCGACCGATGACGCCGATGGGATCGGTCTCGCCGTGTTCGCCGCCCCCCGATACCTGCGGCAGGATCTCGTCGGTGCCGATGCCGAAGGTGAAGAATCCCTGCTCGGTGTGCCCATCCGCCGCCGAGAGCGAGCGCCAGGTGACCGAATAGACGCCGTCTCCGAGACCCGGGTCGGGAAGGACGAGCGCGTGTGGATCGTTCGGGTCGACCGTTCCTCCGTGATCCACGATGAACGCGCCGTCCTGCCGCACCACGTCGAGGGAGCTCAGCCCGTCCTCGATCGGCTCGCTGAAGATGAGGCGGATCTCGTCCGGTGCCTCCTCCAGCGTGGACCCGGCACCGGGCGAGCTCGCCACGAGCTGCGCGTGCGCCAACACTCCCCCGGGCAGCACGAGGAGCGCGAGGGCGGCGATGGCGCCCGCCAGATGCCACCTCCACCGCCCAGGGCCGATCAGCTGCGCCGTCGCGCCACCGCCAGTCCGAGCGCCACGAGCCCGGCGACGAGGCCCAGCCCGCCTACGACAAGCGCGACCGTCGCCATGGTGGCAGCGTTCGCTCCCGCCTCGGCGTCGCGGACGACGTCGGCCGTTGCGGGGTACTGGACCGGGAACTGCCCGGACGACACGTCCTGCACGTCGCCGAAGGTGTCGGGGCCGGAGGTGAAGGTCTCGTCGACCGCCTGTCCGTCGATGTCACCGAAGACCCGGAAGCTGTACTGACCCGCGGCCGTCGGGAAGAAGACCGATCGGTATGCTCCCGGCTCGCCGAAGATCGGAGAGATCTCGAGGTCGCGGGTCTGCTCGCCGAAGCTGACCTGCGCCTGGAGGGACTCCTCCAGGCCCTCGACCGGCTGGTCCTCCCGGCTTACAGACAGCTCCAGGCCGCTCTCCTCCCCGCTGAAGACCGGCTCATTCAGGAAGCCGACTTCGAGCGTGTAGTCGCCCACATCCCGCTGCTCGTGGGCAGCCACGGAACCGACGCCGGCGAGCGTCGTCAGCGCGCCACCCAGGACGACGCCCAGGACGGCCTTGCGGCCAATGCGTTTGCGCACGTTGATGAATCCTCTTGAGCGGGCGCCTTCGCGGCGCCCGGGGTTGGTCCGACTCAGATGAGAACGGCCACCCTGGGAGGAGCTCGGCCGGCGCCACAGCGGGCGAGGATCGATGCGCGCGTGATCCTGACGCCACCCGGGCGCCGGATGACATGGACCGGCCCATGATCCAGGCCGGCCAGCGCGGCGGCGATCGCCTGCAGCAGGGCGGACTCTTTGCCTCGGATGAGCCCGCCCACGACTCCGGCAACGAACGTCACCGCCGCAATCACCGGCAGGGCGAGCGGGTACTCCGGACCGGCGAGGGCTCCCGCACCGATGAGATGGCCGTGCATCGCCAGGTGCTCGAGGTTCTCCTGGACGAGGAATCCGGCCGTGACGATCACGAACAGCCGGCCCCACGTCCGAAGGACCTGCCGCGTCCGCCCGCTCACCCTGGGTGCGGCGCGCAGGTCGGACGCATGCCGCTGGAGTCGACGGAGCCGCGCGACGGCAACGAGACCGACGACGAGCCCGATGGCGGCGATGAAGGCACTGGCCACGCCCCAGTAGTCGTGTCCCGCGGCGCGAAGCGCTTCGGTGAGGCGCTGTCCCGGTCCGGCCTGGATGGCAAAGACGGCGTCGTGGCTGACAAGCAGCGCCACGCCCGCCAGCGCCCAGAACGCAACCGAACGCCCCGCGACGGATCTCATGTCATCCATACGGTAGGCGCAACGCACCGCATGCGCTCTGTGGCACGTTGTCGAGTCGGACCGGAGAGGCTCGACCGGTCCGCCGTGTATACGCATTCCCCGCCGCGGAAGAAGCAGTGTCAGGCTGATTCGCCGTGCGCGTGGGGGTGCTCGACCATTCGCATCGGCAGGTCGGGCAAGGGACGAGGATCCGGATCCGGCTCGTACTCGTCCGTGTCGGGGTTCACGCGATAGGTCCACTGCGGGCCGTCGCCGGCGAGCGCGCGAAGCGCATCGGCCAACTCGTCGATGTCCGCGCGCGTGGTTCCCAGGCCCATGCTCATCCGGGCAGCACCCGGGAGCCGCTCGTGGCCGCCGGCCCGAATGTCATCCATGAGCCGGTTGGCCTCGACGTCGTCGACACGCAGGATTCGCATCATCAACGGATGCGCGCAGAAGCAGCCGTGGCGGATGCCGATGCCGTGCTCCGCCGAGAGGACGGCGGCCAGTAGGTCGTACGGCGTCTCGCCAAGGTTGAACGTCATGAGGCCGACGCGCGCGTGATCGGCTCCCCACACGCGGTAGTGCTCGAAGGCGCCGATGGAGCCGAGCGCCTCCCGGGCATAGGCGAGCAGATCCGCCTCCTCCGCGGCGATGCGGTCCATGCCGACCGCGGCGAGGGTGTCGCAGGCGACCCCCAGGGCAACGGCACCGATGACGTTCGGCGACCCCGCCTCCTGCCGATCCGGCAGGTCGGCCCACACCGTGTCGTCGACCGTCACCAGCTTCACCGCGCCGCCGCCACGCAGGAACGGATCGCCCCCGGTCAGCCAGTCGCGCTCGCCGATGAGCGCGCCGGCGCCATACGGCGCATAGAGCTTGTGCCCGGACAGGGCGAGGTAGTCGATCCCATCGCGCGTCATGTCGATCGGCGCGTGGGGCGCCAGCTGCGCGGCATCCACCAGGAGGCGGGCGCCGTGCTCATGGGCCACCCGCGCGATGTCACCAAGGGGCCAGATCTCGCCGGTGACGTTCGAGGCGCCGGTCACCGCCACCAGGTGCGGGTCGTCGCAGGCCGGCAGGTCCTCCAGTGTGGCGGCGAGCTGGTCCAGCATCGCCGCCGGCGACTCGGGGATGGGCAGGTATGTCGCACCGCAGCGCTTCCACGGCAGCAGGTTGGCGTGGTGCTCGCCGGCGAACGCCACGACGTGCGTGCCCTCCGGGAGGGTGGCCGCCACGAGGTTGATCGAGTCGGTCGTGTTGCGGGTGATGATCACCGCATCGTCGGCGCGCGCGTTGACGAAGCGGCGGATCGACTCCCGCGCGCCCTCGTACGCGGCGGTCGAGGCGCGCGACTTGAACCCGGCTCCGCGGTGGACGCTCGAGTACCAGCCCAGCAGCTCCTCGACGGCGTCGTGGACCCGGACGAGGGCCGGCGCGGACGCGGCGTAGTCGAGATTCACGTAGCGCCGTGTCCCGCCCGTGACGACCGGGACCTGCGTCTCCGCGCCGACCAGGCGCAGCCCTTCGCTGCCGTGTGCCGCTGCCTCGGCGGTGGCGGTCATGCGCGCCATCGTACGCCCGCCTGTCACGGGAAGAACACGAGCTTCGCGGCGGCCAGCACGAGCACGAGCGCCAGCGCCCGCCGCAGGTTGAGGATGCTGTATCGTGCCGCGCCCAGCCAGGAGCCGATGAGCCCGCCGGCGGCGACGGACGCGATCCAGACCGGGAGCGCCGGAGGCAGGGTGAGGCCGGCGCCGAGCAGACCGCCGATCCCGGCGATCGAGTTCACCAGGATGAACGCACCCGAAAGCCCGGCGGCCTCCCGCGTCCCGGTCCACCCGGCGAGCACCAGCAGTGGCGTCAGGAAGATGCCGCCACCCGTCCCGGTCAGACCAGCGAGGAGGCCGATGATCGCGCCCGTGACGACGCCCCACAGCCACGGCACGCCACGTTGCTCCGCGTCGTCCGCGGGCGCGGGGGAGGTCGCCAGGCGCCAGGCGCCGACGAGCAGGACGCCGGCCACGAGCGGTCGATAGAGCTCGCCGGGCAGCTGGATGCTGCCGCCGATGAAGGCGAGCGGCACGGACCCGATGGCGAGCGGGACGAGGCTCCGCCACGGGAGGTGGCCTGCGAAGCTGAACCGGACGACGACGATGGACGCCACGAACAGGTTGAGGACCAGGGCCGTCGGTCGCATGATCGCGACCGGGACCCCGACGAGCGCCATGGCAGCCAGGTAGGCAGAGGCGCCCGCATGTCCGACGCTGGAGTAGAGGAGCGCTGCCGCGAAGAAGAGCGCGGCGAGAAGGAGCTCTTCGCCGCTCACCCCGCGACGGCGGCCGGGTCCTCCCGACGCAGGAGGATGCCGAGGTAGGCCTTCCACGGGCCGACCTGCGCGTCGTGCGAGCCGGCCAACCCGGCGAAGATCTGCGACACGTGATCGAGGTCGTGAACCGCCCACGTCGCGAGCAGCTCGCGCAGCGTGACTTCGCCAAGGGTCGGGTGGAGGCCGCGTCGGTCGAGGTCACCCTCGCCGGCCAGCTGCGAGAGGCGCGCCAGGTTCGCCTCCCGCAGATGCGCGAAGCGCTCGATCAGCTCGTCGAGGGTCGCATCGGTGTCGCGATCCTCGTGCGCGAAGCGGTCGAACCGGTCGAAGGCGAGCGACGTGCCGTCCTCGAGGATGCGCTCGGTCCGCTCGATCCAGTCGGTGAGCTCGCCGGTGATCAGGTGCCCCACGACGTCCCTCGGACGCCAGCCGTCAGCCGGCACGTCGGCCGTACCGGTCCAGCCTTCGCCGATGCCGCGCAGGAGGACGCGCAGCACCTCCGGGGTTCGATGCAGGAGGTCGGTCGTCTCGCCGATGAAATCGCTCATGCCTCGAGCTCCTTGTTGGCCGCGATGAACGCGGTGCCGAGCACCCGCGCGATCGTCGGAAAGGCGTGGATCGTGTCGGCCAGGGTGGCGAGCGGGATGTCCGCCCGGATGGCGAGGACGCACTCGTGGATGACTTCCGACACCGCGACCCCGGCCATGAACGCACCAACCAGGCGACGAGCGGCGCGGTCGACGACGACGGTGACGTGTCCGTCCGACTCGGTGGTGTAGCCCTTCGACGAGGTCGCGATGTCGATCGTGGTCTCGAACGCGTCGATCCCACGCTCCTTCGCCTGGCCCACGAGCAGCCCCACGGACGCCGTCTCCGGATCGGTGTACGTCGCGCGCGGGATGGCCTCGAGGACGGGGCGGTATTCGTCGCCCAGCGCGATCCGGGCTGCCGCCTCACCGGTGTAGTGGCCGAGGTGCGTATGCATCTCAGGTCCAGCCACGTCTCCGGCGAGGTAGACGTTGTCGGCCACCCGGAGGCGGTCGTCCGGCTCCAGCCGGCCGTCCTTCGGCGTGACGCCGATGGTCTCGAGCCCCAGCCCGTCCAGAGGCACGTCGCGGCCGATGGCCAGCATGATCTCGTGGCCCTCGACGGCGTCGCCGGAGTCGAGCTCGACGACGTGGGCGCCGTCGGTCCCTTCGCCGGCGCGCACGCGAGTGGCGCGGGCGTTCAGCCGGAGGCTGACCCCGTCGCGCTCGAGCCCCTTCTGGAGATGGCGGCTGGACAGGACGTGCTCCTTGTCGTGGACGCGGTCGCGCGGATGGACGAGCGTGACCGGGACGCCGTAGCGGGCGTACACCTGCGCCAGCTCCACGCCCGTCGGGCCACCGCCCAGGACGAGCAGGGAGCGGGGCAGCGTCCGGGTCGAGGTGCCCTGGATGTTCGTCCACGGGTGCGCCTCCGCCAGGCCGGGGAGGTCCGGGATGCGGCTGTTCGTGCCGACGGCGAGGATGACGGCGCCGGCCTCGAGGGATCGGTCACCGACGCGGACGCGGCCCGGACCGTCGAGCGTGGCCGACCCCCGGATGACCGTGGCGCCGTCGCTCTCGAGGCTCCGCACGTGGCTCAAGTCGTCGGGCGTCTCGCGATCGGTGCGGTTGATCATGTAGTCGCGAAAGTCGGAGGCCTTCGCCCACGGGTAGTCGCCACCCCCGTGGTGAATGGCGGCCGCGTGGAGGAGGGCCTTCGAGGGCATGCAGGCCCAATACGGGCACGAGCCGCCGAACAGCGCGCGGTCCACGATCGCGACCGAAGCGCCGAGCTCTCTGCCCTTGTGGGCCGCGGCTTCGCCGGCCGCGCCGGCGCCGACGACGACGAGGTCGTATCGGTCCATGCGGGAAGTCTGACGCATGGAAACCGATGTCGTCCTCCGGCACCGCCTCGCCGCAGGAGGCGAGCCGCGCACGAGGATCGCGCGCTAGGGAGCGATCTCCTGTCCGCCGATCCAGACCCTGAGCGGTCGCAGCGCCCCGAGGCGCAGGGCGAATGCGCCCTCGTGCTCGGCGTCCCAGGCAACGAGATCGGCGGCCGCGCCGACCTCGAAGCGGCCAAGCTCCGGACTGCTGAGCGCGTCCCCGGCTCCCGCCGTGGCGGCGACCAGCGCCTCGACCGCGGTCATGTGCAGCAGCGTGGCGCCGAGCCCGACGACCAGTGGCATGGTCCCGAACCCGGCGTAGGTCCCGGCATTCGCGTCACTGGCCAGCGCCACGCGGGCTCCCGCGTCCAGCAGCGCCCGCGCCGGAGGCAGGCGGTCGCGGAGGACGATCGCCGGCGCGGGGAGCAGCGTGGCGACCGTGTGCGCGCTCGCCAACGCGATGACGCCGCCATCATCGAGCTGCTCAAGGTGGTCGACCGATGCCGCGCCCAGGCGGACTCCCAGCTCGGTCGCGCCCGTTCGCTCGAGCTGCTCGGCATGCAGCCGCAGCCCAAGCCCGGCGTCCAGCGCCGCCCGACCGATGCGCTCCGTGTCCGCGAGGTCGAAGAAGCCGGCATCCGCGAAGACATCGACGAACTCCGCGGCGCCGGCGGCCGCGACCGCCGGGATCATGCGATCCGCGACGTCGGCGGCGTGATCCGCGGCGGATCCGCCCTCGGCCGGAACGGCGTGGGCGCCGAGGAAGGTGCGGACGACCCGGATCGGCAGCCTTTGCGCCACGCGGCCGATGATGCGCAGGTGGCGCAGCTCCTCGTCGAGCGTGAGCCCGTAGCCGGACTTGCACTCGACCGTAGTCGTCCCCGCGGCCAGTGCAGCGCGCAGCCGCCGCTCGACGAGCTCCTCGAGGGTCGCATCGTCCGCCGCGCGGGTCGCGCGCACTGTGCGCAGGATGCCTCCGGCGGCGTACGGCGCACCCTCGAGGCGCGCGGCTGCCTCGTCGGATCGGTCGCCGGCGAAACACGGGTGGGTGTGGCTGTCGACGAGCCCAGGCGTGACCAGCTCGCTCCCGAGCTCGAGGCGCTCGGGGGTGGAGGGCGCCTCTTCGGGCGACCCCATCCACGCGATGCGGCCGTCCTCGACGAGCATGGCCCACGGCGAGAGGCCATTCGGCGCGAGGCGTCCGGTCCCGGTCAGGAGCATCGGCGCGAGGGTAACGCCTAGACTCCGGGCATGGCCGCCAAGCCGGCAATCCTCGCCGT
Organism: Candidatus Limnocylindria bacterium; assembly: GCA_036274575.1. Taxonomy (GTDB): domain Bacteria; phylum Chloroflexota; class Limnocylindria; order QHBO01; family QHBO01; genus JACDBZ01. The sequence goes on from DASUFJ010000114.1 coordinate 23,541, forward strand.
CGACGACGATGCCCCGGTCCTCCGGGCGGTCGAGCGCGACCTCCGCTCGCGCTACGGCGACGAGTACCGCGTCATCGGTGCCGGATCCGGCGCCGAGGCCCTCGAGGTGGCGCGCGAGCTGACCCGGCGCGGCGATCCCATCGCGCTGTGGATCGTCGACCAGCGGATGCCGCACATGACCGGCACCGAGCTGCTGGCGGAGGCGCTTCCGCTTCAGCCCGACGCGAAGAGGGTCCTCCTCACGGCCTACGCCGACACCGACGTCGCGATCCGCGCGATCAACGAGATCCGACTCGACCAGTACCTCCTCAAGCCGTGGGACCCGCCGGAGGAACGGCTCTACCCGGTCGTCGATGATCTCCTTGCCGACTGGCTGGCCGGCTTCCGCCCGCCGTTCGAGGGCCTCCGGCTGCTGAGCGGCCGATGGGCGCCGCGCGGCCACGAGATCCGGGACTTCCTGACCCGCAACCAGGTCCCGTACGCGTGGCTGGATCCCGTGGACGACGACGAGGGGCGCCGCCTGGCGGAGTCGCTCGAGGGACCGCTGGATCCGAGCCAGCCGGCGGTGCTCCTGCCCGACGGCCGCGTCCTGCGCGACCCGAGGAACCGGGACATCGCCGACGCGATCGGCCTCTCGACGCACGCCACGCTGCCGTTCTACGACCTCGCCATCGTCGGCGCCGGGCCTGCGGGGCTGGCCGCGGCGGTGTACGGCGCCAGCGAGGGCCTGAAGACGCTGCTGGTCGAGCGCGAGGCGCCCGGCGGCCAGGCCGGCACCACCAGCCGCATCGAGAACTACCTCGGCTTCCCTTCGGGGTTGAGCGGCAGCGACCTCGCCCGCCGCGCGCTGACCCAGGCGAGGCGGCTGGGCGCCGAGATCCTCTCCTCGCAGGAGGTGGCAACCATCCGGCGCCGGGACCCGTACCGCATCGTCGTGCTCGACGACGAGACCGAGATCTCCTGCCAGGCCGTCGTCGTCGCCACCGGCGTGAGCTACCGGCAGCTGGACGTGCCGGGCGCCGCGAAGCTGGCCGGCGCCGGCGTCTACTACGGCGCGGCGACCACCGAGGCGGTCCTCTACCGCGACGCGGAGGTCGCGGTGATCGGGGCGGGAAACTCGGCCGGCCAGGCTACCGTCCACCTCTCGCGCTTCGCGCATCGCGTGCACCTCGTCATCCGCGGCGACGATCTCCACGCCGGCATGAGCGCCTACCTCGTTGACCAGATCGGAGAGCTCGACAATGTCGAGCTCCATGCCCGGACGGAAGCCAGCGAGCTGCGGGGCGCGGAGCATCTCGAGGGCGCGAGGTTCACGACGCCCGACGGCCCACTCGAGCTCGAGGTGAGTGCCATGTTCATCTTCATCGGCCAGCAGCCGCGCACCGGCTGGCTCGAGGGCGTCGTCGCGCGCGATGAGCGCGGGTACGTCCTGACCGGCCCGTTCGTCGGTCCGGACGTCGGCTGGAACCTGGACCGGACGCCGTTCCTGCTGGAGTCGAGCCTGCCCGGTCTGTTCGCCGCCGGCGACGCACGCCACGACTCGGTGAAGCGGATCGCGAGCGCCGTCGGCGAGGGCGCGATGGCCGTCGCGCTCGTCCACCAGTATCTGGCTCAGCTGTGACCCACCAGCACCTGCCCCCAGAGGCGATCGCCGAACGCCTGCGCGACACGCCGCTGTTCGGCGGACTCGACGACGCCCAGCTGAGCCACCTGATCCGCCTGGGCGAGATCGTCGACCTCGCGCCGGACGAGCTGCTCATCCGCGAGGGCGACGAAGCGGACGCCCTCTACGTCGTCCTCGAGGGCGAGCTCGAAGTCACGAAGCGCGCCGGGACGAGCCAGATCCCGCTGGCCCAGGTCGGGCCCGGGTCGCTCCAGGGCGAGATCGCCGCATTGGAGGGCGGGCGGCGCCTCGCATCGGTGCGGGCCATTGGTGCGGCCGAGGTGCTGCGCATCCCGGTCGAGACGATCCGCGAGCTTCTCGACGCCGGTCCCGACGTGGCGCTGGCCGTCATCCGCACCGCCGTCGGGCGCCTCCGGACAATGGAGTCCGAGCTCCGCGAGCGGGAGAAGCTCGCGGGCCTCGGCACGCTGGCGGCGGGTCTCGCGCACGAGCTCAACAACCCGGCCGCTGCGGCGCTGCGCTCGGTCAACGCCCTCGAGCTGGCGGTGGCCGCCGCGGAGTCGCGACCGCATCCGGTTCCGCCGCCGCGCCCTCCGGAGGGGACGGAGCCGCCACGCAGCGCGCTCGAGCGGGCCGACCGGATCGCCGAGATCGAGCGTTTCGCCCCCGATGCCGACGATGCCAGCGCCCTCGTCGAGCTGGGCTGGACGCCGGAGGCGCTCGCCGCCGTGCCGGCCGACGCCATCCCGTGGCTTGCCGCCGACGCGGCTGTCCGGCAGCTCCTGGGGGAGCTCGAGATGGCACTGAGCCGGATCAGCGAGATCGTGGCGGCGGTGAAGGGCTACACCTACCTCGATCAGGCGCCGGTGCAGCGGATCGACGTCCGCATCGGTCTGCAGCAGACGCTCGTCATCCTCCGGCACAAGCTGAAGGAGATCGAGGTCACGACCGCCTTCGACGACGACCTTCCGGAGATCGAGGCGCACGGCTCGGAGCTCAACCAGGTCTGGACGAACATCGTCGACAACGCGGCCGACGCGATGGGGGGCCGCGGCACGCTCAGCATCAGCGCGGACCCGGAGCCGGAGCCCGGTGGGATCGGGGTGCGCGTCACGATCTGCAACTCCGGGCCGCAGATGCCGGACGAGGTCCGCAAGCGGATCTTCGAGCCCTTCTACACGACTAAGGAGCCCGGCAAGGGCACCGGCCTGGGGCTCCACATCTCGCACAACGTGATCGCCCAGCACGGCGGCCGGATCGAGGTCGAGTCGGAGCCCGGGCGCACCTGCTTCGTCGTCACTCTGCCGGCGCAGATTCGGGAGCACTGACGCACCGAACCCTGGCCACCCGCGCGCTTCAGCCCACCTCCGGCTGGGCCCGGCGCCAGCCACGGATCCGCACTCGCAGGGTGGTCATCAGCAGGCCCGCCACGATGAACCCGACGCCCAGCAGCTGTGCTCCCGACGGCGACTCCGCCAGGATCCATATCCCCAGCAGGACCGATCCCACCGGCTGGATGGTGAGGACCACGGACGTGACCGCCGCGGGCAGCCGCGGGAGGCTGATGCTGATGAGCAGCCAGCCGAGCACCTGGACGGCGAGGGCCAGGAGCAGCAGCCACCCATGCGCCGGCCAGGTGGGCACCAGGTCGATCTCCCCCAGCGGGAAGCCGATGAGCAGCGAGACCGCGGCTGCCGACAGTGTGGCATCGAACAGGGGGCCGGCCGGGCGCCGATGGTCGGCGTTCGCGCGCCGCTGGACGAGGAGGAATCCGGCGTAGGCGATCCCGGTCGCCACGCCGAAGACGACGCCGAGCACCGGGTCGTTGCCGTACGGCTCGGCGCCGATGACGCCCGAGATGAGGATGACCCCCACGAGCACGACCGGGACCGATGCCGCCACGCGCGCGGCCGGCCGCTCGCCGAGGAGCAGCCACGCGGCGACCGGCACGATGACGACCTGCGTGTTGCCCAGGACCGTGGCAAGCCCGGCGCCGACCTCCTGGATGGCGTGGTGCCAGAGCACGAGGTCGGCGGCGAAGAAGACGCCCGCGAGGATCGCCAGGCGGGCCTGGCCGGCGGCGCGCGGACCGTATCGGCGGCGCTCCATCCAGGCCAGCACGGCGAGGGGCGGCAATGCGTACGCGCAGCGGAAGAAGGCGGCGGTGGCAGGGGAGACATCGGCCAGGCGCACGAAGATCGCCGAGAAGGCGATGGTGAGCGCCCCGAGCACGGCGGTGAGGACCGGTCGCTCACGGAGCGCGCGGAGAACGGCGCGCACCGCCGAAGGGTAGCCGAGGGCATACACTGCAGCGTCGATGCCCGAGCTTCTGACCGGCACTGTCACGTTCTTCTTCAGCGACATCGAGGGGTCGACCCAGCTGCTGCGCGCCCAGGGCGCCGGTTGGGGCTCGCTGCTCGAGCGTCACCACCAGCTGCTGCGCGAGGCGTTCGCCGCCAACGGCGGTGAGGAGGTCGGGACCGAGGGCGACTCGTTCTTCGTCGCCTTTCCCACCGCGCCGGGCGCCGTCGCCGCCGCCGTGCAGGCCCAGCGCGCGCTGGCCGCCGAGCCGTGGCCCGAGGGCGCGGAGATCCGAGTCCGCATCGGTCTTCACACCGGCGAGGCCAGCTTCTCCGCGAAGACCTACGTCGGGCTCCACGTGCACCGCGCCAGCCGCATCGCCAGCGTCGGGCACGGTGGCCAGGTGCTCCTCTCCTCGGAGACGCGCGCGCTGGTCGGGCGGTCGTTGCCGGACGGCGTCGAGCTCCGCGACCTCGGCGAGCATCGGCTCAAGGATCTCGAGCATCCCGAGCATCTCTGGCAGCTCGTCATCCCCGACCTGCGAAGTGACTTCGCGCCGATCGCCTCTCTCGAGGCGACGCCGAACAACCTGCCGACGCGCCTGACGACCTTCCTCGGCCGGGAGCGGGAGATCGGTGAGGTGGGCGAGCTGCTCGAGACGCACCGCCTGCTCACGCTCACCGGGCCGGGCGGGACCGGCAAGACGCGGCTGTCTCTCGAGGTCGCCAGCCGCATGATGGCCCGATTCCCGGACGGGGTGTACTTCGTCGAGCTGGCGTCGATCACCGATCCGGAGCTGGTTCTGCCGACCATTGCCCAGGCGCTCAACCTGCCCGATCGCGGCGGACGCACCATAGAGGAGCGTCTCATCGACTACCTCGGCGAACGGCGCTTGCTGCTCGTCCTCGACAATTTCGAGCAGGTGCTCGATGCCGCGGCCGCCGTCGGCCGCCTGCTGGCGGCCGCGTCGAACCTGGCCGTCCTCACGAGCAGCCGGAGCGCGCTGCAGATCTCGGGCGAGCAGGAGTACCCCGTCCCGCCCCTGGGATTGCCCGATCCCTCCCGGCTGCCACCGTTGGCGCAGCTCTCGCAGTACGAGGCGGTGGCGCTGTTCATCGAGCGTGCCCGCGCGGTGAAGCCCGCCTTCGAGGTCACCAACGAAAACGCCCCGGCCGTGGCAGAGATCTGCGTGCGGCTCGACGGGCTGCCGCTTGCGATCGAGCTTGCGGCGGCCCGCATCCGGATCCTCGCGCCACAGGCCATGCTCGGGAGGCTGAGCGATCGGCTCGGCCTGCTGTCCGGCGGGTCGCGCGACCTTCCGGAGCGCCAGCAGACGCTCCGCGGCGCCATCGGCTGGAGCCACGAGCTCCTGGACGACACGGACCGCGCGCTGTTCGCGGGCCTCTCCGTCTTCGTGGGCGGCGCCGCCCTGGCTCAGATCGAGCGAGTCTGTGGCGACGAGATCACCGGCGAGGTGCTCGACACGCTCGCCTCGTTGGTCGAGAAGAGCCTCCTCCGCCAGACGGATGGAGCCGACGGCGAGCCGCGCTTCACCATGCTGGAGACGATCCGGGAATTCGCCGAGGAGCGTTCCATCGAGCGCGGGCGCCGCGAGGTGCTCCGCCGAGCGCACGCCCAGGCGTTCGCCGACTTCGCCAGCGAGGCGGCCGGCCAGGTCATGGGCCACGACAAGCGTGCATGGCTCGACCGGCTCGAGGACGAGCACGACAACCTGCGCGCGGCAATCGGATGGGCCATCGAGACGGGAGAGGCCGAGCTGGCGCTGCGGGTCACCGCCAGCCTCTGGCGCTTCTGGCAGATGCGCGGCTACCTGGCGGAGGCACTCGAGCGCCTGGAAGCGGTGCTGGCCATGCCGGGAGCGGGCGACCACGCTGAGCTTCGCGCCGACGCACTCGATGCCGTGGCAGGCGTGACGTACTGGCAGGCCGATGCGGAACGCTCGCGGGCCTACTACGAGCAGGAGATCGAGCTCCGGCGCGCCCTGGGTGATCGCGCCGGCCTTGCCCAGGCGCTGTACGGCATATCGTTCACCTGGTCGATCCGGCACCCGCTCGAGATCGACCCGGCGGCATCACGGATGGCCGTCCAGACGCTCGATCAGGCACTCGAGATCTTCCGCGAGTTGCGCGACGAGGGTGGTATCGGTCGCTGCGAGTGGGCACTGGCCAACATCCAGTACAGCGACGGCAACGTCGCCGAGGCGGTCGAGCACGCCAGGAGGGCGCTCGAGGTATTCGAGCGAATGGGGGACGACTTCATGATCGGCTGGTCCACCTTCACCGTGGCGCTGGGCGCCATCGCCGAGGACATCCAGAGCGGGGCCGGCAGCCAGGCCAAGCGCGACGAGGCCCGCGACTGGCTGAAGCGATCGCTCCAAATCTTCTCCGAGGCACAGGACGTGAGTGGCTACACCCTCGTCATCGACACCCTGGGCCTCGTCGCCTATCGGAGCGGCGACACCCTCCGTGGCGCCCGCCTCTCGGGCGCGGTCCGCAACCTCGAGCGCATCACGGGCACCGGGCTGAATTTCTGGAACCGTGGCGTGCTCGATTACGAGCCGGAGATCGTCTACGCGGCGCCCGAGCTGATGGCGGCGGTCGCCGAGGGCGAGGCGTGGAGCCTCGAGGAGGCCGTGGCCTATGCGCTCGAGGGTTGATCAGGCGGGTGCGGCGAGGTCGCGCCGGGGGAAGACGAGGATCGCGTAGACGATCGGGACGAGCGCCGCCACGTAGACGATGACGAGGTCGAGCGGGTCAAGGTCGCCGCTGAGGATCTCGCCCGGGTTGAAGTGGTGGAGGAGCGAGTATTCCTGCGACCACGCGACATCGGTCCATAGCGAGCCCAGGATCTCCAGGAAGTAGTTGATCACCAGGAACGCCAGGGTGATGCCGATCGCCGGGCCGGGTCGGTCGAAAGTTACCGATGCGGCGAGGCCGAAGGTCGTGAACGCGGCCCACAGCCCGAAGCCGTTGATCAGGACGAGGGGCATCTGGTTGAGGCCGAGGTCGTCCAGGAGACCCACGAGGCCGGCCCCGGACACCATGCCGACCAGGATCGCCACGAGCACGACCACGACGGCGAGCAGCAGCGCGACGAGGATGCTCCAGTACGCCGACAGCCGCGACAGCGGCCGCGCCAGCAGCACCTCCAGCGTGCCGCGGGCGCGCTCGCCGGCAATCGCGGTCGAGGATGCCCCCACCGCGAAGATCCCGACCAACGCGATCGCGATCGGATGCTGAAGCCCGAGCGTCACCGTCCCCGGTAGCGAGAACAACGATCCGGAGCCGATGTTCAGGAACTCCTCGGGAATCGCGCCCGAATTCGCCATGTTGCGGATGACATCGCTGAACTGGCTGTAGATGAAGGGCATCAACATCCCCCAACCGATGCCGGCCACGAGGACGACCAGCAGGCGGACGCGCTGCCAGCGCAGGGTCTGGCGGAGCAGCCGGAGGTTCATCGGTCCACCGCCGGATCCTCGGCATCCGCGAGCGCAACCGCTTCGTCGGGGGCGTAGTACTCGAGAAACGCCTCTTCCAGGCTGGCCGGCTCGATGGTGAGGTCCTCGAGGCTGGGCGAGGCGATGGCGCGGACGAATCCAGACACCTCGCCGGAGAGCGTCCCAACGATCCGGTCTCCGTCGACGCGGACGTCTTCGAGGCCCGGCAGGGTCGCCGGGTCGGGTGCCGCGCCGCGCCAGCGCAGCATCACCTTGCGTCGTCGTCGTGCCAGGAGCTCGTCGACGTCGTGGACCGCCATCAGCCGTCCGGCGCGCACGATGGCGACTCGGTCGCACAGCCGCTCGACCTCGGAGAGGATGTGCGACGAGAAGAAGACCGTCCGTCCCTCCGTCCGCAGGTCGTCGAGGAGGGCGTAGAACGCGTGCTGCATGAGCGGATCGAGACCCTCGGTCGGCTCGTCGAGGATGGCCAGCTCGGGATCGTGCTGGAGCGCCTGGACCACGCCGATCTTCTGCCGCATGCCGCGCGAGTAGTCGCGGACCTTCCGCCGCAGCACGGATGACGGCAGCTCCAGCCGCTCGCAGAGCTCGGCGCGCCGAAGCGGCTCGCGCCCCTGCAGGTCGACCAGGTAGTCGAGGACCTCCTCCCCGCTCAGCGAGTCGTACAGCGCCACGCCGCCGGGGAGGTAGCCGGTCCGCCGCCGGATCTCCACCGACTCATTGACGATGTCCATGCCGAGGACCTGCGCCGTCCCGCGGGTCGGCAGCAGAAAGCCCAGGAGTGTCCGGATCGCGGTCGACTTGCCGGCGCCGTTGGGGCCCAGGAACCCGAAGATCTCGCCGGCGCGGACCTCGAGGTCGAGGTCGACGAGCGCGCGGATCGGCCCGTAGTGCTTGGTCAGCCCCCGGGTGCTGATCACCGCCGTCGATGGCGTGCCCTCCATCGTCGCGATCGTACGCGGTTCGCGGAGCGCCCGGCGCTAGCATCGGCGCCATGCGGATGGTCGTCGTGGGTGCCGGTGCATTCGGCGCGTGGTCGGCGCTCTGGCTTCAGCGCCGTGGCGCATCGGTCCTGCTGGTCGACCAGTATGGGCCCGGGAGCTCGCTCGCCACCTCGGGCGACGAGACGCGCGTCAGCCGCTCCGCACATGGGCCTGACGCGTACTACCCGCTCTGGCAGCGGAGGGCGCTGCGTCACTGGACCGATCTCGACGCCGGCCTCTTCATCCCGACCGGCGTTCTCTGGCTGGTCGGTGATGAGGATGGCGGTGAGGCCGCGGCCCTCGAGATCCTCGAGCGGCTGGCCATCCCCGTCGAGCGGCTCGAGGTGGATGACATGTCGAAGCGCTGGCCACAGATCGATCTCGACGGGATCGCGTGGGGCCTCCACGAGCCGGAGGGCGGGGCGCTCATGGCGCGACGCGGCGTCCAGGCGGTGGCGCGACGCTTCGTCGCGGAGGGTGGCGAGCTGCGCATCGGTCGCGTCGACCTGGACGACGAACGGGTCAGGCTGGGAGGCGAGACCCTCGACGCCGACGGGTTCGTGTTCGCCGCCGGTCCCTGGCTGCCGCGCCTGCTCGGTTCGCTGCCGGGCCTCGACATCGCGGTGCCGCGGCAGGAGATCGTCTACTTCGCGACCCCGCCGGGCAGTAGCCGGTTCGATGCGGGCAACCTGCCGACCTGGGTCGAGTACCAGGCCGCCATCTATGGCCTGCCCTCAATCGACGGCCGAGGCTTCAAGGTCGCGCCGGACTGGCCCGGCCCGCAGATGGATCCCGACCTCGAGGAGCGGCGGCTCAGCGACGAGCGTGTCGAGGCCGCCCGGTCCTACCTCCGGCGCCGCTTCCCCGCACTGGCAGATCGCCCCGTGGCCGAGGGTCGCGTCTGCCAGTACGAGCTGACGCCCGACACGCACTTCATCGTCGACCGCCATCCGGAGATGCCCGGCTCCTGGATCGTGGGCGGCGGGTCGGGCCACGGCTTCAAGCACGCCCCCGTGGTCGGCGAGTACCTCGCCGCGCTGATCGGCGACGACCGGTCGCTGGCCGCGCAGCTGGGGCCGGGGGATGATCGCTTCGCGCTGCGGAAGCGAGAGCCGGCCGCCGGGATGCGGACGGCCGCGATCGTCCCGGAGCCGCCGGGCTAGACCTCGGACAGGGCGGCCGCAAACAGCTCGTACGTCTCCTCGGAGAAGAGCACGAAGCGCGCGACCTCCAGGCGGGTCGCGTCACCGCGCAGATGGTCGGCCACCGTCGTCACCGCCACCCGAGCACCGTCAGGCGGTGGATAGCCGTAGATGCCCATGCTGATCGCCGGGAAGGCCACGCTCCGTGCTCCCAGCTCATCCGCCAGCCCGAGGCTGGACCGATACGCGCCGGCGAGGAGCTCCGGCTCGCCGTTGGCGCCGCCGCGCCAGACGGGTCCCACGGCGTGGAGGATCCATCGCGCCGGCAGGCCGTGCCCCTCCGTGGCGACGGCGGTGCCGGTCGGCGTCCCATCCGGATAGCGTCGGCGAAGCTCCTCGAGGAGTCCGGGCCCGGCGGCGCGGTGGATGGCGCCATCCACGCCCCCGCCGCCGCGCAGCGCTTCGTTGGCCGCGTTCCCGACGGCATCGACACGCTCTTCGGTGATGTCGCCGAGGACGAGCTCCAGCCGCCGTTCGCCGATGCGCAGTGCGTCAGGCACGGCACGACCGTACCCGACGCGTCCAGCCTATCGGGATCGGTGCGGTCCCCGTCGAGCGAGGAACCGACGCGCGTCGTCCATCAGTGGGTACACGAGACCGATGCGATCCTCGGCGGCAAGCAGGCGCCGAAGCAGCGCCTCGGCTTCCGCGAGGTCCGTCTGGGCCTCGAGGCTGGCGCGGACCTGGGCCGAGGGGCGACCCCGGCCACGGTGGGTGAGCGAGAGAGGGAGTGCCATGACCTCACGCTGCTGAGCACAGATCAGGCCAGGGTCATGTGGACCCCAAGGTTCGGCCGCTGACTCAGCGCGCGACGCGCGTCGCCCGGAGCACGGAGCGCAGTCCGGCGCGCTGCCCGTAAAGAAGGACGCCGGCCGAGTAGATGCGCGAGGCGATCCAGATCGCGGCCACCACGGTCGCCGCGAGCAGGACGATCGCGCCGACGATCTCCGCCGGTGACGGCGAGCTGAGGAGCATGCGGGCGGGCATGAGGTACGGGCTGAAGAAGGGCACCAGCGAGAGCAGCCGCACCCAGTCGGCGTTCGGGTCGTTGAGGCCGGCGAAGGAGGCGAAGTAGCCGGCCATGGCCAGGAAGATGAGCGGTCCGACTGCCTGCTGCACGTCCTCGATGCGGCTCACCATCGACCCCGCCGCGGCGTACAGGGTGGCGTAGAGGATGAAGCCAAGCAGGAAGAAGATGGCGAACGTCAGGCCCGTGGCCGGGTCGAGGCCCGGCATCTTGAACGGCAGGCCACCCGCGCCGACCCCGAGGGCGCTCGAGACCGGTCCCTGGGCGGCAAGGCCGATGGCCACCGCCGCGATGATGACGACGTACTGCGTGAGGCCGGCTCCGCCGGCACCCAGGACCTTGCCCGCCAGCAGCTGGCGCGGGGTCGCCGCGGTGATGAGCAGCTCCATCACGCGCCCCGACTTCTCCTCGGCCACGCTCTGCGCCACCCAGTTGCCGTAGGTGAGGATCGCCATGAAGGTCAGGATGACGACGGCGTAGGCGAGGATGTACGCGCCCCCGAACTCGTCCTCGTCGCGGGCGTTCGGGTCCGCGGCCTGCGCGGTGAAGTCGGGTGGCGCGAAGATCTGGGCGGACTCGCCGGCGGAGACGCCCGCCCGCTCCAGGCGATCGCCGATCGTCAGGGCCGCTGCGGCCTGGTTGACGAGCGTGCGCGTCTGGCTGGTGGGTCCCTGGTCCGAGAGGTACGTGAAGGCGAGCTCGCCATCATCGGTCCGGGTGATGGTGAGCAGGCCGTCGAGCTCGCCGTCGCGGACCTGCTGTGCGGCAGCGTCCGGGTCATCGGTCCGTGTCACCGTGGGGCCGTCCTCGCTCGAAGCCGGCGGGGCGCCATCGCCCTCGTCCGGTGCGGAGGGATCCGCGGCGCCCGCGATGAGGAGCGTCTGGACCGCGAGGACCGGATCGGTCGCCAGATCATCGACCTCGACGCTCACGGCGATGCTGGGCGGGTCATCAACCCCGATGACGGCGAGGATCGTCGGGAGCATGGTGAGCGCGATGACGGCGATGCCGAGGAGCGTGGTCGTGATGACGAACGCGCGGCCGCGGACGCGGGTCACGTACTCGCGGCGGGCGATGTGAAGGACGTTGGGAAAGAGGTCGCTCACGCCGTCGCCTCCCTGCCCGTCGTGGCCAGATGCTCCTCCTCCTCGTCGACGGCGCGCCGGCCGACATGCTCGACGAAGATCTCCTCCAGGCTGGGTTCGGCGATCTCGAACAGCGTGACGGTGTCGCCTCGATCGAGGGCCGCCCGCAGGATGGTGCCCGGGTCTCGGTCGGCCGGGACGCGCAGCTCCACGTAGTCCTCGCGCTCGGAGTTCACGGTCACGCCGGGCAGCTGGTCGAGCCACTCGATGCCGTTGCCATCCCCCTCGGTCGCAAGCCGCACGACCTGGCGGCCCATGTCGCGCTTGACGTCCCGCACGGCGCCGCTGACGACCACCCGGCCGGCGTCGACGATGGCGATCGACTCGCACAGCTCCTCCACCTGCTCCATCTGGTGGGTGCTGAAGATGAGCGTCTTGCCGCGCTGCTTCATCTCCAGGAACGCCTCCTTGAGAAGCCGGACGTTGACAGGGTCGAGGCCGGTGAACGGCTCGTCCATGATCAGGACCTCGGGGTCGTGGAGGATGGCGGCGATGAACTGGATCTTCTGCTGGTTGCCCTTCGACAGCTCCTCCACCTTGCGGTCGCGGTAGTCGGGGATCCGGAAGCGCTCCAGCCAGTCGTCGATCTCGGCGCGGACCTCGGCATCCGGGATGCCATACAGCGCAGCGAAGAAACGGAGCTGCTCGCCGACGCGCATCTTGGGATAGAGGCCACGCTCCTCCGGCAGATAGCCCCACGTTCGCCGTGGGAGCTCGATGTTCTCGGTGCCCTGCCACGTCACGCGGCCGGAATCCGGCCGCAGGATGTCGAGCACGATCCGCATCGACGTCGTCTTGCCCGCTCCGTTGGCGCCGAGCAGCCCGAAGATGCGGCCCGGCTCGACGGTGAAGCTCGCACCGTCCAGCGCCACGACCTCGCCGAAGCGCTTGGTGATGGAATCGACGACAAGGGACATGGAACTCCAGCCTAGCCGATGCGTCTCTCGATGCGGGGCACCCCTCGGTCTCGATCTATCGAGCCAGGCGCACCTGGTGCCGTTCTCCCGCCGCGTTTGCGCGACAGATCGAGTACTGAGGAGCCTGAGCGGCGCGCAGCGCTGAGGCTCACGCGCGCGGGCCCTCGATGGATCGCGAAGTCCGCGCGTGCCGGCACGACCAGGTGAATGCGACTCGATACATCGAGCCGCGGAGTCCCCCACGGCGGCCCGCTTTGGTCCCTGCTACACTCTGATTCCCGAACCGCCATGCGCCCTCTGATCAGGAGCTGCGGCGGTTCGCGGCATGCCAGCCCTGTTGAGCTAGAGATTCCATGAAGATCGGTGTCCCACGCGAGACGGCGGACGGGGAGACGCGTGTCGCGCTCACTCCCCAGATCGCCGGCCAGCTGATCGGCGACGGCCTCGAGGTCCTGGTGCAGGCCGGGGCCGGGGAGGCGTCCTCGAACCTGGACGAGGCGTACCGCGAGGCCGGAGCGACCATCGTTCCGGACGCCGCGACCCTGTACAGCCAGGCGGACATGGTGCTGCGCGTCGGCCGTCCGTCCGACGAGGAGGTCGAGATGCTCCGCGAGGGGACGGTCCTCATCGGCACCCTGGGCATCCTCGCCAAGCCGGAGCTGGCCGAGCGCCTCGCGAAGCGCGGCGTCACGGCCATCAGCATGGACGCCATCCCGCGCATCACCCGCGCCCAGAGCATGGACACGCTCAGCTCGCAGGCGACGGTCGGTGGCTACAAGGCGGTGCTGCTGGCTGCCGATAGGCTGCCGAAGTTCTTCCCGCTGCTGACGACCGCCGCCGGCACCATCCGCCCGGCGCGGGGGATCGTCATGGGCGCCGGCGTCGCCGGGCTCATGGCCATAGGCACGGCCCGCCGGCTCGGCGCCGTGGTGGAGGCCACCGACGTGCGGCCGGTCGTCAAGGAGCAGGTCGAGTCCCTGGGCGGCACCTTCATCGAGGTGGAGATGACCGAGGAGGAGAAGGCCAAGGCCGAGACCGCCGGCGGCTACGCGACCGAGATGAGCGACGACTACAAGCGCCGCCAGGCCGAGCTCATTGCGGAGCGCGTGAAGGAGGCCGACTTCATCATCACCACCGCCCTCATCCCGGGACGCCCGGCCCCCAAGCTCGTCACCGACGAGATGGTCGCGAGCATGAGGCCGGGCAGCGTGATCATCGACATGGCCGCCGAGATGGGTGGCAACGTCGAGGGCACCGAGCCTGGCAAGGAGGTCGTCAAGCACGGGGTCCGGATCGTGGGCCTCACCAACCTGCCGGCAACGATGCCCGCCAGCGCGACCCAGATGTACGCCAAGAACCTCCAGACCCTCATCAAGCACCTCGTCCAGGACGGCGCGGTCGACCTCGACTTCGAGGACGAGATCACGAGGGGCGCGACGATCACCCACGGAGGCAAGGTCGTCCAGGAGGCGACCCTCAAGGCCCTGGGCAAGGAGGCCTGAACCGATGGAGCTGACCGCCTTCCAGCTGCTCTCGGCGCTCTACATCCTTGTCCTCGCCGCCTTCGTCGGCTACGAGGTCGTCTCCAAGGTGCCGACGATGCTCCACACGCCGCTCATGAGCGGCGCGAACGCGATCCACGGCGTCATCGTCGTCGGGGCGATGCTCGTGGCAGCAGCCGCCGAGGGGCCGATCCGCATCGTCCTCGCCCTGCTGGCCGTGACGCTCGGCACGATCAACGTCGTCGGCGGCTTCGTCGTCACCGACCGCATGCTCGAGATGTTCAGGCGAAAGCCCGGCGAGCAGTCACGGGATAAGTCCCGATGACGGGCCTCGAGATCATCACCTACCTCGTCTGGCTCGTCGCAGGCGTCACGTTCATCCTGGCGCTGAAGTTCCTCGCCAGCCCGCGCACCGCGCGCACCGGCAACCTGCTCGGCGCCGGCGGCATGGCGCTGATCGTGGCGTGGACGTTCTTTACCACCGAGGGGATGCTCGAGAACTGGTGGATCATCGTCGTCGGCGGGCTGATCGGCTCGGTGGCGGGCGTGCTCGGGGCGCGCCGCGTGCCCATGACGGCGATGCCGCAGATGGTCGCCATCTTCAACGGCGCCGGCGGTGGCGCCGCGGCCCTCGTCGCCATGGCCGAGTTCCTGCGTGACGCCGGAGGAGAGTCCGGCGGCGAGCTCCTGCCGCTGCCGTTCGTCATCGCCACGCTGCTCGGCGCGATCATCGGCTCGGTGAGCCTCACCGGCTCGGTCGTCGCGTGGGGCAAGCTCCAGGGCGTCATCGCGGGCCGGCCGGTGAAGCTGCCCGGCCAGCAGATCATCACCAGCGTCCTCTTCCTGGCGCTCGTGGCGCTCGCCATCTACATCGCCGTCGTGGCCAACAGCGTCCCGCTGTTCCTGCTCTTCTGCGGCCTGGCGCTCGTCCTCGGCATCGTCCTCGTCATGCCCATCGGCGGCGCCGACATGCCGGTGGTCATCAGCCTTCTCAACAGCTACACCGGCATCGCCGTCGCCGCGACCGGCTTCGTCCTCAACAACTACGCGCTCCTCATCGCCGGCACCCTGGTCGGCGCCTCGGGAGCCATCCTCACCCAGCTCATGTGCCGAGCCATGAACCGGTCGCTGTTCAACGTCCTCTTCGCCGGCTTCGGGACCGGTGGCGGCGCCATCGCGGCGGGCGAGGAAGGCGAGGAGCAGCTGCGCGAGATCAGCGCCGAGGACGCGGCCGTCCTCATGGCCTACGGCAAGCGCGTGATCATCGTTCCCGGTTACGGGATGGCCGTCGCCCAGGCCCAGGGCCCGGTGCGCGAGCTGATGGACCTCCTCGTGGCGAAGGGCGTCGACGTCCAGTTCGCGATCCACCCGGTCGCCGGCCGAATGCCGGGCCACATGAACGTCCTCCTGGCCGAGGCGAGCGTGCCGTACGACCGGCTCAAGGAGATGGACGAGATCAACGACGACTTCGCCGATACGGACGTCGCGCTCATCATCGGCGCCAACGACGTCGTCAACCCGGTCGCCCGCGAGGAGGGATCACCGATCAGCGGCATGCCGATCCTCAACGTCGACGAGGCACAGAACGTCATCGTCCTGAAGCGCGGCCGTGGGGCAGGCTTCGCCGGCATCCCCAACCCTCTGTTCAGCAACGAGAAGACGAAGATGCTGTTCGGCGACGCCAAGCCATCGGTCGAGGCGCTCGTCGCCGGAGTGAAGCAGGCGTAACCCCTCGGCTCGGCTTGCCGGCACCGATCACGAACGGTTCCTGAAGCGTCCGCCGGTGGCCGGTTCTTCTCCACAGCCACAACGTACGGCCAACGAGACGACAGGTTCGGACGCTCATCGTCCGTTGGTTACCGCCGCGAACAAAATCCTGAGGCAGTGCCGGATTAGGATCGAAGCGTGACCATCGACCGCTGGGTCTGCCTGGACGTCGGCGAGACCCTCATCGACGAGACGAGGATCTGGTCCGCCTGGGCCGATGAGCTCGGCATCCCGAGGCTCACCCTCCACGCGGCGCTCGGCGCGACCATCGCGCGCGGCGAGCAGCATGGCGACGTGTTCTCGATGTTCGGCATCGACGACTGGCGCGACCGCGTCCCGCGGGTCGAGCGCGCCTACGGGGGCTTCAGGGTCGACGATCTCTATCCCGATGCGCTTCCCACGCTGGCCGCCCTCCGCGCGCGCGGGTGCCGAGTGGCGGTCGTGGCCAACCAGCCCGCGGCTCGCACGGCCGAGCTGAGGGCGATCGGTGTCGAGGCCGAGGTGATCGCCATGAGCGACGAGCTCGGCGTCGCCAAGCCCGACCCGGCCTTCTTCGCCCGCGCACTCGAGCTGATGGGTGACCCGGCGCCGGGGAACGTTGCCTATGTCGGCGACAGGATCGACAACGACGTCAGCCCCGCCATCGCGGCCGGCATGCGCGCCGTGTGGCTGCGCCGAGGGCCGTGGGGCGTCATCGGAGAGCTTCCTGATGACGTCGTCCCCGCACTGGTCGTCGACTCGCTGACCGGGCTGGTCGATCGCATCGACGAGGTCTGGTCCGGGAACTGACGGAGGGCCGCCTCCGGAGAGGCGGCCCTCGATCGATTCGCGGATCCGTTGGCGCTAGGGCACCACGTCGATCCGGTCGAGCGCGGGCGGCGAGATGCCGGTCGGCTCGTGAAGGACGAACCAGGCCTCGAGCGCATCGGTGTCCACCGCGCCGCCGAGGCGGTTTGTGCCCTGGCGCAGGACGGCGAACCCGTCACCGCCATCGGCCATGAAGCTGTTGACCGTGATCCGGTACGACGCGGTGAGGCTGATCGGCGTGCCGCCGATCGTGATCGACGCCGGGTCGACCGCGTTCTGCGCGTCGCAGTTGACGTTCCCGGCCTCCGACTGGTCCCACGTGTAATGGAAGCCGGTCGACGGCAGGGCGACCTTGAAGAAGCCGGCTGGCGTGAAGTTCGGCGAGTTCACCCCGCAGAACTGCTCCTCGAGGAAGCGGTCGATCTGCGCGCCGGTGAGCGTCATCGTCACCAGCGAGTTCCCGAAGGGCTGCGCGGTGAAGATCTCCCCGTAGGTGACGACACCGTCACCCTCACCGACCGGGCTGCTGGCATAGACCAGGCCCGGCGCTCGTACGCCACCGGCATTCATGAACGCCGCCACCGCGCCCCCAAGGTTCGCCGGCGTCGTCGCGTTGAGCTGGGCATCGGCGATGACGTTGCCCATGGCCTGCTCCAGCGACGGATCGTTGGCGAGGGTCAGGTCCGCGGTGATGTGCCCGACCACCCGGTTCGCGATCGGCGCGGCGAACGTGTCGTAGTGCGCGATCAGGTCGGTGATCCGCTGGTCCTTGGCGACGTCGCGGGTCACGATCCGGTTGTCGATCGAGATCGACGTGACCTCCTTCGAGGCCTTGTCGACCCGCATGTCGATGTCGGTGATGAGGCGGCCGAAGGAGTAGGCGCTCGTCACCGGGATGCCGTTGATCACGCAGTTGTACGGCTGATGCGTGTGACCGGACACCACGAGGTCGAACTCGGGGTCGAGGCGGTTCATGATGTCGATCACCGCGCCGGAGACGCCGGCGTTGTCAGCCCCGCACTGGTCGACGCTCGTCGCCGTCACGGTGCCTGCCGGCGTGGCGCCCTCATGGAGGAGGATGACGAACGCGCCGACGCCCTGCTCCCGCAGCTCCGGGATGAGGGCGTTGGCAGTGTCCGCCTCGTCCTTGAAGTCCCAGCCGACGATGCCCGACGGGCTGACGATGTTCGGCGTCCCCTCCAGCGTCATGCCGATGAAGGCGACCTTCGCCCCGTTGAAGGTCTTGATCGTGTACGGCGCGAAGAGCGTCTGGCCGGTCGTGTGGTTCACGACGTTCGCGGCCAGGAACTGGAAGTTGGCGCCACCGAACCCGGTGCCGTCCTGGCAGCCGTCGCCCGGGTGGCATCCGCCGTTCTGCATGCGCAGCAGCTCGGTCGTCCCCTCGTCGAACTCATGGTTGCCGACGGCGTTGATGTCGAGGCCGATGAGGTTGAAGGCCTCGATCGTCGGCTCGTCGTGGAAGAGCCCGGAGAGCAGCGGGCTGGCGCCGATGAGGTCCCCAGCCGAGACGACGACGGTGTTCGCGTTCGTCGCCTCGAGGTTCTTCACGTGGGTCGCGAGGTACTCGGCGCCGCCGGCGATGGTGCCGCCGACCGCCGGTCCGACCCGGCCGCCCGAGCCGCTCGGCGGCTGCAGGTTCCCATGGAAGTCGTTCAGGCCGAGGATCTGGACCTCGACGGTGTTGCCGTTCTTGATGACCGGCGGACCATCCTTCTTCGCCCCAACCGCGGCGGTGACGGCCAGCAGGAACGTCAGCGCCAGGATCGTGGCAGCGGGGATGGCTACGAGCCTACGTCGTCTCAATGGAACCCCTCCTTTGGGTGCGTTGGGCGCACGGGTGCCGGCGCAACGAACGCGACCTGGCACAAGGTGAGAGGGTCGATTCTAGGTCGGGTCGGATGTTGGCGCCCGCGTGGGCCGGTCAATGGTGCGTGAAGGCCACGCCATTGCCGGTCATCCGCGACGCGTGGCCAGGATCGCGGCAACCTCCCGATCGCTGACGCCGAAGCGCCGAAGGGCGTGGCGCACGAGCTCGTTTCCCAGCTCGCGTTCCCCGACGACGATGCGCAGGGCTCCGAGCGCGCGGAGGTCCGCCTCCT
>DASUFJ010000115.1:0-2153 GCA_036274575.1 Candidatus Limnocylindria bacterium
TCAACGTCGGCATCCGCGAGCAGCTCATGATCAGCGTGGCCTCCGGGCTGGCCCTGTCGGGAATGCGGCCGATCGCCCACTCGTACACGCCCTTTCTGCTGGAGCGGCCGTTCGAGCAGGTCAAGCTCGACCTCACGCACCAGGGTGTCGGGGCCGTTCTCGTCAGCATCGGCGCCTCCTACGACGCCTCCACCAGCGGTCGCACCCATCAGGCGCCCGAGGACGTGGCGCTGCTCAACGCGCTGCCCGATTGGACGATCCACGTTCCCGGCCATCCCGACGAGGCGGAGACGCTGCTTCGCAGCGCGGCGGCCGGCGAAGGCAACGTCTACCTCCGCCTTGCCGCGCAGGCCAACCCGGAACCGATGCCCATCGAGCCGTCTCGCTTCCACGTCGTGCGTCGCGGCCGACAGGCGACGGTGATCGCGGTGGGACCCATGCTGGAGCGCACGCTGACCGCGGTGGCGGACATGGACGTGACGGTCCTGTACGCGACCACCGTCCGGCCGTTCGACGCCGACACGCTGCGCGCCGAGCTTCCCGCATCGGCCGTGGTACTGGTGGAGCCATACCTGGAGGGAACCTCGGCCATGTGGGTCAGCGGGGCCCTGCGCGATACGCCTCACCGCTTGCTGTCGCTTGGCGTGCCGCGGATCGAGAACCGCCACTACGGCACGCTGGAACAGCACGACGCGGCGCATCGCCTCGACGCGGCGAGCCTGCGCGACCGTATCGGTCGGTTCCTGGGCTCTTAAGGATCGACTCGACGCTCGTCATCGGGGCGATTTGGAGTCAGACTGCGTGCGTCGAGCAGCAGGGGAGCAACGCAGCGATGGCCAGCCAACGATGTGAGGTCCGCGCATTGCCGCCGATCGCCGAGGACGGCAGTGGTGGCGCCACGTCGGTTGTCGCCGAGGGCCAGTACCTGTGCCCGACGGACGGGCAGCTTACCGTGACGCTCCTGAAGCCTCGACGCTTCCTTGGATGGGTGACTGCGTCGACGCAGACGTTCGACGCTCCGAAAACGGACACCTGGAGCCGCGCATTCCGGACGCCACCTGTCGAGTGCCTTGTAGTCGAGTACCGCAGCGTGGTGACCCACACCCATCCGGACCAGCCGGACGGCGGGGATGAAGCCGGCTCGCGCCCCTGCCCATCAACCCCGTGATTCGGCGTGATCCAATGCGGACGCTCGCCGGATGTGAGCGGATCGTCGTCGTCGGCCGCACGGGATCGGGGAAGACAACCCTCGCGCGCGAACTCGCGAAGGCCCGTCAGGTGCCGCACGTCGAGCTTGATTCCCTCTACTTCGGCCCGGAGTTCAGCACGGCGCCCCTGCCGGTCCTTCGGGAACGGACGGCCGCGGCGATTGCCGGCGATCGATGGGTGACCGACGGCAACAAGCGAGCGGTGCGCGACCTGGTCTGGCCTCGGGCCGACACCATCGTCTGGCTGGACTACTCGCTGGGCGTCAGCATCTGGAGGCTCGGCAAGCGGGCGCGGTCACGCACGGCACAGCTCACGGCCGAGGCCGCCAGGACCGGTCGGCGAGCCGGGCTGCCCAAGCAGCTCCTTGCCGCGGCGAAGGGCGTTCTCACCGCGCTCCGATCGCACGCGGGGCAGCGCCGCGAGTACACGAGGCTGTTCAAGGAGCCGGCGAACCAGCATCTGGCTGTGGCTCGTCTGCGGTCGCCGCGGGCCACGCGCGAGTGGCTGGCCCGCGTCACCTCGAGCACGGTGGACGGCTGAGATATCGTCGCGGGCATGGCGGCCAGGCGGACGAGCCTTATTCGGGAACCGGGTGACGACGCGCATCGGGTCACGTTCTTCGAGCTCTTCTTCGACCTCGTCTACGTCTTCGCCGTCACGCAGCTGTCACACGGGCTGCTCGAGCAGCCGGACCTGCGTGGGCTTGCGGAGACCGTGGTCCTCCTGCTCGCCGTGTGGTGGGCCTGGGTCTACACGACGTGGGCGACGAACTGGCTGAACCCCGACAGCACCGGCGTTCGCCTGATGCTCATCGGCGTCATGGGTGGCGGCCTGCTCATGGCGACGTCGATCCCGACCGCCTTCGGCGATGGCGGGCTGACGTTCGCGCTGTCGTACGCGGCCATCCAGGTCGGGCGCAGCTCGTTCGTCCTGTGGGCCATGCG
>DASUFJ010000116.1:0-2054 GCA_036274575.1 Candidatus Limnocylindria bacterium
GAGCCACCGGATCGGTCAGGCGCGAAGCTGTAGCAGGTCCAGCCTCCTGGACTGATGCGCGCAGATCGCGAAGATAGCGCTCCGCTCCACGCCAACGCGGCCATGGCGACAGGGCCTGGTAGTCGCTCCGCTCCTCACCAATGCCGCCGCCGGCGCCGATGAGAAGGGCCCTCGACCCGGCAGCGTGGGACAGGGCGGCGTCGCCGGTGAGCATTGTCGCGTCGGACGATTCGGCCAGCACGATGTACAGCGCGTCGTACGCGGTAAGGCCCGTTCGCCCGATGACATCGATGACGGCGAGCGTCGTCGGTTTGCCGATCTCCGCCGTGACGATCCCGACCTCTTCCAGCTCGTAGACGGCCTCGACAATCGCCTCGGGCGGGTATCGGTAGCGTCGCGCCAGCACGTTCACGACCTCCAGCCAGAACAGCTGGGGGACGAGGATCGGCCGGCCATCTTCAGTCGCCTGCCGAAGCTCGGAGAGGACGACTTGGCTGCCCGGTTCATCACGCACGAGTGCCAGTGCGGCCGACGCGTCAAGGACGAGCGGCTTCATCGGTCCATGGCGTGGCCGCCTTCGCGCTCCTCGCGGATTGCCGCGACCGCGTCAGGGGCATCGTCAGCCGGGTAAGCAGCCTTCGTGCGCCGAGCGAACGCTTCAAGGCGGTCCAGGGCCGCCAGCGCCCGCGAGGTCCGCTCCGACGTCGACTCCTCCAGGCGGAGAGCATCTTCATAAGGCACCAACACGGCCAGG
Source organism: Candidatus Limnocylindria bacterium (assembly GCA_036274575.1). Taxonomy (GTDB): domain Bacteria; phylum Chloroflexota; class Limnocylindria; order QHBO01; family QHBO01; genus JACDBZ01. The sequence continues at coordinate 755 of DASUFJ010000116.1, forward strand.
GGTCGACGGTCGCGCTCGACCACGATCCGCTCTCCGGCTGAGGCGCTGTCGAGGATCGCGCCGAGGCTCCGGCGCAGATCCATCGTGGATACGACTCTCATAGTACGCTAGTATAGTAGTCTATCATGGACGCGCATCCCGAGCTGCCGCTGGCTTGCCTGGACCCGCTATCGTCGGTGCCGATGCTCACGCCGATCGACGAGGCGACCTCGCAATTTCTGGAGGCGGCTGCGGAGGACCTTCAGCGGCAGCTGGGCATCGTCGGGATCGTCGAGCGCGTCGACGTTCGCCCATGGCCGGGCGGCACGAATATCGTGGCGGTCCTCCGCATCGGCAAGCTCACGGCGGACGTCCAGGGATTAGGCGACAGCCTGTTGACCGCCTACGCCGACCTGCGCAGACACCTCGTGGAGCCGGCCCTGATCGCGTCGTTCCGCAACCTGTACGACTCGGTGCTCCCCACCGAGCGCTAGGTCCGCATTCTCAGGCCACCGTCACCCACGAGGAAGGCGGCAGCGAAGAACGCCAGGCCGAGAGGAACGAGGCTGATATCACCCAGCCCCACGCCGATCGCGGCGAGGACGAACAGCACGATGGCGACGATGAGCAGGATCGAGCGAAGCCCGAGGTTCATCGGGACCTCCCTATGGCTGAAGTCAGCGGCGCTAGTGCACGCCGCGGGCCACGTGGCCTCAGCGGCGGAGCGGATCACCAGCCCGCCGAGGCTCACGGGCGGCGCCGCAGGGCACTCGATCGATCGCGGCCGTTTCCCACGGGGACGCTGGCGCGCGGCGTTTCCGCGATGGATCGAGGACTGATGAGCGTGAGCGGCGCCCCTGGGCGCGAGTCACGCTCCCCCACCCTCGGTGTGTCGAGGTTTCTCAGCGCGAAACCCTGGCCGTGTGAACCTTCCTCGATCTGTCGAGAGCGCCCGCAAAGTCGTGGGCTGCAACGCGCCGAGATGCCGCAGCCAAGTGCCCGAGCATCGTGTCGGGTCGTCCTTGACCCGATCGTGGTGCCGCCAGCACAGCTGGCGCGCCGCCAGGAGCATCGTCATGACGTCTATGTCCGGGCCTCGCAATAGCTGGAGGCTGGGCGCTTATCGACGCAGCGGGAGTCCGTTCGAGTCGCGCAGGCCGCCGGAGGCGATGAGGATCAGGTCGACCACGTACCAGATCCCCAGCCCGCCGAGTGTGATGAGCTTGAGGATCCCCAGCCCGACGTGGCCCAGGTAGAAGCGGTCGACCCCGAGGTAGCCGAGCACCAGCGAGAGCAGGAGCGCGACGAGCCACTCCTTCTC
>DASUFJ010000117.1:0-9839 GCA_036274575.1 Candidatus Limnocylindria bacterium
CACCCTCTTCGGCTTCGCGCTCGGCCTGGCCCTGCTCGTCCGCTTCCCGGAGGTCATCCAGCCGCCGAACCGACCCGCGTTCCTCACGGCGTTCGTGGTCGCGACGCTGCTGTTCGGCTACCTGGCGATCCCGTACATCACCATCTATCCGGTCCGCCGCGCGGTCGAGAAGCTGACGGAGGCCGATGCGGGCGAGTTCGCCCTCGGGGTGGTCGCCATCGTCGTCGGCCTGGTCATGGGCCTCCTCATCGGTGTTCCGCTATCGCAGATCGGCGGCATCGGCGGCTCCGTCGCACCGCTCATCGTCGCGATCTTCCTGGCCGCGATGATGCTCATCGTCACGATGTACAAGCGGGACGTACTGCTGCCCGCGTTGTCCGGACTGCTCCCCGGAGCAAGGCGGGGCGGGACCCCGACGCGCGTCATCATCGACACGAGCGCCATCATCGATGGGCGCATCAGCGACATCGCCCGGACCGGCTTCATTCTCGGCACGCTCGTCGTGCCGAGATTCGTCCTGGACGAGCTGCAGCGCATCGCCGACTCGCCCGATGCCCTCCGACGCAACCGCGGCCGTCGCGGGCTGGAGATGCTCTCCGCGCTCCAGAAGGACGCGACCTCCCCCGTCGAAATCAGCGAGGCGACGTATCCCGAGGTCGCGGAGGTCGACGCCAAGCTCATGGCCTACGCTCGCGATCATGCTGCCGCGATCCTCACGAACGACTACAACCTGAACCGGGTCGCCGACCTCCAGGGCATCCGGGTGCTGAACATCAATGAGCTGGCGAATGCGGTGAAGTCCGTCGTCCATCCCGGCGAGGAGATGACCGTCCGCATCATCCAGGAGGGGAAGGAATCCGGACAGGGCGTCGGCTACCTCGACGATGGGACCATGATCGTCGTGGAGGGCGGCATGCGATTCATCGACCAGGAGGTACCGATCAGCGTCACGCGCGTGCTCCAGACGGTCGCCGGTCGCATGATCTTCGCCCAGCCGCGCGCAGAGACGGAGTGACGCCAGGGAAGGAGCCGATGGCCGAGGGCTACGCCGCGATCCTCGTCGCCGCTGGGCGCAGCACGCGCATGGGCAGCGACAAGCTGTGGGCCGATCTCTGGGGACGCCCGACCTGGCGCTGGAGCCTCGACACCCTCCTCTCCGATCCCGAGCTCATCCGCATCGCCATCGCGGTCCCGCCCGACGCGGTCGACCGATACGCCGCGGCCCTGCCCGGGTCCCGCGACCGGTGCCTCGTCGTACCGGGTGGCGACGCCCGGGCCGATTCGGTCATCGCCGGCATCTGGGCGCTGACCGGGGCCGGCCACGATGACGAGACCCTCGTCCTCGTCCATGACGCCGCCCGCCCGGCGCTGACCCTCGAGCTCGTCCGTTCAGTCGCCGCAGCCGCCGCGAGGATCGACGGCGCCGTCATCCCGGTCGTCCCGGTCACCGACACGCTGAAGCGGGTTGGGAGCGAGCGAATCATCGGCCCGCTCGACCGCGACGAGGTGGCGGCAGCCCAGACCCCACAGGCCGCCAGGCTGGGTGCGCTCCGCGCGGCCATCGAGGAGTCGCACGCCTGGGGCCGGCCCATCACCGACGACGCCGGCGCCCTGGCCGCGGCGGGCACTCCGGTCCATGTCGTGCCCGGCGACCCCCTCAACCGCAAGCTCACCGAGCCATCCGACCTCGTGCCGATGCGGGCCATCCTCGCGATGCGGGCCACCGGCGGGATGGAGGCCGCGCGCGAGGTCTCGCCCGCTGCGCGGGTCGGGATCGGCTTCGACGCTCATCGGCTGGTGAAGGGCAGACCGATGCGCCTCGCCGGCGTGACGTTCGCCTCCGAAACGCGCGGCCCCGAGGGGCATTCCGATGGCGACGCCGCCCTCCATGCCTTGGTCGATGCGCTGCTCGGCGCCGCGGCCGCGGGCGACATCGGCAGCCAGTTCCCGCCGGACGATCCGCGCTGGGAGGGCGCCGACTCAGCCGGCTTCATCCGCGGCGCCGTCGAGCGGATCCGCCAGGCCGGATGGCGACCCTCGTCGGTCGACATCGCCATCGCGGTGGCGGCGCCGGCTATCGCCCCGCGTCGCGACGAGATCACCGGGCGGATCGCGGAGCTCGTCGGCATCCCTCGAGAGGCGGTGTCGGTCAAGGGGACGACGTCGGACGGGCTCGGCTTCGCGGGCGCCGACGGCGTCGCGGCCTGGGCTGTCGCCGTGGTCGAGCCGATCGCGTGACCGAATGGATCGGCGGCCGCCGGCCGGTCGCCGAGGCCCTCGCCGCCGGGCGCCCGGCGCATCGGCTCCTGCTCTCGGCCTCCACCAAGCCGTCGCCCGAGCTGCGAGCCATCACCGATGCCGCGCGCCGGGCGAGCCTGCCGACCGACCGGGTCCCGGCGGATCGACTGACCCGGATCGCGGGGTTCGACGGCCACCAGGGCGTGCTCCTCGAGGTCGAGGAGCGGCGCTGGGCCGACCTCGACGAGATCCACGCCCATGCGGTCGCGGAGGGCCACGACCCGTTCGTCCTGGTCCTCGAGCATCTCCAGGATCCGACGAACTTCGGCACGCTGCTGCGCTCGGCGGAGGCGGCCGGCGTCGACGGCGTCGTGTTTCCCGAGCGCGGAGCGGCGCCCCTGAGCGCCGCCGCCGTGAAGGCCAGCGCGGGCGCCAGCGAGCATCTGCTGCTGGCGCGGCTGCCGACCATCGGCGAGGCGATACACGAGCTGAAGGCGAGGGAGCTGCGCCTCGTCGCGGCCGACCAGGACGCGACCGCATCGGCCTGGGAGGCGGACCTGTCGGGCCCACTCGCGGTGGTCGTCGGCAGCGAGGGGAGCGGCCTGTCGGGCGCGACGAAGCGGCGCTGCGATCTCCTCGTCAGCTTCCCGATGGCCGGGCGCGTCGCCAGCCTCAACGCCTCGACCGCCGGCGCGCTCCTGCTGTTCGAGGTCGTCCGCCAGCGCCGCTGATCCTTGTCGCGCCGAGCCGCGCCGGTGTTTACTCATCGGGTTTGGGGACCGCTTCTGGAGGACGATGATCATGCCGCTGTACCTGTCGCGCTTCAGCTATACGCCCGAGACGTGGTCTCGCCTGGCATCGAACCCCGAAGATCGGCGAGAGGCTGCCCGAACGTACATCGAGTCGGTTGGCGGGAAGCTCCACGGGTTCTGGTATAGCTTCGGCGCACACGATGGCTGCACGATGTGGGAGGCACCCGACAACGTGTCGATGGCGGCCGTCGCGATCGCGATCGGCGGCGGCGGCGCCGTCAGTCATCTCGACACGACCGTGCTGCTGACCGTCGAGGAGACGCTCGATGCCATGAGTCGGGCGGGGGAGATCCGCTATCGACCTCCGGGCGCCTGACCGATGGCGGGCTAGAATTCCCTGACCGCCGAGGTAGCTCAATGGCAGAGCATCGGTTTTGTAAACCGACGGTTGTGGGTTCGACTCCCACCCTCGGCTCCACGAGTTGAGGCGACCGGGGCGCTTCGATATACTCCGGCCTCGTCGGCGATGCACCACGCGCCGGCGATTCCCGTGGGTAGGTTGAGCAGGTGGTGAGCTCCGCTGACTGTAGATCAGCCGTCTTTCGACTGTGGGGGTTCGATTCCCTCCCTGCCCACCATCCTCCTGGGTGGAGCGCTTCCCATCCGAAGAGCCACGCGAGGTCAGCCAATCCTCGGTCCGCGACCGAGGTTTACCTAGGTTGACCGATGGTTGTCGAGGATCGCCGAATCCGCGACACTGCGATCGCCCGTCGCTCGGACGGGAGACGCGCTCCGATGCGGGCCCACGTAGCTCAGTAGGCAGAGCACTTCCTTGGTAAGGAAGAGGTCTCCGGTTCGAGCCCGGACGTGGGCTCCAGCACGCGGCGGCGTGCGGAGCAGGCATCGTGGCCGGAGGAGGCAGCCGATCCCGTGGACCCCAACGTCGTCCTTCCCTTCCTGAGCTCCGCCCTGTCGTTCGTCTTCGCCGCCATGGTCTTCGACCAGTGGCTCCGTCGACGGCAGCCGTACCAGCTCGTCTGGTCGCTGGGCCTGCTGTGGTACGGGATCAGCGCCGGCACTGAGTTCCTGGGCAGCGCGATCGGCTGGAACGAGCCGCTGTACCGGGCCTGGTACCTGTTCGGCGCCTTCGGCGTCGCGTCCTATCTCGGGATGGGGACGATCTTCCTGCTCAACCGGACGCGCTTCGGATACTTCGTCGCCGCCTCGTTCGCACTTGCCGGCCTCTTCAGCTACCTCACCTCGGTCAAGTACGCCCGCGAGGGGACGCCCGCCTCGGACACGACGGTCCTGCTGGTGGTAGCCACGACGATCGCATCGGCCATCCTCATCGCGCTCGTCACTCGTTGGAACCGCCGGCTGGTTGCCCAGATCACCGCATCGATCCTCGCGGCGGCATCGGTCGTCGTCACCTGGGCGACCCTGACCGCGACCGTCGCCGCGCCGGGCTACGCGGTCGATGTCAACGGCATTCCGGTCGGCACCGCCATGCCGGCCGACCTTCGGATCCTGACCCCGCCGTTCAACATCGTCGGCGCCTTTGCGCTCGTCTTCGGGGCGCTGTACTCGGCCTACATCTTCATGCCGAAGGTGCGCGTCCTGCGCGTTACGAGCGAGATCCCGGTCATCGGTGCCGTCGGTCGCGGCATCGCGGTCGTCGTGAACTTCCTCGCCTCGATCCCCGCCGCGTGGCGAGCGTTCCGTGCCGGCACGCTCAACTCCCGCGTGCCCGCCACCCTGCTCATCGCCCTGGGCGGCTTCATCCCGGGCTGGACGAGCGGCCTGAGCCGGTTCGGGGTGACGTGGTCGTTCTTCATCGGCGAGCTGCTGGGGGTCGTGCTGATCTTCCTCGGCTTCCTGGTGAGCATCGAGGTCTTCAGCGACGTCCGGCTGCCGTTCACGCACATCGTCCTCCGGCGCCGCGAGAAGTCGGAGCAGACCGCCGGCTGAGCGGCCGCCCCGGACCGGCGCTCGTTGACGCTCGGCCGCCCGGTGAAGTAAGATCGCGGCGCTTCCCCCGGTTCCCAGGCCCTGTTTCAGCGTGGCCGTGGCCGGGCCAGCGATGAAGGACTGAATCCACGTGGCAAAGGCCGAGAACCGACCGGTGATCTCCCTGGCGTGCACCGTCTGCAAGGAGCGCACGTACAGCACCCGGAAGAACAAGAGAAACGACCCGGGGCGGATGGAGCTGAACAAGTTCTGCCCCCGCTGCCGGCAGCATCAGCTGCACCGGGAGACGAAGTAGAGGCGGCGCGTCCGTTAGGGGTGTAGCTCAATTGGTAGAGCACTGGTCTCCAAAACCAGCGGTTGCAGGTTCGAGTCCTGTCGCCCCTGCCACCTCCCGGATGCACCGAATCCACTCGCAGTAGCAGGAAGAACGAACTCATCGTGTTGACCGGCGTCCGCCGTTATCTCGTCGAGAGCTGGGCCGAGCTCAAGAAGGTCGCCTGGCCGACCCGCGAGACCGTGATCCGACTGACGGTCCTCGTCATCGGCGTCTCGGCCGCCGTGGGTCTCTACATCTTCGTCCTCGACTCCATCTTCAACTCCATGCTCGACGCGGTGCTGACATGACCGAACGCACGACCGACGAAGCCGTCCAGGCCGTCGAATCCACAGAGGCCGAGACCATCGAGGAGCCGATGGAGGCCGTCGAAGCCCCGGAGACCGAGACGCAGGTTCCCGAGGTGGGTCCTATCGAAGAGCCCCACACCGATACGACCGCCGGTGCGACCGCTGAGGCCGACCAGCCCGTCGCTGCGGAAGCCTCCGATGAGCCTGCGGCGGAGGCGCCCCAGGCGCTCAATGAGGCACGCGAGGCCGCTCGGCTCTCCCGCGAGGCGCCGCGCCTCGGCGAGATGGGCGCCGGCAACGCGAAGCAGTGGTACGTCATCCACACCTACTCCGGCTACGAGAACAAGGTGAAGGCGAACCTCGAGCACCGCATCGAGTCGATGGGCGTGGAGGACCAGATCTTCCAGGTCCTGGTCCCGATGGAGGAGGAGATCGAGATCCGGAACGGCCAGCGCCAGACCGTGAACCGCAAGGTCTTCCCCGGCTACGTCCTGGTCGAGATGGCGATGAGCGACGAGAGCTGGTACGTCGTCCGCAACACCCCGGGCGTCACCTCCTTCGTCGGGTCGGGCAACCGCCCGCTGCCGCTCGACGAGAACGAGGTCAAGAAGATCCTCAAGCAGATGGGCGTCGAGACGCCGAAGTTCAAGGTCCAGTACCAGAAGGGCCAGAGCGTTCGCGTCAAGGACGGCCCGTTCGCCGAGTTCATCGGCACCGTCGACGAGGTCAACCCCGAGCGGAACAAGGTCAAGGTGCTCGTCAGCATCTTCGGCCGCGAGACGCCAGTCGAGCTCGACTTCCTGCAGATCGAGAAGCTGTAGGACCGATCCAGATCGCGACGCGACAGCGTCGCACCACCAGGCAGAGGGAGGGACCGATTCGCATCGGTCCCGTCTGAACCTCCGAAGGAGACCACCAGATGGCAAAGAAAGTCCGAGCGATGCTCAAGGTCCAGGCGCCCGCGGGCGCCGCGACCGCGGCACCGCCCGTCGGGCCGGCCCTGGGCCAGCACGGCATCAACATCATGGAGTTCATCAAGGCCTTCAACGAGCGGACCGCCGACCTGCGCGGCTACGTCGTCCCGGCCGAGATCACCGTCTACGAGGACCGGAGCTTCACGTTCGTCACCAAGGCTCCGCTCGCCGCCGCACTCCTCAAGCGCGCCGCCGGGGTCGAGTCGGGCAGCGCGCAGCCGAACCGGGAGAAGGTCGGCCGCGTGAGCCGCGACCAGCTGCGCGAGATCGCGACCATGAAGATGGCGGATCTCAACGCGAACTCCGTCGAGCAGGCGATGAAGATCATCGAGGGCACGGCGCGCTCGATGGGCATCGAGGTGCAGCAGCAATGACGAAGCACGGACGGAAGTACAACGAGGCGGCCAGCCTGGTCGAGGCCGAGCGCCGATACGAGATCGGCGAGGCCGCCGAGCTGCTGCCGAAGCTGTCGATCAGCAAGTTCGACGGGACCGTCGAGGCGCACCTCCGCCTGGGCATCGACCCGCGCCACGCCGACCAGCTCGTACGTGGCACGGTCGTCCTCCCGCACGGCACGGGCAAGACCTCGCGCGTCATCGTCTTCGCCCAGGGCGAGAAGGCCCAGGAGGCCCTCCGCGCCGGCGCCGACGAGGTCGGTGGCGACGACCTGGTGAAGCGGATCGACGACGGCTGGTTCGAGTTCGACGTCGCCATCGCGACGCCGGACATGATGGGCACCGTCGGCCGCCTGGGGAAGAAGCTTGGCCCGCGCGGCCTCATGCCGAACCCGAAGTCGGGGACCGTGACGTTCGACATCGAGCGGGCGGTGGGGGAGATCAAGTCGGGCCGCATCGAGTTCAAGGTCGACCGTGCCGGGATCGTCCACGCGCCGGTCGGCCGTGCCTCCTTCACGCCTGAGCAGCTGGCTGCGAACGTCGCGACGCTGGTCGACGCGATCAACCGCGCGAAGCCGTCGGGGGCGAAGGGGACGTACATGCGGACCCTGACCCTGGCGCCCACCATGGGCCCCGGCATCCGGGTCGACATCCCATCGGCCCTCGCCGCGGCGAACGCGTAGGGTGCGTCGCGATAGATCGAGGCGAATTCACCGGAAGGCAGTTTCGCGTGCGGTTCCCACGATGTGTCGAGTGCCCGCACGCGCGACCGACGCGTTCCGAGCCGCCTCGTGCGCAGCCGTGCTCGTTCCATCGAGGAAATGCAGCGCGAGATAGGGCTCGTGCGATTTCGACTCGATAAGGCGAGTCGGGACAACGAGCGACGTATCGGCTAAGATGCGCGCTCGACAACAGAACACCGCCGAAGACCGCGATGCGATCCGGGTGCGACTCCCGGTCCAATCGTCGGCGCTGAACGAAGCAGACGCCGCGGCACGCGCAGGCACGAATGATCGATTCGCCATGACGGCGGTCCTCGTGTCGCGCGCGGGACCGCCGTTTCGCCTGCCACGAGGAAGAACGAGAACCGACCGATGCCCACCGATATCAAGCGCGAGGCCGTCGCCGAGCTTGCCGAGCTGCTGCGCTCGAGCTCCGCGATGGCCGTGGCCGACTACCGGGGCCTCAAGGTCTCCGAGATGCAGACGGTGCGTCGGACGCTCCGCGACAACGGCGTGCGCCTGACCGTCGCCAAGAACCGCCTGCTGAAAATCGCCGCCGACGAGGCCGACCGTGCCGAGCTCAAGCCGATGCTCGACGGGCCAACCGCCCTGGCAACGATCCACGGTGACGAGGCGACGATGGCCAAGGCGCTGGCCGATGCCCTCCGCCCCTACTCGCGGGTCGTCACCGTCCGCGGTGGGATGCTGGGGTCACAGGCTATCGACGCCGCCCAGCTCACGCGGCTCGCCTCGCTCCCGTCCCGCGACGTCCTGCTCGGCAAGCTGGCCGGCGGGATGGCGGCGCCGCTCACCGGCATGGCGGGCGTCCTGGCGGCCAACCTCCGCAACCTCGTCGGGGTGCTGAGCGCCGTGGCGGACAAGAAGCAGCAAACCGAAAACGCGGCCTGACGGTCGCCACAACGACACCAAGGAGACAGACACCGATGGCGACCAAGACCCTGGACAAGGACCAGATCCTCGAGGCGATCGACACCATGACCGTCCTCGAGCTGAGCGAGCTCGTTAAGGCCTTCGAGGAGCGCTACGGCGTGACCGCGGCCGCTCCGGTGGCCGTCGCCGCGGCCCCGGCCGCGGGTGGCGACGGCGCGGCCGCGGCCGGCGCGAGCGAGGAGCAGAGCGAGTTCGACGCCGTCCTCACCGAGGTGGGCGCGAACAAGATCCTCGTCATCAAGGCCGTCCGCGAGCTGACGGGTCTCGGCCTGAAGGAGGCGAAGGACCTCGTCGACGCCGCGCCGAAGGCGGTGAAGGAGGGCGTCGCCAAGGAGGAGGCCGAGGCGGCGAAGGAGAAGCTCGCCGAGGCGGGCGCGACCGTCGAGGTCAAGTAACGGCTTCGCATCGCCAGCGGTTCGAGCCGGCCCGTGAGGGCCGGCTCGTTCTATCGGCCGAAGCCGCTTGGTTAGTCCACTGCTGGGAGTATCGGGGAATCAGTGGTCATTCCTGGTCCGTGGTTGGGCAAGACGGCCACGCAGACCCGCCTGCTCCGCCCGCACATTCCTGACCCACGCAGCGTCGGCGAAGGCGGCGACGATATATCGGTTTCCGGCCACCGTGGCGACCGAGACCGGCGTGCTTCGCGGTTCGCCCGTCCTCCATCCGGGAGCGGTCAGCAGGTGCTGCGAGCCGACGGCCACGCCTCGCCGGAGGAGCGCAATGTTGAGGCGCACCATCCATGCCGGCGGGGGCCTGGGTGCCATGCCGAGAGATTATCCGTCGATCGGTGCCGCTGCCCGGGGTTGGGTGTCCTCATGCGTCGTGGCCGTTGGTCCCGCTGGCTCAGAAGCGGTGTGAAGCGCCATCCAAGGTCCGACCGTGAGATTTCCAAGCCCAGCGGTACTGGCTCGTGAGTACCAAGACAATCCGAGCAACTCGGTGACATCCTCTTGGTATGAGAGGGCGGGGATCACGAGCGCAGGACTCCGTCTCGACTTGTCCACACCAGGTGCCGCTGTACACAGCTGACCCGGGTCAGCTCACGGTGTATCGGCACGAGGCCATCCCGCCCTTGCTCTGGGAGGCTGCCGACACGCTCACCGCGTACAACGCCTGGCCGCGCCTGTATCCGGTGCCGATTGATGCCGGCACTCACCTTCGGCTCACTCAGGCGGACGGCCTTTGGATCGGACCTGAGTTCGAGAACCCTGGCTG
>DASUFJ010000118.1:0-3412 GCA_036274575.1 Candidatus Limnocylindria bacterium
GCGCGTCCCCGGGCTCCAGATCGCGGCGGTCGGCATCGGCGCCAACCTGCTGGCGGTCCTCATCAACCAGGGGCAGATGCCCATCTGGTCCGGCGCCTTCTACGCCGCCGGCTTCACGGACGAGGCCCTGGCCAACGACCCGTTCCACTTCATCCTGTACGCCGACACGGTCGCCGACTTCGTCGCCGCCGGCGGCCTCTTCGGCGACGTCATCCCCATCCCGCTGCCGATCATCCGCGACGTCGTCAGCATCGGCGACGTGCTGCTAGCGATGGGGATCTTCTGGGCCATCGTCTTCTCGATGACTCGCGCCAACGTCCCCAGCCGCTCCGCCCTCGCCTTTGCCGGGCCGCCGGTCCTGCGCCCGGCCGTCTCGACGCCCGGCACCGCCGGCGCCAGCTACGCGGACGCGGAGGTCATCCCGGCCGAGGTCAGCGAGGCCGGCGCGGAGGCGGCCGGCATGCGGCGCCAGTCGCCCTACCTGCGACTCATCCGCAACCGCAACTTCAGCCTGCTGTGGACGGGGCAGCTCATCAGCCTCCTGGGCGACCGGATCCACGTCATCGCCCTGGGCGCCCTGGTGGCCACCCGCGGCACCGCCCTCGAGGTGGGGTTGACCTTCGCGGCCACCGCCGTGCCATCGGTCGTGCTGGGTCCGCTTGCCGGCGTCCTGGTGGACCGTTGGGACCGCCGGCGCACGATGATCGTCTGCGACGTCGTCCGCGCCGTCCTGGTCCTGGCGGTGCCGATCGCCTTCGAGATCAACATCGCCCTCGTCTACGTGGCCGCCTTCCTCATCGCCACCATCACGCTGCTGTTCCGGCCGGCGAAGACGGCGGTCATCCCGACCATCGCGGGCGACCGCGACCTGGTGGCGGCGAACTCCGCCATGGCCGTGCCGGAGACGGCGGCCGACCTCATCGGCTTCCCCGTTGCCGGCCTCATCGTCACGGCGCTGTCCGCCGTCCTGGGCGCCGCCTTCGTCCTGGACGCCGGGACCTACGTCGTCTCCGCGGTCCTCATCTGGGCCATGATCGTGCCGCGCCAGGTCGAGGCCTTCGAGGAGCGCATGAGCGTCGGCTCCGTGTGGCGCGAGATGCGCGAGGGCTTCGCCTTCCTGGTCCGCGAGCCGGTGCTCATCACGAACACGCTGCTCTCCACCATCGCCCAGGTGGCGGTCGGCGCCGAGATCGTCGTCAGCCTCCTGTACGCCAAGGACGTCGTCGACCGCGGCTCGACCTCGTTCGAGCAGACCTACTCGCTGCTCCTGACCTCCATCGCCGTCGGCAGCGTGGTCGCCGGGCTGCTGGTCGGCGCCATCGGCGACCGCGTGGCGAAGGGGCTGATGGTCATCATCGGCTTCGTGGGGATGGGGCTGTCGCTGGTCGCCGTTGGCCTGACGCGCGACCCGATCCTCGCCATCGTCGCGTTCTTCTTCACCGGCGCGTTCAACATGGTCTTCATCATCCCGACCATCACCCTCTTCCAGGAGCGGACCCCGCAACGCCTGATGGGCCGCGTCGTCTCGAGCCGCCAGGCGCTCGTGTTCGGCTCCATCGCCGCCTCGATGGCCATCTCCGGCTGGGCCGCCGGCGTCGCCGGCCCGGCCGAGGTGCTCATCGTCTCCGGCCTCATCTGCGCCGGCGCCGGGCTCGTCGGTCTGGCTGTTCGACCGATGCGGACCGCCCGGTGAATCACGTGCGTGGTCGAATGATCCTCCGAACGGCTTCTGCCGCGAGCCCGGCGACGTGGATCAACCGCTCGCGACTCCTGGGGTGCCGGTGAGGAGCCAGATCGCGAGCGCGACTTCGGCGATTGCGCCGAAGAGGACGACGGCGAGCGTGGCCCAGGTCGGGACCCCTGGCACCACGGCGATCAGCCACGCGAGTCCGGCGACAACGATGAGCACCCCGAGGGCGACCGGGGCGAACGGCGACCGCGCGATGAGGTACCCCAGCACCACGAGGTAGGCCGCGAAGGGGAGCAGCGCGAGACGAAGCGTGCGGGCGTCGGCCCGCACTTGCCCGGCACCCTGGATCACGTAATGGATGAACGCCAGCGGCAGGAGCGCCAGCGCAATCACCGGGTCGGCGGGCGCGAACAACTGGTACAGCAGCACCGCGAGCACAAAGCCGGTGACATCGGCCACGAGCTGAAGCGGCACATTCCGGAGCGTCATGCCCGCCACGGACAGAAGCAAGAACGCGACGTACACCAGCCCAACGATCTTCATGGCTTCAGGTCAATTTCCGTCTCGTTTCAGAACGGGCGAGAGACTGGCTCGAAAGGCACGCCGCTGAGTCCCTCACCCTCACCCTGCCTGGTAATTTCGGCCGGGCGGCCCGGGCTCCTGCGCTTCTCCCTTCGGTCAGCTGAGCAGATTTCCGACGTCAGCGACCGCCTCGTGCATGTCGTCCATTGAGCGGCCAGTCGGTCGAAAGCCGAGTCGGAGATAGAAGCCCTCTGGCGATCCTTCTCCGACAACGTATGCCGTGTACAGCTCGCGTCGCCCTCTCCGCATCGCTTCTTCGGCCACGGCCCGGACCGCAAAGCGGCCTACACCCCGGCCTTGTGCGTGACCAGCCACGTTCAGCCGCCAGATGGTCGAGTGCAAGAGCGGGTCTCCGTCCTTGAAGCCTGCCATCACGAACGCAACGAGCTCGTCTCGCTCGTAGACGAGGCGCGGCCACGCGGCTTCCGGCTCCGCATATGCCTGCGCAAGGGAGTACGAAACCGGAGCGACGTAGCGATCCTGTCCGGGACGCAGCGTGATCCGACACGCGTCCTCGACGTTTTCCGGGGTGATCGTTCGGAGCTCGACATCGAGCGGTGGCTGCGGGGACGCTCGCCTGGACACACTCACGCGTCGGCTCCTGGGCTGTCAGCCGGTTCCGATCCCGATGGAGTTGGCTCAGGCCCCGCACCGGGATCATCCGCGTCCCGCTCCATGCGTGATCCCCTCCTAATTCACTCCGCCGGTCAGGAACAACATCGGTAGCGGCACAAACCCGACGGGCAACGCTGTCAGACTTCGCTGGACGCATTGTGCCTTGCGCAGCATCACCGCAACGTTCCTCGTGTACGCCTCGATGATCATGAATGCGATGGCCGCTCGCGCACGGTCGCGACGACAACGCCACCCAGTGCGATCAGCGCTCCCCGGACGACTGGAGCGTTCCAGTTCATCAGGCCTAAGGGTACTGCCAGGCCGCCGATCCCCACCCGGAAGAGGGCCGGGCCGTGACGCGAAGGCTCGTCGGGGAAGCCTGAGCCGACCATCTCCGGCTTTCCAGTGGCGATTGCCCCCTCCAAGTTCGTCCCTCGAGTACCCACACGCCTGATGCCATAGTTGGCAAATGCCGAAGAACTACTTCGACAAGCGCGTGGCGAAGGACTACGAGGCGCGCTGGCC
>DASUFJ010000119.1:0-13029 GCA_036274575.1 Candidatus Limnocylindria bacterium
CCGTCGATCCACATGTTCTTCATGCGCTACGCCATCGACGCGGTGTTCGTCAGCGGCGAGGGCCGCGTCACGAAGGTCGCCGCCAACCTGAAGCCGTGGCGCGTCGTCCTCTGGGCGCGGGGCTCCCGCGACTGCCTGGAGCTGCGGGCCGGCGCTGCGGCGGAGTCCCAGACCGTCGTCGGCGACGAGCTTCGCCTGGTGGACCTGCCGGCCTAGACCTCCCTGTCAGACCTCGCCGGCAACGGCGAAGCCGTAGACCGCCTCGGCTCCGGCCTCTCGAAGGGCCGATGCGCACGCCTCCAGTGTGGCGGTGGTGGTGACGATGTCGTCGACCACGATCACCGCCGTGCCTTCGGCCAGCCTCGCCGTCGGCCGGAAGGCATCGCGCAGGTTCGCGAGGCGGGCGGCACGATCGAGCCGATGCTGCTTCGTCGTCTCGCGCTTGCGCACGAGGAGGGATGCCATCGGCAGCTGGACGGCGGACGCCAGCCCTCGAGCAAGCAGCTCCGCCTGGTTGTAGCCGCGGATCCGCCGGCGTTCGGCGTGGATCGGGACCGGGACGAGGATGGCCGGGCCACTGATGCCCGCGAGACGGCGCAGCGCGGGAACGCTGGCATCGGCCAGCGGTCGTGCGACGCGCGAGGCCCCGGTGTACTTGAGCGCGGCGAGCGATTTGCGCAGCGGGCCCTCGTAACGGAAGGCAGTCAGCGCGAGGAGCAGCGCATCCCCCAGCGCGATGCCCGCATCGGCCGCGACGAAGCGGTCACCGGCGTCGAACGGCGGCCGAAACGCGCGGCGGCATCGGTCACACAGCACCCATCCGACCTGCCCGCATCCGGCGCATGCCGGCGGCAGGATCAGGTCGAGGAGTCGCACGTTGCCGTCGATCCTGGCGAAGGCCGATTACCGGCCGATTACCGTTGGCTTACCGGGTGCTAGCCTAGGACTGGCAGCCGGCAACGCGCAGCGGAGGCATCGGTACGTTGAAGACGAACCTGACGGCCCGCAACCTGGAGCTGGACGACCGGCTCCGGACCCAGATCGAGCGCAAGCTCCGGAGGCTCGACCGCATCACCCACGACGGGGCGGAGGCGGACGTCGAGCTCATCGCCAACGCCTCCCACGCCAACGACAGCGCGCAGGTGGCCGAGGTCACGCTGCGCAGCCACGGCAACGTCCTCCGCTCCACCGCCTCCGGCGCCACGCCCATCGCCGCGCTCGACGTCGTCATCGACAAGCTCGAGCGCCAGGTCGTGCGCACCAAGGAGCGGCCACGCAGCGTCCGCGAGCGCCACAGCGAGGAGATCGAGTCGGTGCTCCATCGGGAGGCGCTGGGCACCATCGACCCGACAACCATCGGTCCATCCGTGGTGAAGACGAAGCGCTTCGCCATGCAGCCGATGTTCGACGAGGACGCCATCGTCGAGATGGAGGAGCTCGGGCACGCCTTCTTCGTCTTCCTGGACGCGGAGACCGATGAGGTGTCCGTCGTCTACCGGCGTGCGAATGGCGGCTACGGCGTCATCCAGCCGGTGATCGACCGCGGGAACGGAGGATCCCGCTGATCCGATCCGTTGGGCTCAGAGGATCGCCTGCACCAGGAGCAGCGAGCCGACCGTCACGATCAGCGCGACGAAGAACACGAAGAGGCCGATCGTCAGCAGGTCGAGTCCCTGGTCGCCGCGCTCATCCTCCATGGCCGGCACCGTAGCACGCGCCAGGGCTCGGCCGCTGCCCCGCCGACGCCTGACCTGGCCCGACGAGGCGCCGGCCGTCGGCCTCCATCTCGGTGTGGGTCGCGGCCTGCTGCGGGCGGCGCGACGGTCGCGGACCATCGGCGCGCGGGCGCTCCAGATCTTCAGCGACAACCCGGCGGCCTGGCGGCGCCGGCTGGAGCCTTCCCTCGAGGCACCCGAGTTCATCGACTTCGGCGCGCGCGAGGGCCTGCGCACGATCGCGATCCACGCCTCGTACCTCATCAATCTCGCCGGCAGTGCAGAGCCGTTCGCGTCGCGTTCGCGCCAGGGGCTCATCGTCGAGATGCAGCGCGCGCCGTCCTACGGAGCGTCCATCGTCAACACCCACATTGGCTCGCACCGCGGCGTCGGGGCGGCTGCGGGACTCAGGCGGATCACGGAGAACGTCCGAGCCGTCCTGGCCGAGTCACCGGCGGAGGTTCGGCTGGTGCTCGAGAACGCGTCGGGCGGTGGCGACCTCCTGGGCTCGCGCATCGAGGAGCTGGCGGAGATCCTCGAGGGCGTGGAGGCGGGCCCGGATCGGTTCGGGTTCTGCCTCGATACGGCTCATCTGTGGGGCGCCGGCTACGACGTCTCGTCCGTCGAGGGCGCTGCCGAGGTGCTGGATCGGTTCGAGGCGCTGGTCGGCCCGGATCGGCTGGCGCTGGTGCATCTCAACGACTCGCGCTCGATGCGCGGCTCGCTCATGGATCGTCACGAGCATCTCGGGGCGGGGCGCATCGGTCCAGTGGGGCTGGGCGCCCTATTGCGCGATCCCCGCCTCGCGGGGACGACCTTCATCATGGAGACGCCGGGCGCCGATGAGGGCTGGGACGCGGTGAACATGCGGCGCGCCCGGATGCTGTGGGACGGTGCGACCGAGCTGCCGATCCTTCCGCCGAAGGCCTTCGCCACGA
This sequence comes from Candidatus Limnocylindria bacterium, assembly GCA_036274575.1. Classification (GTDB taxonomy): domain Bacteria; phylum Chloroflexota; class Limnocylindria; order QHBO01; family QHBO01; genus JACDBZ01. The sequence goes on from DASUFJ010000119.1 coordinate 2,654, forward strand.
ACCGTCGGTCGACGCGAGCGGTGCGACGATAGGTCGGGGTTACGCGGCGGCCGTGGGTTTGTCGGTGGTGGTAACCAACGGCGAATGGCGGCCGTCTGGAGTGCTTTCCACGTCGCGGATTCGCCCGGAGGGGTAAGAATCGGCCGTCAGGACGGGCTTCGTTCGCCGATGGTTATCGGCGTCGGCAAAACGCCGGCGTCGACACGCGGTTAGCCCGATGGGTACCCGTTCGGCGCCCGGTGCGTGCCGTTCCCGTCGGAACGCAGCCGGCGGTTGCGAACCGCGATGTACTGCTGCATGAGCTCGCGCACGTCGGTCTCGGTGAGGGTATCGTCGCCGCGCAGGGCGTACTCGACGCGGGTCGTGGGCAGCACGGCGCGGTTGTTCAGTGAGGCGAAGTAGGCGGGACCGTCGGCCTCGTCACCGATCTCACGGAGGCCGCGGGCCAGCTTCGTGGCGGTCCCCAGCGACGGCATGCGGTCGCCCTTGATCAGCCGGCTGATGGTCGAGTGATCCACCCCGGACTGGAGCGCCAACTGGCGCTGGCTCATCTTCTTCTCCTTCAGCTGGCCACGCAGCCAGGCGTTGAAGGAGCGCGGCGTCTGCAGCGTCATCTGCGACCCTTATGCGCTGTACGCCACCGGGATGAGACTCGCGCCCGGTGGTGCGTGCAAGCAACCGCAGCATCCCCCGGGGACGGGAGCGCCTCAATAGGAGGAAGGTACCGCGCGCGCCTTGCCGCCAACCTTGCAGCGCGCGGCGCAAAGCGCTCTCAGCCGGTGCTGGCGGGTGCCACTCCGTGCGCGCGCCGGACCTTGGGGCTCAGCAGGTACACGATCCCGCCGATCACGATCACGGTCAGGATGCTGATCGCCCGGTCGACCAGCGCGACCGCGGCGGCCTCGTTCTGCGGCACGCCGTAGAAGCTCAGCGCGACGGCGATCGCGAGCTCCACGAAGCCGATGCCGGCCGGGGTGAGCGGCATGGCGGTCATGAGCGCCGCGACGAGCGCGACGAAGATCGACGAGCTGATGCCCAGCGACACGTCCGGCAGGTCGAGTGCCCGGATGACGAAGTACAGCCGCGTCCCCTCCAGGACCCAGATGAAGACCGTGGTGATGCCGATGACCGGGAGGGCCCGCACGGTGAGCGCCCCGGTGCTCCCCTCGTGGAACCGATCCCATAGGTCGGAGAAGCGGCCCGGGAGGAAGCGCGCCAGCCGATCGCCCCAGAAGCGGAGGACGACGACCAGCGCGATGAGGAAGAGCGCGACGAAGAAGCCGATGAGGAACACGAGGTCGACCTCGGGCTTCTGCGCGCCCCGGAAGCTCCAGTAGCCGGCCGCCAGCGCGAGGAAGAAGATGACGATGATGTCGGCGATGCGCTCGATGAAGATGGTCCCGACCGTCTTCGATGCCGACGCGCCGTTGTTCGCCTTCAGCAGGTAGGCGCGGTAGAGGTCGCCCAGCTTGGCCGGCACCAGGCAGTTCACGAACCACGAGATGAACAGGATCTCGGTCGCGTCGCGCATCCCGACGTAGGTCCCGACCTTCGAGAGGATGTAGCGCCAGCGGAAGGCGCGCAGCGGGAACGTGGCGTAGTAGGCGAGGAACGCCAGGAACAGGAACCCGACGTTGGCGCCGACGATGAGCTCCCAGGTGCTCGCGAGGTTGACGCCCAGGGTGCGGAACGCCAGCGCCAGCAGGACCAGCGCGAAGATGGCGGAGCCGATGGTCTTCCAGTTGAGGACCCGCCTCGCCAGACTGATCTCCTGCTCGGGGATGTCCTCGTCCACCGGCGCGTCGAGGAACTCGGCGGCCTCGTAGATCGAACCCCCCTCGTGCGTGTGGGACTCGCCGGACCGATGGCGCTCGCGTGGCGTATCGGTCATTCGTCCGCCTTCTCCTTCGGCGGCAGCTCCGATCCGGTCGGGCGCTGCACCGGCTCTTTCCGGACCTGCTCGGGCCGCTGCGGACCGAGGATCGGGCCGGTCGCGGTGCGACGGCCGCGCCAGGCGTCGAACGTGTTCTTCCAGACCGCCCACCTCGTCGTGGCGTGGATGAAGACGGTGGAGCGGCTGGCGTGCCAGTCGTTCTCGGTCAGGCTCTCCTTGAGCTGCTCGGCCGAGTCGAAGGCCGGCATCGCGTTGAAGGCCATCGCGACCTCGAAGCTCGAATGGCTGTCGCTGGCGGCGATGCCCGGGATGCCGTATCGGTACGCGAACTCCGCGGCCTCCTGGTTGTGGCGCTGGAACGTCACGCGGCTGTTGAAGACCTCGATCATGTCGATCTTCCCCACCTCGGCGAGGTTGCGCAGCGGCCCTTCCCGGATGTGCGAGCCGCGGAACGGGTCGAACGGGTGAGGGATGCTGACCAGGCCGCCTTGCCGATGGATCTCGTCGGCGGTCTCATTGGCACTCAGGCCCCGCGGAATGGTCTTCGTCAGGAAGACGCCGACGACCTCCCCATCGGCGGTGCTGACCTCCTCGCCCAGGATGACGTTCAGCTGATCCGTCAGGCCGAGGTCCCGAACCTTGTCACGAACCGCGATGGCGCCCTCGATGTTGTTGTGGTTCGTGACCGCGACGTGGGTGAGGCCGCGTTCGATGGCCTTCCGGATGAACGTCTCCTCGGTGAGGATCGAGTCACGGCTGAAGCGGGTGTGGATGTGGAAGTCGGCGAACGCCTTGCGGGTCGGTGGCTTGCCGGTCGTCTCCCGTTCTTCAGTCAGTGCGGCGCGCAGCTCGGTCGCCGAAGTGGCGATCGTCATGCGTGCGTCACCAGGGATTTGCGGAACTGGCCGAACTGCTCGAGCGCCATGCCGGTGCCAACCGCGACGGAGTTGAGCGCGTTCTCGGCGACGTGGCACGGGATGCCGGTGACCTGGGTCAGCAGCTTGTCGAGGTTCCGCAGCAGGGCCCCACCGCCGGTCATGACCATCCCCTTGTCGATGATGTCGGAGCTCAGCTCGGGCGGCGTCTGCTCCAGCACGTTGCGGACCGCGGTGATGATGGCCTGGAGCGGCTGCTCGATCGCCTCGGTGATCTCGGTGGAGGTGATCGGGATGGTCCGTGGAAGTCCGGCGATCATGTCGCGGCCCTTGACCTCCATCCGCAGCGGCTCCTCGAGCGGGAGCGCGGAGCCGATCTCGATCTTCACCTGCTCGGCGGTGCGGTCGCCGATCATGAGGTTGTACTTGCGCCGGATGTAGTTCGCGATGCTCTCGTCGAAGCGGTTGCCGCCCACCCTGAGCGAGTCGCTCACCACGATGCCGCCGAGGGCGATGACGGCGATCTCGCTCGTCCCGCCACCGATGTCGATGATCAGGTTGCCGCTCGGCCCGCTGATGGGGACGTTCGCGCCGATCGCCGCCGCCAGCGGCTCCTCGATGAGGTACGCGTCCTTCGCCCCCGCCTTCAGCGCGGCGTCTCTGACGGCTCTCTTCTCGACTGACGTGACGCCGCTTGGGACGGAGATCATGACGTCCGGCTTGAAGAGGCGGACGCGGGCGACCTTGTTGAGGACGTACTTCAGCATCGCCTCGGTGATCAGGTAGTCGGCGATGACCCCGTCGCGCATGGGCCGGATGGCGCGGACGTTGCCGGGGGTCCGGCCGATCATCTCGCGTGCCTCCTCGCCCACCGCCACGAGCCGGTTCTCGTCCTCGCTGATCGCCACGACGCTCGGCTCGTTGAGGACGACGCCCTTGCCCTTGACGTAGACCAGGATGTTGGCGGTGCCGAGGTCGATGCCGATCTTCATGCGTGCGCTATCGGTCCACTGCGGGGGAGGTGGGGTCGCCGAAGTATACCGACGCGCCGTCGCCGGCGACCCGGGACCATCGGCTGGGGTCGGCGCTTCGGCGTATCGAATGTTGCTCGCCCGCAGGGCAAGTTTCGACTGGCGGTGCGGCGGATCGAAATATGCGCAGCAGGGGGAGCGCTAGGGGGCAGTAAGGGCGTTGCGGTGGGCGTCTCACGCTCAGCTTGAGCCTGGGCGCGGCCCGTTTCGGCCGTAATGCGCTCCTACAGAGCAGATTTCGAGTCGGGACGACGAGCCCGAACGCGCTGCGTGGCGACATCGCGCGGTACACCCCGGCCGCTCGTCAGGAGGAGCAGCCCCGTCGGCGCCGGGATGCCCGGCCGCCGGAGCCAAGTGACCGCCGCCCTTCCGCGCAGCTCGTAGCGATCGAAGAGCCCGAGGACGCGCCCGAGGCGATTGCGCGTGGTGCGATCCTCGACGAACACGATGGCCGGCACGACGGCCCGTTCGCGCCAGCCGTAGCGGCGGCCCACAGATGACGCGATGCGGGCCTTGACATTCAGGGAGCCGAGCAGCGCCTGCACGTCAACGAGCGTCGTCTTGAGCTCGACGACGAGGAGGATGCCCGTCGCCGGGTGGAACGCAAGGAGGTCGATCCGTCCGCGGTCGCCGTAGTGGTTGAAGCTCTCCTCTACGCGGACGATCCAGCCCCACTTCTCCAGGCGCCGCTTGACCGCGGCGCCCAGACCGGCATGGCGTTCGTCCAGCATCCGGTCGAGCTCGGTTCCGTTCCACTGCAGGCGGAGGTCGACCCTGGCGCCGAGCTCGCGCAGGATCGACTCCGCGTCGCCCAGGCGCAGCCGACGGGCACGGCCGCACTCGAGCGTCCAGACGGCTCGCCGAGGCACACCCGCTCGAGAAGCGAGCGCCGCCTGCGTGAGTCGCTGCCGAACCCGGAGCATCCGGGCCATCCGCCCCAGCCGCTCCGCGTTCACTCGCCGATGATGACGCGGAGGCGCTTATCGGCCGCTTACTGGCAGCTTATCGGCGCACGGATCGGAGCTGTACCGGCGCGGCGACGCGCGCGTAGTCTCTCGCTGATGCCCGAGGGCGACACGATCTTCCGGACCGCCGAGGTCCTTCGCCGTGCGCTCCTCGGCCGGCATGTCACGTCGGCTCGGGCCCAGGCGGGACCAGCCGTACGCCGCGTGCCGGACCTCTCGCCCCTGGTCGGGACGACCGTCGTAGCCGTGCAAGCGCGAGGGAAGCATCTCCTCATCGGCTTCGACGACGGGCACACGCTGCGCACCCACCTCCGGATGCGCGGCTCATGGCACCGATACCGTCCAGGCGAGCCCTGGCGGCTGCCGGGACGCCGGGCGACCGTCGTCCTCGAGACCCCGGAGGCCGTGGCGGTCGCCTTCGACACGCCTGTCGCCCAGCTCCTGACCGAGGGGGAGCTTCGGCGTTCGAAGCCCCTGCGCCAGCTCGGCCCCGACCTATTGGCTCCGACGTTCGATGCCGATGAAGCCCTGCGCCGGTTCCGCGAGCACGACGCTGAGGAGCTCGGCAACGCGCTCCTCGACCAGCGGGCGGTGGCCGGGATCGGCAACGTCGTCAAGAGCGAGGTCGCGTTCATGGAGCGGATGAGTCCCTGGGCGCCGGTTGCCTCGTTCAGTGACGAGCAGCTGCTCGCGGCGCTCGCCACGGCAAGGCGCGTCCTGCGGGCGAACACCGGCGGCGGCGCGCGCGTCACGACCGGTCGGCGGTCGCCGGGAGAATGGCTGTGGGTCTACCGGCGGACCGGGCGGCCGTGCCGCCGGTGCGGAACGCTCATCCGGAGTGCGCGGCAGGGCGAGCTCGCGAGGGCGACGTATTGGTGCCCGCGCTGCCAGGCCTCACCGCCCGCCGCCACTTGAATGTTGCGCGCCCGGCGGAGCGTTACGCGGCCGGAGCGGGCGGCCGATGCCATCTCTGAGCGTGGGGGCACGTCTCCGTGCGGCGGAAATCCCACGTAATGCGCAGCCAAAGGCTCAAATTACGATTCGGCGGCACCCGAATGGATTACCGCACGCCCAGCGCGCAAATTGCGAGCCGAGCGAGGCGAGCGAGCGCCACGTATTGGTGCCCGCGCTGCCAGGCCCCACCGACTGCCGCGACTTGAATGTTGCGCGCCCGGTGGAGCATTACGTGGCCGAAGCCGACGGCCGGTGCCACATCTGAGCGTGGGAGACGCCTCCCTGCGGCGGAAATCCCACGTAATGCGCAGCCAAGGGCTCAAATTACGATTCGGCGGCACCCGAATGGATTACCGCACGCCCAGCGCGCAAATTGCGAGCGCGCAAATTGCGAGCGCGCAAGTCGCGAGCGAGCGAGGCGAGCGAGGCCCGCTACGCCTCGATGCGATTGATCCGCGCCCCGAGCGCGACGAGCTTGGCCTCGATCTGCTCGTAGCCGCGGTCGACGTGCTCGATGCCGTCGATGACGGATGTTCCCGACGCGGTCAGGGCGGCGAGGATCAGGGTCGCGCCCGCGCGCAGGTCGGCGATCCCGACCTCGGCCGCATGGAGCGGCGTCGGTCCCGTGATGCGCGCCCGCCGCTCGTCCAACAGCTCGATGTCCGCGCCCATCTTCACGAGCTCGCGGGCGTGGTCCATGCGGTCCTCGAAGATCGTCTCGTGGATGGTGGAGACGCCGTCGGCCTGGGTCAGGAGCACGGACAGGGGTGCCTGGAAGTCGGTGGCGAAACCGGGGTACGGATCGGTCCGGACGTCGACGGCGCGGAGAGGCCCGGGCGGAGGCACGATGCGGAGGGTGGAGGCGCCCGCATCGGTCTCATAGGCAAGGCCGATGCGGTCGGCAACCTCGAGGAAGGCGCCAAGATGCTCAGGGTTGATCCCGCGCAGGAGCACCGTCCCACGCGTGATCGCCGCGGCGATGGCGAACGTCTCCGCCTCCAGGCGGTCCCCGATCACCCGGTGCTCGACACCGCCGAGCGAGGCGACGCCCTCGATCTCGATCCGCCGATCGGCGGTGCGCTCGATCCGGGCGCCCATGCCGCACAGCATGTCGATGAGGTCGTCGACCTCCGGCTCGCGCGCCGCGTTGTCGATGACCGTCGTGCCGTGGGCGAGGCTCGCGGCGAGGATCGCGTTCTCGGTGCCCATGACGGTGACGTCGGGGAACTCGATACGGCCGCCGCGCAGCCCGTCGGCGGGGGCGGAGGCGTAGTAGTAGCCGTTGCGGTAGTCGATCGTCGCGCCCAGCCGCTCCATCGCCGCCACGTGGAAGTCGACGGGCCGCCGCCCGATACGGTCGCCGCCCGGGTTCGGCAGGATGACCCGCCCGAACCGCGCCAGCATCGGTCCGAGCAGGATGAAGCTGGCGCGCATCTTCCGCGCGGCCTCGAGCGGGACGAACGGCCACCTGGCCTCGCCGGCCTGGAGCTCGAGAGCATCACCATTGAGGCGACGGACGTCGAAGCCGATATCGGTCATGACCTCGCGCAGGATCGCGACGTCGCTGATGTTCGGCGCATTGCGCAGGATCACCGGCTCGGGCGTGAGGGCGGCGGCGGCCATCATCTTGAGGACCGCGTTCTTCGCGCCGGCGATGCGGACCTCGCCGGACAGGGCGAGGCCGCCGCTGATCACGAACTTCTGCATGGAACGGTGCAGTCTAGCCCGGGAAGGCTTCCTTCCACTCGTGCACGCCGGTGTGGTGCCCGTCGCACAGGCCCAGCCGCCCGCCCATGTGCCGCGAGGGCAGGTACGGTTGCATGCCCGCCTCGAAGGGCGTCGGCATCCTGTTGCAGATCATCATCCGCGACTCCCGCGCCCACGCATACAGGTGGTCGGCCGAGCAGAACCGATACGGTCGCGTGAAGTTCACCGTCTCGCCGTGCGCCGGGGACGTGGGGAGGCCGATCGGTCCGGTCTCGCGGACGATCTCGATCCTCACCGGAAGCTGCGGCATCCGGGTGCCGCAGTGCTCGCAGGTCAGCATCCGCGGTCAGCCCAGGTAGTGGGCGCCGTCATCCTCGCGATGGTTGGCGATGAAGGTCGGGTCGAGGTTCGGGTCCTCGCCGGGCGGCGAGCCCCTGTGCGGCTTGAAGTCGACGGGACAGATGAACGGGTATTCGCGACTGATCTTCCGCAGCTCCTGCATCTTTCGTGGCCCCCGGTCCGGCTTTCCCTCGGGCCCGCGCAGGTGCGCGCGCTCGGCCTCCTCGGGGGTCATCGGGGCGTCGTCGTCCATCGGTGGGATGGTAGCGCGAGCCGATGAATCGGGCAGGGGAGCGCAGATTCTCGCGCCGGCCCCGGAATCCACCGATCTATCGGGCAGGGATTGGCCGATCGGGCCTATTCCGGGCGCTTCGGGTCAGTCGGTGCCCGATCCATCGGTCGGAACCCTGCACCGGAATCCTTCGGGCGCCGCGGTGCCCGATGTATCGGCGCTCGCGTGATCGGAGGCTGAAATTTCGGTCATTCACGCTCGAACACGCGGCGATTAGCCAGGAAATCGAGCGGCTCCGGATGAATCCGGGTCGTTCGGCGTCAGGGTGTGCGAAAGATCGAACACCGCCCTCATCAGCCCCGGGAGCGGCGGCGGGTGGCGATGCGCTCGCGCATGAGTGCGGTCTGCAGAGCCGCGCGGACACGGGCGATGTCGACCGGGTCCTTGGCCTGCTCGAGCTCCGCCTCCGCCCGCTTGCGCGCCTCGGCGGCGCGGGCCTCGTCGATCTCGTCCGAGTGCTCGGCGAGGTCGGCCATGACGATGACCTTGTCGGGTCGGACCTCGACGAACCCGCCGCTGATCAGGAGCGACTGCTCCGTGCCGCCCTTCTTGATCCGCAGCTCGCCGACGCCGAGCGAGCTGATGAGGCGCGTGTGGTGCGGCAGGATGCCGAGCTGGCCGTTGCGGCCCGGGACGATGACCATGTCGACCTCGTCCTCGAAGACGCGGCGCTCGGGCGAGACGATCTCCAGCTGCAGTGGCATCGGTCAGCCCATGGACTCTGCGTTCTGGACGACGTCCTGGATCGTCCCGGCCAGATAGAAGGCCTGCTCCGGCAGCTGGTCGTGCTTGCCGTCGAGGATCTCGCGGAAGCCGGCCACAGTCTCGGCCAGGGTCGTGTACTTGCCCGGGCGGCCGGTGAACTGCTCCGCGACGAACATCGGCTGCGACATGAAGCGCTGGAGACGCCGGGCGCGGGTCACGGTGACCTTGTCGTCCTCGCTCAGCTCGTCCATGCCCAGGATGGCGATGATGTCCTGCAGGTCCTTGTACCGCTGCAGCGTGCGCTGGACCTCGCGCGCGACGTCGAAGTGCTCCTGGCCCACGACCCGCGGGTCGAGGACGGTGGAGGTCGAGGTCAGCGGATCCACCGCGGGGTAGATGCCGAGCTCCACGATCGAGCGCTCGAGGCGGATGGTCGAGTCGAGGTGGCCGAAGGTCGTGGCGGGGGCCGGATCGGTGTAGTCGTCCGCCGGCACGAAGATCGCCTGAAGCGACGTGATGGAGCCCTTCTTCGTCGAGGTGATCCGCTCCTGCAGGTCGCCCATCTCGGTCGCCAGGGTCGGCTGATATCCCACCGCCGATGGCATCCGACCAAGCAGGGCCGATACCTCCGAGCCCGCCTGCGTGAAGCGGAAGATGTTGTCGATGAAGAGGAGGATGTCGCGGCCCTCCTCGTCGCGGAAGTACTCCGCCATGGTCAGCGCCGTGAGGCCGACGCGCTGGCGGGCGCCCGGCGGCTCGTTCATCTGGCCGAAGACCATGACGGTCTTGTCGATGACGCCTGATTCGGTCATCTCGCCCAGGAGATCGTTCCCCTCGCGCGAGCGCTCCCCCACACCGGCGAAGACCGAGTAGCCGCCGTGCTCCTGGGCGATATTGCGGATCAGCTCCTGGATGATGACCGTCTTGCCCACGCCGGCGCCGCCGAAGACGCCGACCTTGCCGCCGCGCTTGAACGGGGCGATCAGGTCGATGACCTTGATGCCGGTCTCGAAGACCTGCGCCTCGGTCTCCATTTCGTCGAAGGCGGGCGGCTCGCGGTGAATGGGCAGGGTGGTCTCCGTCTTGACCGCCGCCTTGCCGTCGATGGGGTGGCCGAGCACGTCGAACACGCGGCCAAGCGTGGCCTCGCCGACCGGCACGCTGATCGGGCCGCCGGTGTCCACCGCATCGAGGCCACGGGACAGCCCGTCGGTGGTCGACATGGCCACGGTGCGCACCCAGTTGTTGCCAAGGTGCTGCTGCACCTCGACCACCAGGGTGTCGTCCAGGGTGCTGACGGCGACGGCCTTGCCCTTGCCGGCCTTGCCGCTGCCGGCCTTGCCGCTGCCGGCCCTGCCGTTGCCGTCCGTGGCGCCGTTGCCCTGTGCCTCCTTCGGGCGCTTGATCTCGAGCGCGTTGTAGATGGCGGGCAGGTCGCCCGGCGGGAACTCGACGTCGATCACGGGACCCGTGATCTGGATCACCTTTCCGGTAGCCATCGGTCTTGTCCGTTGCTCCTCGTGCTTAGCCGCCGAGCGCTTCCGCGCCGGAGGCGATCTCGATCATCTCGCGGGTGATGGTGGCCTGCCGCGTCTTGTTGTAGACGAGGGTCAG
>DASUFJ010000120.1:0-17823 GCA_036274575.1 Candidatus Limnocylindria bacterium
ATCCCGAGGCGGACCCACGCGAGCTGACGCTCCTGGGCGCGCATCTGGCGCTCGAGGTTGAGCTCGAGCTCGTGCGAACCGTCTGACCAGGCTTCCATGCGCGCGGCTGCACTCTAGCATCGCGGTCCGGTCCTTCCGTAGACTTCGGCGACGCTCGGGCGAGGTGCAACCGACGCAGGTCTGAGCGCGTCTACCGGTGGACCCGCCCGGGCCGTCCAACCCAGATCGAGAAGCCGATGCCGAACCGGAACGCCGTCCCCCCTAGTGTTCGACGGGCCGCTCGACGTGCCGTCCTGGTCGTGCTGCTCGCGATGCCGCTCCTGGCGCTGCCGGTGCAGGCGGCGAGCTCCGTGCGCATCGATGCGCGACCGCTGGTTGGCGGCCGCTACGAGGTCGGCGGTTGGCTCGGGCTGTCGGTGACGCTCGTGAACGATGGGGCGCCGACCGATGGCTACCTCTCGACCGAATCGAGATCGGCGACCGCCCGTCGCTTCGTCGAGCTGCCCGCCGGGGCGCGCAAGGTCGTCACCCTGTACGTCCAGCCGGACGCGTTCCAGCGCGAGGTGGCGGTCACCTACGCCGAGCCGAATGGGACCGTCAGCGCCACCGTCCCGGTCTCGGCCTTCGAGCAGACCGTCGACCAGGTCGGGATCGTGGGCGACACGAACGGCGCGCTCCGGCCGCAGATCCTGGGCGCCGACACCGGCGGCAACGAGCCCATCCCCCTCTCCGCGACGGACATCCCCGAGCGGCCGGAGCCGCTTGACGGGCTCTCGGCCATCGTCTGGGCCGGAGACAGCGGCAGCTTGACCGAGGCGCAGCGTCGCAGCCTGGAGCGCTGGGTCGTCGATGGCGGACAGCTGGTGGTCGTGGGCGGTCCGGACTGGCAGGCACGCGCCGCGGCGCTCGACGATCTGCTTCCGGTCGAGAACATCGACGCCGTCGACGGTGTCCGCCTCGCCGCCCTGGCGGCCTGGTCGGGAAGCGAGACGACACCCGAGCCCGCCACGATCTCGACCGGGGAGCTGCGCGATGGCGCGCGAGCGATCGTCGCGGAGGGCGGCGACGTCGTGGCCTCCTACCGCTCGATCGGCAGCGGGCGGGTGATCTTCGTGGGTGCCGACCTGGCGACGAACGAGTTCCGCGGCTGGGACGGCGCGCCGACGCTCTGGTCCCGGCTCCTACCGTCGAGCGCGATCGTGACGCAGCTGATCGGCGGCTTTCCGCTCAAGCAGGAGCTGGAGGGGTCGATGGTGGCGGCACTCCAGACCATCCCCACCCTCGCCGTGCCGCCGCCCGGGCTCCTCCTCGCCGTCATCGTCGGATACATCCTGCTCATCGGCCCCGTCAGCTACATCGTGCTCCGCCGCCTCGACCGGCGTGAGCTCGCCTGGGTCACGGCGCCGCTCCTGGTCGTCTCCTTCACCGCCTGCTCCTACGGCATTGGACGGGCGATGAAGGGCAGCGACGTCGTCGTGAACCAGGTCGCCGTGATCCGAACCTCGCCGGCCGGCGCCGCCACGGTCGAGACCTTCGCCGGCATCTTCTCGCCGGAGCGCGCGACGTACGACCTCGCGACCGATGCCGACGCCCTCATGGGTCGCCTGGACCCGTCCGCCGACCTGGGTGATGGCGCGCTCGGCGGAGGCGATCCGATCCTCGTCGACCAGGGACGACCGGCGCGAGTCAGCGACCTCGCCATCGGCGTCTTCGGCTTCCAGGCGGTCCGTGCCAGCGGCATCGCCGACTACGCGGGATCGCTCGAGGTCGCCTGGCGCGTGGAGGACGGCGAGACGACCGGGACGGTGACCAACACCTCCGACACACCGATGACCGACGTCGCCTACATCAGCGGCGGCGGTGGCGTGCGCGTCGGTGACGTGGCGGCCGGCGCATCCATCGACTTCACCCTCCCCGTCACGAACTTCAACGGCTCCTCCGCCTCGGATCAGATCTACGGCTTCGGCGGGTTGGCGTCCGGGACCGACGATCAGAGGAGGGTCGCCCTGCGGCGCGGTGTCATCGACTCGCTCGTTGGGCGCGGCGGCATGGTGCCCGTCGACCTCGGCGGACTCGGCCAGGGCGGGCCGTACCTCATCGGCTGGCGCGAGGGCGAGGGGCCGATGCCGATCACGGTCGACGGTGTCGACGCCCGCCGCTATCTCAGTGCGGTCGAGGTGCTCAGCGTCCGTCCCACCGTCGAGCGAGGCGAGGTGACCGTTCGCCCGCAGGAGATGAGCGTCGGCGTGACCGCCGCCAGTGGCGATGTCGGCACAAGCCAACCGGGGTCAGTGACGATCGTCGACGGGTCGGCCACGTTCGCCATCAGCCTCCCCCTCGAGGCCGCGGGCCTCGTCGCGACCGAGGTCGACATCGTGGCTGCGCCGGACGCGACCTCGTTCGCCAGCGAGCCCGGAGGCATGCAGGGCTTCTGGCCGGAGGGCCTGACGCTGGAGCTGCGCAACCCCCTGAGCGGCCAGTGGACCGAGCTCGGCGACCTGAGCGAGGGGGCGCTCTACGCGATCGACGACCCCGACGACGCCATCAACGGCCAGGGCGTCATCGAGGTCCGCGTCTCGGGGTCGGTCGATCCGCAGTTCGGCCAGCAGAACGTCTTCGTCAGCGCCAGCGTCACCGGGGGGCGCGACCAATGATGTCGGTACCGATCGTCGAGACCCGGGGCCTCGTGAAGCGCTATGACGACCAGGTCGCCGTGGCGGGCGTCGATCTCCGCGTCGGGCCCGGCGAGATCTTCGGCCTCGTCGGCCCGAACGGCGCGGGGAAGACCACGATGATGCGCATCCTCGCCACGCTCCTGGCGCCCACCGCGGGCGAGGCGCTCGTCACCGGCATCCCGGTCCAGGCCGATCCGATCGAGGTGCGGCGACGCATCGGCTACATGCCCGACTTCTACGGCGTCTACGACGACCTCCGCGTCTGGGAGTACCTCGACTTCTTCGCGCGCTGCTACGGCGTCCCGGCCAACCGCCGCGTGGCGATGATCGGCGAGCTGCTCGAGATCGTGGGCCTCTCCGACCGGCGCGAGTCGTACGTCGAGAGCCTGTCGCGCGGGATGCGCCAGCGCCTGTGCCTGGCCCACACACTCGTCCACGACCCGGCGCTCCTCATCCTCGACGAGCCGGCGTCGGGCCTCGACCCGCGGGCGCGGGTCGAGATGCGCGAGATCCTTCGCGAGCTGCGCTCGATGGGAAAGACGATCCTCGTCAGCAGCCACATCCTCCCCGAGCTCGGCGAGATGTGCACCGGCGTCGCGATCATCGACCACGGTCGCGTCCTCCGGTCCGGGCGGATCGACGAGATCGAGCGATCCCTTCGCGCCTCCGCCGTGGTGCGTGTCGAGCTCCTCGGTGATGCCGAGGGCATCGCCTCCGCCACCGAGTGGCTGGGAGCCGACGCGCGCGTCGGGAGCGTCCTGCGCATCGACGACCGCAGCGACGAGGTCGCGATGCTTGAGCTCAGCTTCGAAGGGTCGGATGCGGAGCAGGCCGACCTGCTGCGTGAGCTGGTGGCGGCGGATCACCGCGTGGTCGGATTCAGCCGGGCTGCGAGCGATCTGGAGGAGATCTTCCTGCGCGTCACCGGTGAGCACGGCGAGGAGGCGGACGCATGACGGCCGACGCGACCGCGATGCCGGGCGCTGTCCCTGGAAGCTTCTTCACGGACGTCGCCACCATCATGGTGAAGGAGCTGCGCTCTCGGATGCGCGGCCGGCGCGCCTTCGTCGTCCTCACCGCCTACCTGGGCGTGCTCGCGCTCATCGCGTACGGGACGTACGTCGTGGTCGGACCGGCGGCTGAGGCGACCGCCGCGCTGGATGAGTTCGGCCGCGGCGGAGTCATCGGTCAGGCGAACGCGTCCGGCCTCATCGGCCAGTCGATCTTCACCGTCCTCTCCGTCTTCCAGGTCATCCTCGTATCGTTCATCGCGCCGGCGTTCACGGCGGGCCAGATAAGCCTCGAGCGCGAGAAGCAGACGCTCGACCTGCTGGTGACGACGCCACTGCGGCCGAGCGCGATCGTGGTCGGCAAGCTGCTCACGGCGCTCGCCTTCGTCGTGCTCATGATCGTCGCCGCGCTCCCGATCAGCGCCATCGTCCTCATGTACGGCGGCGCATCGGTCGACGACCTCCTTCGCCAGATGGCCGTGCTGCTGTCCATGGCCGTCGCCTTCGGCGCGATCGGCATCTTCGCCTCGGCCCTCCTGCGGCGCACCCAGACCGCGACCGTGGTCACGTACTCCGCCGTGCTGGCCCTGACGCTCGGGACGGCCATGACGTACGCCTTCTGGACGCAGGTGGCGAACGCGAATGACGCGCGCTTCCCATTCACGCGCGAGCGTGCACCCGAGGCGCTGCGCTACCTCAACCCCATGGTCGCCATCCTCGACATCGTGTCGGGCGTCGAGGCGACCGGACCGACGCGCTTCACCTCCGCGCTCTACCAGCTGTTCGGCGACGACCTGGCCCAGGGCACGATCGCCGTGCAGCCGTGCGACCTCAACGTCGGCTGTGAGGAGCAGCCCGCCGGCAACTTCGGCGCGCTGAACCCGACGTCCGGGTACTGGTGGCCGCGCATCTCGATCAGCCTGCTGCTGCTCGCCGGGACCCTGACCCTGGCCGCCAGCTGGCTGGTCGTCCCACCCGGCATGCGCGGCGTGCGACGGCGGCGGCGGCCCGTAGCTCTGGATGCGGAGTGGCCGATGGAGAACCTCGAGACCGTCGACATCCCTTCCGAGACGGACCGATGAGCGGCGGGCGGCCGGCCGATGACGTCGCTGCCGAGCGAATGGGCGCCGATGCCCTGAAGCGTCTCGGTAGGCTGCGCCGACGGCTGTGGTGGCGCCGCGCCGTCCGATCGGGCCTCCTCGTCCTCGCGGTCGCGCTCCTCGCGATCGCGCTGGTGCAGCTCGTTGCGAGGGCGTTCCCGATCGAGTATGCGCGCTGGATCCAGGCCGGAGTCGTCGCCGTCGCCGCTCTCGCCTGGGCCGTCGATGCCGGTCGCCGGCGCCCATCGTTGATCGATGCGGCGCGCCGCGCCGACGAGGAGCTCGCTCTCAAGCAGCGCCTCGGCACGGCGCTCGAGCTCGCCTCACGCGAGCCCGTCGACCCGCTGGAGGATCGCCAGATCGTCGATGCCCGAGCCCATCTCGGCACACTCGATTTGCGTCGTGCCTTCCGCCCCCGTCTCGACCGACGGCCGCTGGCGGTCGCGCTCATCGGCCTGGCCCTGACACTCGTCCTCGTCGCGTGGCCCAACCCGCAGGACGATGTCGTCAACCGGCAGCGCGCGGCACGGGAGGCGGCAGAGCGCGTGGCGGAGCGGGTCGAGGACGTCGCCGAGGAGATCGCGGACGAGACCGCCGAGAGCCCGGACCCACGTCGGGAGGAGCTCAAGCGACAGCTCCGCGAGCTCGCGCGCCAGCTGCGCGAGGACGGCGCGGACCGTGAGGCCACGCTCGCGCGGATCGGTTCGGTGCAGGAGGAGCTCTCCCGGCTCACGGATCCGGAGAGCACGCAGCATGACGCGGCGCTGACACAGCTCGCTCGGTCCGCATCCCGGGCGGCGACGAGCGATGAGCGCGCGAACGACGACGGCGACCCCGAGGAAGCGGCGCGCGATCTCGAGGACCTGGCCGCCGCTGCACCGAACCTGAACGATCAGCAGGCCGCGGCTCGGGCGGACGCGCTGCGGCAGGCGGCGTCGGCCTCGGCCGATGCGCAGCCGACGGCGGCTCGCGCCCTGGCCGAGGCGGCGGACGCGCTGGATCGCGCGTCCCGTTCCGGATCGCGGCAGGATCGGCAGGCGGCACGGGAGGCGCTCAGGCGCGCCGCGGACGCCCTGCGCGAGGCGGCCGCCGACCGCACCTTCCAGCGCGATCTCGCTCGCGCACAATCGGCGCTGCAGGAGGGCGCTCGCCAGGTCGCCCGCGCCGGTCAGCCAACCGGCTCGACCGGCGGGCAGCCTGGAGCATCCGGCCAGCCGGGCGCGTCCGGGGAGCCGGGCACTCAGCCCGGAGGATCGGGCCAGCCAGGGGCATCCGGCGCGCCCGGTGGGTCCGGCCAGCCAGGTGCGTCGAGCCAGCCGGGCGGCGGCCAGCAGCCTGGGGGAGGACAACAGCCGGGCGGTGGTCAGCAGCCGGGCGGTGGTCAGCAGCCGGGCGGCAGCGGCCAGCAACCGGGCACTGGCGGGCAGCTTGGCGGGGGTGGTGGCGGCACGACCGTCCGCCGCATCCCCGGCGGAGGAATCCGCACCGGCGGCTTCGACGGGCCGAGCCAGGGCAACCAGGGCTTCACTACCGACGGCGACGGCGGGATCCTGACCGATTTCGACCGCCTCGGGCGACCGGGCGACCCGGACTTCGTCGCGGGGTCCGGGGGCAACGGCGGAACAGACCAGTCCGGCTCCGGATCCGGCACCGGCTTCGACAACGACAGCGTCGTGCCGTATCGGTCCGTCTTCGACATCTTCGACGACTTCGCACAGGCCGCCCTCGATCAGCAGCAGGTGCCGATCACCCTCAAGGACTTCGTGCGCGACTACTTCTCCCGCCTGGAACCCACCGACTGAGCGAGGAACCGATGACCGAGCAGCCTCCGACGACCGCCCCCTCAGCAACCGATCTCCAGCCGGAGCGCTTCGCGGCGCTCGCGGCGGCCATAGAGCAAGAGGTCGGCGCGTTAATCGTCGGCCAGGAGCAGCTCGTGCGGCAGACGCTGATCAGCCTCATCGCCGGATCGCACGCGCTGCTCGAGGGCGTGCCCGGGCTGGGCAAGACGATGCTCGTCCGCACGATGGCCGACGCGCTCGAGCTCGGGTTCAACCGCATCCAGTTCACGCCGGACCTGATGCCGGCGGACATCGTGGGCACGAACATCATCGTCGAGGAGGGCGGCGAGCGACGGTTCCGCTTCCAGCAGGGGCCGATCTTCTCCAACCTCGTCCTCGCCGACGAGATCAATCGCGCCACCCCGAAGACCCAGTCGGCGCTGCTCGAGGCGATGCAGGAGCATCGAGTCACGGTGGCGAAGCAGCAGTACACCCTGTCGGAGCCGTTCTTCGTGCTCGCCACGCAGAACCCGCTCGAGATGGAGGGCACCTATCCGCTGCCGGAGGCGCAGCTGGATCGATTCTTCTTCAAGATCGACGTGCCCTTCCCGTCGGAGGACGACCTGGTCCGGATCATGGAAAGGACGACGGGCGTCGAGCAGCCGAGGGTGGGGAAGGCGGCCTCTGGCGCCGACGTGCTCGCCATGCAGGGGCTTGCGCGCGACGTCCCGATCGCCTCGCACGTGATGGCCTACGCCATCCGCATCCTCCGCGGAACGCACCCGGACACCGAGCGGGTGCCCGAGATCGTGCGTCAGTACGTCCGCTACGGTGCCTCTCCGCGCGGAGCGCAGGCGATGGTGCTCGGGGCGAAGATCACGGCCCTCCTCGACGGCCGCTTCAACGTCGCCTACGCCGATGTCCAGGCGGTGGCGGCGCCGGCGCTGCGCCATCGGATCATCCTCAACTTCGAGGGCGAGGCCGAGGGCATCAGCACCGATTCGGTCGTGCGCGCCATCATCGGTGAGACGCCCACCGAACCAGCGGAGTAGCTGGTGGTCCACCGCGTATATACGTATATACGCAGCGGCGCGAGCGACCGATGACCACCGCCGAGCGAGCACCGTTGTTCGACGAGGCGTTCCTTCGGCGTCTCGAGCAGCTCGAGCTGGCGTCGCGGAGGCTGACCGCCGGCCGCATGAAAGGCGAGCGGCGCAGCGTTCGGCGCGGGCAATCCGTCGAGTTCGCCGACTACCGCACGTACGCCAGCGGCGACGACCTGCGGCAGCTCGACTGGAACGCCTACGCTCGCCTGGAGCGCCTCTTCGTCAAGCTCTTCGTCGAGGAGGAGGACGTCACCGCCCACGTCCTGGTCGACGCCAGCCGCAGCATGGACTACGGCGAGCCGAACAAGCTGGACGCCGCCCGCCGCGCCGCCGCTGCGCTCGGCTATCTGGGCCTCGCCGGGATGGATCGGGTCAGCATCGCCTTCCTGGGTGACGGCCGGGCGACGGCGCTGCAGCCGATGCGCGGCAAGCGCCGCGCGGCCGAGCTCTTCCAATTCCTCTCCGAGCCTCGCCCGGAGCGCCACACCGGCCTCGCCGCCGCGGCACGCGACTACGCCTCGCGAATGCGCGGCAGCGGTCCGCTGCTCCTCATCAGCGATCTCATGGATGCCGGCTACCTCCAGGCGCTGCGCGAGCTGGCCGGCACTCGCTCCCAACTCTCGGTCCTCCACCTCCTGGCGCCGGACGAGCTCGACCCGGAGGTCGCCGCCGATGCCCGCCTGGTCGACAGCGAGACCGGCCAGGGCATCGAGATCTCGGGCGATGACGATCTCATCGACCGCTACCGTGCGCGCCTCGCGGAGTGGCAGGCGGAGATCGCCGCCTTCCTCGGCAAGCGCGGCGGCGCCTACGTCGTCGTCCCGTCGGACCTCGACCTCGCCGACCTGCTGTTCGACGTGTTGAGGCGAAGGCGCGTGGTCGAATGATCGCGCCGCTCGCGCTCATCGGGCTCATCGGCCTGCCGATCATCGTCGCCCTCTACATGCTGCGGCTGCGACGGCGGGACGTGCCGGTCGGATCGACGTTCCTCTGGCAGCAGCTCGTGCGCGACGTGGAGGCCAATGCGCCATGGCAGCGCCTCCGCTTCAGCTGGCTCCTCCTCGTCCAGCTCCTGATCGCGACGCTCGTGGTCGCCGCCGCGGTCCGACCCTTCACCGCGACCGAGTCGGACCTTGCGGCGAACGTCGTCCTCATCGTCGACACGAGCGCCGGGATGGCGAGCGCCACCGCCGACGAGGACCGCATGGCCGAGGCGAGGCGGCGAGCGTCCGACGTCGTCGGGAGGCTGCCCGAGGGCGGACGCATCACCATCGTCGCGGCGGCCGACAGCGCCGAGGTCCTGGTCAGCGAGACGGACGACCGCGCGGCGGCCCTCGACGCCATCGCCCGCATCGGTGCCTCCCAGCTGCCGGGCGACCTGACCGATGCCTTCGCGCTGGCATCGGCCCTGGCGGCGCGCGACAGTGACTCGACGGTCGTCATCGTCACCGATGCCGCCGGCGACACCCTGCCCGACCTCGGCGTCGGCGCGCCGGTCCTGGTGGAACGCGTGGGCTCAACCGATGCGAACCAGGCCATCGCCGCGCTCTCCGCCCTGCGCCGGGCCGGCGGCGCCCAGCTGGACGTCTTCTTGGCGATCGCCAATCCCTCCACGGCCGAGGCGACCCGCCGGCTCGAGGTGTACGCGGATGACGGGAGCGGCGCCATCCTCGTCGACGCGCGCGAGCTCACCATCCCGCCTGGCGAGCGGTCGGAGGCGCTCGTGAGCACCGTGCCCGCCGATGCGGTGACGATCGAGGCACGGCTGGCCGGCACGGACGCGCTCGCCGCCGATGACCGTGCCTTCGCCGTCGTTCCCGGCCAGGAGACGACGCGCACACTCCTCGTGGGCGACGGGAGCGCGTACCTGGAGAGCGCGCTGGCCCTCCTCCCCCGTCTCGAGCTCTACGCGGTGGGAAAGGAGGGCTACGTGGACGCCCTCGATGAGGCCGAGGCCGCCGGGACTCCGTACGGGCTCATCGTCTTCGACGGCGTCGTCCCCGACGCGCCACCGGACGGCGCAGCCGCTCTCTACCTGGACCCGGATGCCGACGGCGAGTTCGGCGCGGTTGTCGGGCGCCTCGACGGCCCGCTCATCGATCGCCCCGATCCGGAGGAGCCGCTCCTGCGCTTCGTCGACCTGGGCACGATCCACATCGGTCGGGCGCGCGATCTCGAGCTCGACGAGCGCCTTCGACCGGTGGCTTCGACGCCCTCGGGCGATCCGCTCATCGCCGCCGGACAGCGTGAGGGACGGCGCGTCGGCGTCATCGGCTTCGCGCTGGACGAGTCGGATCTCCCGCTCCAGGTCGCCTTCCCGCTCCTCACCAGCAACCTCGTGGAATTCCTGCTGCCGCCGGCGGAGGGGATCCTCCCCTCGTCGATGCGCCTCGGCCAGTCCGCCACGGCGAGCATCGACCCGCGGATCGAACGCGTCGCGGTGACCCTCGACGCCGGCCCGACCACGGAGCTCGCGGTCGAAGGCGGCTCGTTGACGCTGCCGGGCTCGACGAGCGTCGGCGTTCGTGAGCTCCGCGCCGTCAGCGACGACCCGGAGCTCGACGGCCTCGTGATCGGTCGGACGGCCGTCAACCTCTTCGATGCCGACGAGTCCGACGTGACGCCCGGGGACGCCCAGCGCCTGGTCGAGATGGGGCGCGTTCCGGACGATGAAGGCGGTGCGGCGCAGCCGGCGCGCGCCGAGTGGTGGTGGCCGATCGTCCTCGTCGCTCTGGCGCTGCTGGCAATCGAGTGGCTCCTCTTCCATCGTCCGACGCGGCGCAGCCTCGCCCGCGCCATCGGGCGCCGGCCCCAGCCACTCGCAGGGCGCGGGCCGTGACCCTGCCTGTCGCCTTCACCGATCCGGCATGGCTGTTCCTCGCCGTCCCCGCGACGGTCGTCATCGCGGTCGGGTGGCTGGCCGCCTCGCGCCGCCTTCCGGCCGGACGTCGCGTCGCCTCGCTCGCGATCCGGTTCGTCCTCGCCGCCGCGCTGGTGCTCGCCCTGGCGGGGATGCGGATGGCGCTTCCCGCCGATCGCCTCAGCGTCGTCTTCCTGCTCGACGCCTCGGCATCGATGCTCGACGCGACGCGCGAGGAGCTCGTCGCGTGGGCGCGGACGGCGGTGCGCGAGATGCCCGAGGGCGACACCGCCGGGGTGGTCGTCTTCGGCGCCAATGCACTCGTCGATCGCCTTCCCTCGGAGGTCGACGAGCTGGCCGATCCCGCTTCGGCCCCCGTGGCCGGCGCGACGGATGTGGCCGCAGCCATCCGGCTGGCGACGGCGATCCTGCCGCAGGGCACACAGCAGCGCCTCGTGCTGCTCTCGGACGGCAACGACACGTCGGGTGCAGCGACCGATGCCATCGCCGCGGCCGCCGGGCGTGGCATCCCGCTCGACGTCGTCGTTCCCGACGCGGCGGAGGCGGCGGAGGTGCTCGTCGACGCCGTTGACGGCCCGCCCGGCGCCCGCGTCGGCGAGACCGTCGACCTCACTGTCCGCGTCCGCTCCACGGTGGCCACCTCGGCCACGATCCGGCTCCTCGCCGACGGCGCGACGGTGGCGACGCGTGAGGTGGACCTCGAGCCGGGGGTGACGACGGTCCCGTTCAGGGTCAGCGCCGACGATGCCGGCTTCCACGTCTTCCGCGCGGTCATCGAGCCGGAGGCCGGCGCGGATCGGTTCGCCGAGAACAACGCGTCCGAGACGTACCTGCTCGTGACCGGCCCGCCCCAGGTGCTGGTCGCCACCGACGACGCGACTCGCGCCTCCGACCTCGTCGCGTCGCTCGGCGCGGGCGACATCGAGGTGACCGTGGTTCCCACGACCGGCGTTCCGTCGTCGCTGGCGTCCCTCGCCGGCTACGACAGCATCGTGCTCGACAACGTCCCGTCCAGCGCGCTCGGCCACGATGCGATGAGCGCGCTCCAGGTCGCCGTCCGCGACCTCGGCAAGGGGCTGGTCATGATCGGCGGGCGGCAGAGCTACGGGGCGGGCGGCTATCTCGACACGCCGATCGAGGAGACGCTCCCGGTCTACATGTCGGTCCGCGACCGTGAGCGCTCTCCCGACGTCGCGATGGTCGCGGTGGTGGACAAGTCGGGCAGCATGGCGGACTGCCACTGCACCGGCGACAGCCGGGACACCGCCAATCCCAGCGGCCAGCGCGGCTTCGAGAAGGTGGACATCGCCAAGGAGGCGATCCTGCGCGCCGCCGAGGCGCTCGCCCCGACCGACCAGCTCGGCGTGGTGGCATTCGACCAGAACGCACACTGGGCCGTGCGGACCGCGCCGATCGACTTCGGCGCCATCGGCAACGGCCTCGGCTTCCGGGCCGACGGCAACACGAACATCTTCGCCGGCCTGAAGGCGGCCTACGACGACCTCGCCAACAACCCGGCGACGCTCCGCCACATCATCCTCATCACCGACGGCTGGTCGACGCACGGCGCCTACGACGAGCTCCTGGCCGACATGCAGGCCGCCGGGATCACGCTGTCGACCATCGGCACCGGAGGCGGATCGGCCCAGGTCCTGCGGCGCCTGGCCGAGGAGTCGGGCGGCCGATACTACGAGGCTGCGGATGCCACCACGATCCCGGACATCTTCCTGCGCGAGACGATCAGGACCGCCGGCGAGCGGATCGTCGAGGAGGAGTTCCAGCCGATCCCGTCGGCGCCATCGGAGATCCTGGACGGCCTCGACGCGGGACGCCTCCCGCAGCTCCTCGGCTACAACGCCACGACGCCGAAGGGCAGCGCGACCGTCCCGCTCCTCACGGCTCGCGAGGATCCGCTCCTGGCGCAATGGCAGTACGGCCTCGGACGCGCGGTGGCGTGGACCTCGGATGCGCGGCAGCAATGGGCCGCCCCGTGGATCGGCACCTCCGAATTCGGCACGCTGACCGCGCAGCTGATCGACTGGACGCTGCCCCCGCAGGACGCGGAGGGCATCGACGTCCGCTTCACGCCCGGCGCGGACGGCGTGCTCGCCGTGGAGGTCACCTCGTTCGACGACGACGGCGCACCGCGCAACTTCTACCGCACCGGCCTTCGCCTCGTGTCGCCCGACCTGGAGCCGACCCAGGTCACCCTCGAGCAGGTCGGCCCGGGCCGCTATGCCGGGACGGTACGCGCGGAGGAGCCGGGCGCCTATCTCGTGCGCGTCGCGCAGACCCGCGAGGACGCGGACGGGACCGATGCGGCGAGCCGCACCCTCGGCATCGTCTCCCCCGCGGCCGCGGAGTACCGGCGCCTCGGCATCGACACCGACGCGCTCGCCGGATTCGCCGAAGCGGGCGGTGGACGCGAGCTGTCCCTGGCGTCTGAGGATGCGACGGCCAGGCTGTGGTCCCACGACATCGCCGCCGGCGCGTTCCCGACGCCGATCTGGCCGTGGCTCCTCGTCCTGGCCATGGTCCTCGTGCCGCTCGACGTCGGCGTGCGGCGTGTCGCGCTCCGCCGCTCCGATATCCGTCGCGCAGTTGCCTGGGCCGGCCGGCGCGTCGGTCGCGGCGAGGTCGTTCCGGAGGCGACGCCCGGCCTCGCCGAGCTTCGCGCGGCGCGGGATCGGAGCGCCCGCCGTGCCGAGCGCACCAGCACCACGTCGCCTCCGCCGATTCGTCGACCCGCTGCCGTGGCGCCATCATTCCCGACCCGTGAGTCGAATCCCGCCGCGGAGGTGGCGCCATCGCCCCCTCCGGCCGGCGAGACGCTCGCTGAGCGACTGGCGCGCCGGCGACGCGGCGGCTGAGTCAGTCCGGATCGATCTCTTCGAGCGCCGAGTCGTCGCCCGCGGCACGCGGCTGCGGCCGCAGGTGCGGCACCCGCAGGTACAGGACGAGGCCGGCGATCGCCACCAGCATGATGACGATCGGGATCCAGGGCAGCGCGCGGTAGTCGAGGAACCCGACCCCGCTCACCGCGACGGTGGCGACGTTGCCGACCGGGTCGGTCGCCACCACCACGATCTCGGTCGGCCAGGGCGGGACGTCGGCCGTCGCGGCGAAGCGTCCCTCCGCATCGACCGGTACGGGTTGGCCGGCGACCGTGACCTCCGCGTAGGGTGCGGTTCGACCCTCCACCAGCGCGCCCGAGCCGATCGGCGTGGTCACCGAGGCCCGAAGGGTGGGTGGGGCGCGAAGGAGGCGGACCTCCCACGTCGCGAGATAGCTCCGCCCGGCGGGACTGACGACGGCCATGCTCACGCGCTGCCGCCCGCCGCTGGCAACCGGCTGCGGCAAGATTCGCACGTCGAGCGAGCCACTCTCCGGCACGATGCGGATCGATCCGACGACCGATGGATCAGCTTCCGCCACGTAGACCCGTGCGGCGGGCTGCGCCTCGAGCCGGACGATGAATCCGTCCGAGCCCACCGCCAGCGTGCCGCGCTCGTCGAGCGTGACGGCGTCCGACACGGGCGGATCCAGGTGACCGTCGTCCTCTTCCGGCAGGCCCACGAACTGGTCGAACGGCACGAGGCTCACTGCCGACGCGGGGGTCGCGATGGGTGGCGCGAGCGCCCCACCGACGGGATCGAGCGGCGCGGCGGGCAGGTGGGTGTGAAGCAGCGCCAGCCACGAGCCGTCCCCCACGAGGCCGATGGGCTGCGCGCCGGCCTCGGCCGGCGCCTGCTCGGTCCCGCCCGGCGGGAACGGAGCGTCGTCGCCCGTATCGACGGGCATGATCCGCCCCTGGAAGATGACCATCGCCTCGTCGTCGGGGCCGCCACCCGGCAGCATGCCGACGAACGGAGCGACCGGTCCGGAGGCAAAGGCCGCGGCGGCCGGGCTGCGTGTGATACCGGTCGCCCGGATGTACGACAGGTCCGGCAGGAAGAGCGCGTGCAGCGCCTCCGGCGAGGGCTGGCGGACCATGAGCCGATCCTCGCCCCGGACTCTGATGGTGCCCAGGATCTCGCCGTCGGGGACGATCGCGGAGCCGAGTGGAGCGCTGCCCGGAGCATCGGCGGGCCACCTGTGGACGGTCACCGTGCCGCCGTTGTCGATGACGGCGATCCCGCGACCCTCGCCGATCGGCACGGCGCGGGCGTCCGCGGCGGCGATCCCGGTGTCCTCCGTCACGAGCTCGTCGCCGTCGCGGAGCGAGATTCGATAGAGGCGTCCGGTGCTGACGCGGGTGATGACCGCGAGCTCATCGCCCGGCCGGTCGTCGCTGTCGCCGAGGACGAACGGCAGGTCGCCGGAGCCGACGCCCAGCTCGGTGGCGACGGGCGGCGTGAAGCCCTCGCCGGACCAGCGGTAGATGGCGGCCTCCGTCGGAAACGTGATGTCGCCCAGGGGTGGCAGCGACCGGGTCGTGACGAGCTCATCGGTCCCGTCGCCGTCCAGGTCGATCGCGAACACGGCATCGACGCTGACGGCCGGATCGGCCACGTCCGCGAGCCGCAGGCCCCCTTCGAGCCGCAGGTCGCCCAGCAGGAGGCAGCATCCTCCCTCCAGGTCGAGCTCCCGAAACTCGGGCTGACGGGCCAGGGTCACCAGATCGCGGCCACCGGCATGCCGGACCAGGAGCCGGACCGGAGCGCCGGCATAGTTGACGACGCCGGCACCGCCGGGCGGTGACGGTGGCACGACCTCGATCCGGCCGAGAAGGGACCAGCCATCGGCGTCCTGGGCCCACGCCTCCGCCTCGATGGCCGCGCCCTGTCCGGCCACGAGCCGCACGATCTCGCGCGCGCCGTCGCCGTCCAGGTCGGCCGCAACGGCCTGGTAGGTCGCCGCCTCGGGAAGGACGAACGCGTCGGGCTCGTCGGGCACGACGGAGATCGCCGCGGGTGGGTCCGGTGGAAGAACCGGCCCGATGGCGGCGACGACGGCAACGAGCACGGCGGGGAGCATCCGGCGGCCAGAATAGCGCCGCCTCTGGCATCATCGGCACATGCCCCCTCCGCCCGTCCTCTGGTCGCCGCCGGCCGATGCCCTGAGCACGACCAGGGTCGGTGCGTACCTGCGGTGGCTCGAGCGCGATCGAGGGATGGCATTCGCCGAGTACGACGCGCTGCTGGCGTGGTCCGTCGACGACCCCGCGGCCTTCTGGCGCTCGATCTGGGACCACTTCGAGATCGCTCCCGGCACCGATCCGGGCCCGACGCTGCCGGTGGCGACGATGCCCGGCGCGCGCTGGTTCCCCGACGCCCGGCTGAGCTGGGCGGAGGTCTGCCTCCGCCTCCCCGGCCGGAGGGACGACGATCCGGTCGTCATCGGCCGCTCGCAGACCCGTGAGCGCATCACGCTCACCGCAGCCGAGCTGCGAGAGGCCGTCGCCCGCGTGCGGGCCGGGCTGCGCTCGCTCGGGGTCGGCCCGGGCGACCGAGTTGCGGCCTACCTGCCGAACATCCCGGAGGCGATCGTCGCCTGCCTCGCCACCGCGTCGCTCGGCGCGGCATGGTCGAGCTGCCCTCCCGAGTTTGGGGTTCGTTCGGTGATCGATCGCTGGAGCCAGATCGAGCCGGTCGTCCTCCTGACGGTCGACGGCTATCGATACGCGAGCAAGGCCGTCGACCGGGCCGCGGAGGTGGCCGAGATCCGCGCTGCGCTGCCGTCGCTGCGGGCGACCGTGCTCGTGCCCTATCTCGGCTCCTCGACGACCACGATCGCCGACGCGCAACCCTGGGCGGACCTGCTGGCGGCGGCGCCCGACCCCGGGTTCGAGCCGGTCGCATTCGATCACCCGCTGTTCGTCCTCTACTCGTCCGGCACGACCGGGCTGCCGAAGCCGATCGTCCACGGGCATGGCGGGATGACGGTGGAGCACCTGAAGATCCATGCGCTGCACCACGACCTCGGGCCTTCGGATCGGTTCTTCTGGTACAGCACGACCGGCTGGATGATGTGGAACTACCTCGTCTCCGGCCTCGGCGTCGGTGCCACGGTGGTCTGCTTCGACGGATCGCCGGCCGATCCTGACCTCGGTGCGCTGTGGCGCATGGCCGCCGAGGAGGGCGTCACCTACTTCGGCACGTCCGCGCCGTACCTCATGGCCTGCCGCAAGTCCGGCCTCCGGCCCGCGGACGTCGCCGATCTCTCCGCCATGCGCAGCATCGGCTCGACCGGAGCGCCGCTGCCGGCCGAGGGCTTCCGCTACGTCTCCGAGGCGATCGGTCCCTCGATCCATCTCGAGTCGGTCTCCGGCGGCACCGACGTGTGCACCGCCTTCGTCGGCGCCTCGCCGCTGGTCCCGGTGTGGGAGGGCGAGATCTCGTGCCGCATGCTGGGTTGCGCGGTGGAGGCGTTCTCGCCGGATGGGCGACCGCTGGTGGGCGAGCAGGGCGAGCTCGTCATCACCCGGCCGATGCCCTCGATGCCCGTCGGCTTCTGGAACGACCCCGACGGCGAGCGCTACCGCGACGCCTACTTCTCCGTCTGGCCCGGCGTCTGGCGCCACGGCGACTGGGTCACGTTCACGGAGCGAGGCTCCTGCATCATCACCGGCCGCTCGGATGCGACCCTCAACCGCGACGGCGTGCGCATCGGGACGTCCGAGCTGTATCGCGTCACCGAAGGGCTGCCCGAGGTCGCCGACTCGCTCGTCGTCCATCTCGACGCGACGGACCGGCTCATCCTGTTCATCGTCCCCGCCGACGGTGCGGAGCTCACCGACGAGCTGCGGCGACGAATCGGCTCGGAGATCCGTGCCGCGCTGTCGCCGCGCCACGTTCCCGACGAGATCGTCGCCGTCCCGGCCGTGCCAAGGACCCTCTCCGGCAAGAAGCTCGAGGTCCCGGTGAAGCGGATCCTCGCCGGCGACCCACCCGATCGGGCAGCGTCCCGTGAGTCGCTGGCCGACCCCAGTGCGCTCGACCCGTACGTCGCGCTCGCCGGCCGCTGGTGAGGCCTATCCTGCAGGCATGGCCTTCGACGACGTTCATACTTGGGAGCTGTGGTACCCCGGCGCCGGCGCGACCGGCATCCCCGTAGCACGGTCCCGGATCGATCCGGCCGAGGTCGTCTGGGCGCATTCGATGCCGCGCAAGGTTGCCGTGACCGTGCGCCAGGGTGACGACCGCGTCATCGCGCGCGGCGAGGGCCTCACCCGCGACGGCCGCTACGTGCCGATGACCCGCTTCGTGCTTCGTGAAGGATCCGTGACCCGCGAGGACCGCTGGCCGACGGATGCCGATCTCGGCGCCGT
>DASUFJ010000121.1:0-3662 GCA_036274575.1 Candidatus Limnocylindria bacterium
TGGCGCACCTGAAGCTCGCGCAGCGCGAGGGCGCCACGCACGAATCCACGCTCGACGGCCACCTTGTCGGCGGCGATGCCGCCGATCAGCGCGTTGTGGATGCCCAGCTCATCGCCGCGCACCATGGCGGCGACGGAAACGAACGGGCGAGGCTGCCCGTCGTCCGCCTGCCCGGTCGCCTTGGCCTGCTGCGCGACGTCGACCTCTGCGGTCATCGTGATACTCCTCATTCCGTGTGCTGTCCTCAGCCTGCGCTCCGCGACCGCCGTCTGCCAAGGGCCATGAGCCCGTTCCTGCCCGGGATTCCCGTCTCACGAGCGTGAAGCCCGACCAAGCCTTGGTGGCGACCCTAGGGTCCTGATCGCGGACCACATGGGCGCCAATTCGGCCGGCAAGCCGCTCGGCTGTGATGAGCTGCTGTGGGTTCGACCTTGAATCAACTGGGTGGGTCAAGCCGAGCAGGACGCAGGCTTCCGGCTCGAGGTGATGCACTCAGTGGAATCAGAGCGAGCCGGCCGGTGCGCAGATGCGCGATCCCAGTACCCCAGTTGAATCGCCTGGAGGGATACGCTGAGGACGAGACGGTCCGCTCGCGCGGGCCGCTCCCCTAGCGGACGATGGCCGGGTCGGACTTGGGGATCTGCTTGCCCGGATCCACGAAGGGCATCGGCACCACGGTGGCCTCGCGCTCGCCGTCCGGGGTGGTGACGCTCACCCGCGTGCCATCGGCGGCCAACGAGATGGGCAGCCAGGCGTAGCCGATGTTGCGTTCCAGCCTGGGGGACCAGAGCGCCGTGGTCACGCGGCCCACCTCACCATCTCCGGCGCTGACCGGCCACTTCGTGAAGTTCATCTCCAGCTTGTCGCCCGCGATCTCGACGCCCACCAGCTTGCGGTCGATGCCCGCGTCGCGGATGCGGCGCAGCGCCGCCTTGCCCTGGAAGTCGAAGTCGCCATCCAGGTTGCAGAGCCGCTCCAGCCCGACCTCGAACGGGTTGTGCTCGGTGGTCATATCGGCGCCCCAGTTGAGGATCCCGCCCTCCACCCGCCGGATGTCGACCGGGCCGGTGGGCCGGATGTCGAACGGCTTGCCGGCCGCCATGATCCGTTCCCACAGATCGGTGCCGCGGTTGCCGTCGCGCAGGTAGACCTCGTAGCCGACCTCGGCGGTCCAGCCGGTGCGGGTCACGACCAGCGGGATGCCGTCCAGCTCCAGCTCGCGGAACCAGTAGTACTTCAGCGACAGGATGTCGTCGCCGAAGAGCGCGGACACGACGTCCCTGGAGTGCGGCCCCTGGATCTGGAGCGGCGAGACATCGGGCTCGCTGAGCTGGACGTCCCACCCCAGGTCAGCCGCCAGACCCAAGGCGTACAGCAGCGCGTCCGAGCTGGCGAGCGCGAACCAGAAGTGGTTCTCGCCCAGCCGCAGCATGACCGGGTCGTTGACGATCCCACCGTCCGGCGCCGTGATGAGCACGTACTTCCCTTGGCCGACCGCGCACTTCGACAGGTCGCGCGGCGTCAGGAGCTGTGCGAAGCGGAACCCATCTAGTCCCTGCACCTCGAGCTGTCGCTCCACCGCGACGTCCCACAGCGTGACGTGCCGCAGCAGGTGCCAGTATTCCGCCTCGAAGTCATCGAAGTTGATCGGAAAGAGCATGTGGTTGTAGACGGTGTACCCACGCGGGCCGTAGGCCTGCTCGGCCTCGAAGAACGGCGACTGGCGCAGCCGCGCCCCACGCTGGACCAGGCTCATATCGAAGGCCATCAGCTCACCATCACTCCGTCACCGGGTCGCCCCCACGATTGGCCGATGCTACATGCACGGTCAGCCGCCCATCGGCTCGACGGCGGTGCCACCGTGCGCGAACCCGCTCCCGCGCTGACCGAGCGTCAAGCGACGAGGTGGATCCCCTCGCGAACGAAGTCGTCGTCGTAGGCGAACGCGCGGGCGATGCCGAGTGATCGAATGAACGCGAAGCTGGCGTGATCGACCAGGCTGACGGCCGACGACCCGGAGCGCCGGTAGGCGGTCATCGCCGTGGCGTAGAGATCGGCGTCGACGGGGCGCACGTCGATGACAGGAAGGATGCCGTCGACCAGCCGAACGGAGGACTCCCAGGGAAGCCGCCGCCCGACCAGAGCGCAGGCCTCCACAACGACATACGAATGCGTGACAAGCTCTATGCCGACAAGCCGCCGCAGTGCATCAGAGGCGTCGCCATGGCGCGCGTCGCCTTCGTCGAGCAGCGCATAGAGCGCCGACGTGTCGACGAAGACGCTCATCTCTCGAACGCGTCGGCGAGTGCGTCGTCGTGGCGCTCGCTGACGTCGGAGCGATCCGACCGGAACCCTCCGACCGCTTCCAGGGCGCGCTGCCATCGCATCGCGTCCTCGGCGCCCGCGCCATACATCCGATCGACGGCGTCACGGATCAGGGCGGCCATCGACGTGCCCCGCGCCCTGGCGAGGCGTCGCAGCTCACGAGCCTGCGCTGCCGTTAGCGAAATCTGCGTGCGTTCCACACCGCGATGATACAACTTCGTCGGGCTGATGTAATCGGCGGCAGGCAGGCGGGCTAATCCGGCCAGCGTGCGCCGGTCTCCAGGGCGTGCGCGTACTCCGCCAACCTGTCGTCGTCATGCCCGCGGATGTCGCCGAGGAATGGAAAGTCAGCCGGCTCCACGGGGACCCGTGCGAGCGGCTGCACGGCCACCAGGCTCGCCAACTGCGGGATGCGCACCTCGAAGTCGCCGAAGCGGAGTGGCGGCTGGAGCTCGAACGTGTCACCCGGCAGGACGTACACCGTGCCCGATCGCCACGGCCGATTGAGCAACGCTGACCGGCTGACCGAGAACACGTATTGCGGTGGACTGACGTTGCCCGCGGCATCGGCCAGGCGAACGCAGGCATTGGTGACCGATCCGACCCGGGACCGATCCACGATCGCGAAGAACATCGCCCAGATGCCATCGCCAGCCGCGTACACCGCTTTCTGGTTGCCGAATTCCCTCAGGTCGATGGCCTGGCGCGGCTCGAACACGTCGATGCCGGGATCACCAGAGCCGTGCAGGACGAATCCTCGGGCATCGGCAAGGTGGCAGAGGAACTGCCACCTCAGCGCGGGCTCGACCTCGACCATCGGGCCGTCGCCGGACGCGATGGCACGATCCCACGTCCGATCGAAGGAGGCCCGCACGTCCGGCCCGGGCTCGACACCGGGACGCGACAGCCAGTAGTCGGGGAGCTCCACCGGGTTTCTTGCCTCCCTTTCAGGCGCCCTCGACGGTCACGCTCTCAGCGGCGGCCGAGGGATGGAAGGCCGATTCGTGGACGGCCACCCCGGCGACGACCGCGGTGGCGAAGCCGATGATGGCGAGCGGCGACACCACCATCGCCACTGGAACGAAGGCTGCGAGCAATGCGATCGCCACCAGCCGCGCTCCTGAGACGACCCCGAACACGAGGTATTTGAACAGGGCGTGCCCGGCGAGGAAGAGCGCCGGCCCTCCGAGAACCGCCGCGATCGTCGCGACCTCCGCGTGGCCCAGCGGATGGCCGATCACGAGCTCGTCGCCCACCGCGGTGACGATGATTCCGGCCACCATCGGCAGGTGCGAGTAGGTGTACGCCGAACGAGCGATCCGGCCCCGATCGTCGGA
>DASUFJ010000122.1:0-4854 GCA_036274575.1 Candidatus Limnocylindria bacterium
AGGTCGTCCGGATCGAGTGGCCGCGGCGGACGCTCGATGCCGTCCTCGACCCAATGGTGCTCGCCGTGCTCATCGGTCTGCCAGGCGCCGGAGACGGTGTCCCCCACCGCGTCGAGCTCCGCGAGGGCCGTGGCCAGCCGCGACAGGTTCTCCCGGTCGAGCGACGGAACGACGTCGAGGTCGGCGGGTTGCACGCCTGGCGCCCCGTGGGCCTTGGCAGCCACCGAGCCCACGACGATGTACGCGATGCGGTGGCGGTCCAGGGCCCGGAAGAGGTCGCGTAGATTCGGCGCGTCGGTCACCGTGGCGGTGGCAGGAGCTTCCCGTAGCGTTCGGGGTCGGCGGCGGCGGCGCACTGGACCGCGTTGAGGGCGGCACCCTTGCGCAGGTTGTCGCTGCTGACCCAGAGGGCGAACCCGCGCTCGCGGCCGGGGATGGCCCGGAGGCGGCCCACGATGACCGGGTCGCGGCCCTCGACGTCGAGGGGCATCGGGTGCCGCTCCGAGCCGTCGGCGGGCCGGTACTCGAGGCCGGGGGCGTTTCTCAGCGCCTCCTCCAGCGCGTCCACCGTGGTCGCGCGCTGTGTGCGGAGATGGAGGGCGACGGAGTGGCCGGTGCGGACCGGCACGCGGACCGTCGTGGCGGCCACGTCAAGGTCCGGCATCTCGAGGATCTTCCGCAGCTCGGCGTGGATCTTCCTCTCCTCGCCGGACCAGCCCGTCTCGTCGAGGACATCGATCTGCGGGACCACCGAGTCGGCGATGCGACCGTGGAATGGCGTGTCGGTGGCGGCGTCGCGATGACTGGTCCCGCGCTCGGCGTCGAACGCGTCGAGCCCCGCCCGTCCCGCGCCGCTGACGGCCTGGTACGAGGCGAGGTCCACCGACTCGAGGCCGGCGAGGTCGCGAATCGGCGCGAGGGCGACCACGGCCGCCGCGGTCGTGCAGTTCGGGTTGGCGATGAGGTTGACCGTCCGCTCCCGCGCCGCATGGCCGTTTGCCTCGGGGACGACGAGCGGGACGCCGTCGGCGAGGCGGAAGGCGGACGAGTTGTCGACCACGAGGGGCACGTGCGCGCCCGGCCCGGCCATGATCTCGCGGCTCTGGACCGCGTCGACGGCGAGGAAGAGGATGTCGAGCTCGCGGGCGGCGGCGTCGTCGATGACGTGGACCGGGACCTCGACACCGCCGTAGTCGACGGCGTGGCCCTCCTCGTGGCCGAACGCGCGGAGGTTGTCGGGCGGGAGCCCGGCGTCGCACAGGATCGAGCAGAAGACGCGCCCCACGACGCCACGCGCGCCGGCGACGCCAGCGATCGGCCAGTGCCAGTCGGTCGGCTCATGCTGCACGGCCCGACGATAGCCGATCAGGCTTTCCCGAACAGGATCGGGCGCTCTCCTGCCACCAGCCGCGCGAGATCCGCGTAGACCGCACCCGCCGTCACGCGTCCTCCAGCGCCGGGACCGCTGATGCGGAACGCGCTTCCATCGTCCAGCGTGACCTCGAGGACGCTCTCGACGCCGCCGGCGCCTGCGAGCGGGTCGTCCGGCGTGAGCTCGACGGGTGCGACGGTCATCTCGTCGGGGGTCGCCTCGGCGACCAGCCTGGTGGTGGACCCCGTGCTCACCTCATGGCCAAGGATGCCGGTTGCGGCGACGTCGGACTCCGGTCGCCACTCGCCCCATGCCACCGATGCCAGGATGGCGAGCTTCTGCGCCGCGTCGCGTCCCTCGACGTCGAAGCTCGGATCGGCCTCGGCGTAGCCGGCGGCCTGTGCCTCCGCCAGCGCATCGGCATACAAGCGTCCGTCACCCATGGCGGCGAGGATGTATGTGGTGGTCGCGTTCAGCAGGCCACGCATGCGAGCGATGCGCCGCGTGGCCGCCAGGTCCGACGTGAACTCGATCATCGGCGTGCCGCCCCCAACGCTGGCGCTGCCGAGGAGCGCCGCGACACGACGCTCGGCGATCTCGGCCAGCTCCTTGCCGTGGGTCGCCAGGAGTGCCTTATTGGCGGTCACGTACGGCGCGCCCCGGTCGAGCGTCGCGCGCGCCCATTCCCTGGGACCCTCCACGCCGCCGGCCAGCTCGACGACGACGTCGGCCTCCAGCGCCTGGTCGGGGGTGATGACGGGGACGTCCTGGGGCAGGTCGTCGCGATTGCGGTCGCGGACCGCGATTCCGGCCAGCCGCAGCCGCAACGGACCGTCGAGCACCAGGCGGCCGAGCTCAGAGCCGACCGTTCCCCAGCCGATGAGGCCGATGCGCAGCCGTTCGCCGTCCATTCGTTGGCAGTCTAATGACCAGCCGCTTACCTCCGGCTTACCGAGGCGCCGACGGACGGCTCGAGCGCGGCTAGACTGAGGGGCGCATGGGTGCAACCGAAACCGTCGACCTCTTCTTCGAGCTCATCAATGACGACCTTCGCGAGAAGGCGGTCGAGCTCTTCGCCGAGCACGCCATCCTGGGCGTCAGCGTTCCGGGATCCGATGAGCGCACGAACCTGCGCGGTCGCGACAAGGTCGGCGGATGGTTCCTGCGCGCCGGCGACGGGTTCCGGATGTTCACGAACGACAGCCGGAACATGGGCGCCAGCTACGTCGCCGACGTGACCGTCATCCGACCGGGCGTGCAGCCGATGCAGGTCGAGGCCAACTTCCGCGTCGAGAACGGCGAGATCGTCTCCCTCTTCCTCCAGCCGAACTGAATTCGGTCTGCGGCGCGACCGACGTCGCTTGACCGCGGCCGATCAGGGGAAGAGGTCCCGGTCGGCCTCCATCACCAGGACCGATGCGCCCGCCTCCGACGGGCGCCAGCCGTAGCCGCGGACGACGACCACCGGCCGCTGCTCGACCTTGCCGCCGGCGAGATCGGCGGCGGACGCCAGCTCATCGGCCACGGCGATGACCGTCGCCTTCATCTCCCGCCCGGCCGCATCCGGCTGTCCGCGGAGGTCGAGGAGCGCCTCGATGCCGGCCGCGCCGATCGCCACGTTCACGATCCCGTTGCGCCATGGCCGGCCGAACGAGTCGCTGATGACGATGGCCGGCGACACGCCCAGCCGGGCCTTCAGACCGTCGCGCAGGTCGCGGGCGGAGGCATCGGGGTCCACGGGAAGGAGCGACGCGACCTCTCCCCCGCCGACATTCGAGACGTCGACGCCGGCATTGGCGCACACCAGGCCGTGGCGGGTGCGGCTGATGATGAGGCCGCCTGGACCCATGCGCACGATGGCGGCCGACTCGCGAAGGACGAGCTCGACCTGTCGCGCGTCCTTCTCCCAGCGAGCGGCCCAATCGAGGGCCAGCGGCGAGGGCTCGACGGTCGAGAGCTCGACGATGCGGCCCTCCGCCTTCGACACGATCTTCTGGGTGACGACGAGCACGTCGTCGTCACGTAGCTCGACGGCGGCTGCCGCGGTCGCGACCTGCGCCGCAAGGTCGTCACCCGGAGCGATCTCGCCGATGCCGTCGAGGGCGATGAGCTCGAGGCGTGACGTCACGCAGCGTCCCCGAGCTCGAGCCAGCGCGCGAGGTCGGCGGGGGTGTCGAGATCGAAGGCGAGCCCGGCGCGGTTGACGGCGACGAGCGGCACGCCGGCCGCTTCGACCTCGGCGACGTGCTTGGCGAAGCTGCCCGTCCCGAACCGGAAGTGGATGAGGCCGGGAGGCCGCAGGACGAGCCCGTTCGTGCCGGTGCCGGCGCGGTCGGGGGCAATGGCCACGCCCGGCCCGCCGTCGGACGGCAGCGCGGCGATGAGGATGTGGACGTCCTGCGCCTGGAGGTTCGGCAGATCTCCGTGGAGGATGACCATGGTGGCGACGTCATCGGCCAGGGCGTCGAAGCGGGCCTGCTCCAGGCCCTCGTTCAGGCCCATCCCGCGCTGGACCACCAGCCGCGCGCCCGACGGATCGACGATCTCGACCAGCGCGCGCGACGGCGAGATGACGACGACGTCATCGGTGACCTCCCGCGCGACCTTGAGGACGCGCTGCAGGAGCTGGCTGGCAAGGAAGATCCGCTCGTCCGGGCTCAGGGACGTGGCGAGGCGGGTCTTCGCCGCCTCGAGACCGCGATGCGGGACGATGATCCGGGAGGACACCCGAGCAGGATACCGATCGGCCACGCGGGTGACCATCAGGTGCCGGGGAGCAACGCCTCCGCCAGTGAGCGGCGCTCGTCATCGGTGGCCATGACGGTCGGGAGGACGGCCGCCTCGAGGCCAATGGCGCCCACCACGGCCGCCAGGCCGGCGTCGACCTCGTCGAGCACGAAGCGGTCCACCAGTCCGGCATAGAGGCGCGCGACGCCCGGCGCCGAGACCTCGTGCCCCATCGACGCCAGCATCCGGTCGGCAGGTCCCTTCAGGGCGCGACCACCGACGATCGGGCTGACCGCCACGCGCAGCGCATCGGTCGAGCGGAGCGCGTCACGCACGCCGGGAAGCTCGAGGGTGGGACCGATGCTGACGATGGGGTTCGACGGCCCAATCACGACGAGGTCTGCGGCCGCGATCGCGTCGAGCACCTGCGGTGTCGGCGCCGCCGCGTCGCCGTCGAAGCGGACGCCACGCACGATCGGCTCCTGGCGGCGGTGGACGAAGTATTCCTGGAAGTCGAGCTCGCCGTCATCGGTGACGATGCGGGTCTGCCATCGGTCGTCCGACGACGGAAGGACGTGGGCGCGGACGCCGAGGGCCGCGCCCATGGCGGCGGTCGCATCGGTCAGGCTCTCGCCGATGCGCAGGCGACGGGTGCGCTCGACGTGCGTCGCCAGGTCCGCGTCGCCGAGGCTGAACCACGCCGGGCCCCCGTAGCGCGCGAGCATGAGGTGCGCGGTGAACGTGTCGTCGACGAC
>DASUFJ010000123.1:0-9840 GCA_036274575.1 Candidatus Limnocylindria bacterium
CGGCACCTTCGCCGATGCGTCCGGCGCCTGCGTCGGCGGCCATCTCCTGCGAGGCTGCGAGGTCTTCGCGGCCGAGATCATGATTCGCGAGATCACCGGCGTCGAGCTCGTCCGCATGCCCGACGAGACGACCGGCCTCGCGCTGTGGTGAGCGCATGACCGATACCGATGCGCTCCTTGCCGATCACTCACCCGAGATCCGCCGCATCTTCGGTGAGCTCATGCGGCTGTGCCGCGACGCGATGCCCGGCGCGACCGAGCAGCTCGATCTCCCGGACCGCCTCCTCGCCTTCGGCTTCGGGCCGCCCGGAGGCGTACGCATGCGCGACTTCGCGGTTGCCCTGATCCCGCATGCGGCCCATGTAAACGTCCAGCTCGCGGATGGCGCGCTGCTCGACGACCCGACCGGCATCGTCGAGGGCACCGGGAAGCGCATCCGCCACGTGAAGTGCCGCTCGCTGGACGACGCCGCGCGGCCGGCGCTCCGGGCCCTCCTCGTCCAGCAGGCCGCCCACCGCCAGGGCGGCTAGCCGAAAACCCCGCGGGGTGTTCTCGCGGGGCGTGATCGTGGCCGAGTTCATCCTGTTGCTCGGCCGCATACCGACCTGATCGTAAATGGGGGGCGCCCGCAGCCCCATGCGCTGTGGCCCGGGCGTGGGTGGCATAGCGAAGGTCGCCGAGTTATGCGCTGTCCTCATGTTGGCCGACTCGTGGGGTTTCCCGATGCGTCACGCGTCCACGGTCTCCGGGACGAGACCGAGACGAACCGCGATCGCCGCGATCTCCGCACGGCCGTTCGCTCCCAGTTTCGACTTGATATTCGAGACGTGCACGCTGGCCGTCTTCTCGCTGATGAACAGGTCGGCGGCGATCTCTCGATTGGTGCGCCCCAGGGTGAGGCGCTCCAGGACGTCCTGCTCGCGCCGCGTCAGCCTGAATGGGATCGAGTCGCCGACCGGCTCGGCGGAGTGATCTCCGTGGGAGGTCACGGATCCGCTTGCGAGGTCAAGCCGCGACCGGGCTGCCAGGCGCTCGACCTCGCGCTGGAGGGGGGTGGCCCCCAGATCACGGGCGATCCGGTACGCCTCGACCGCGGCGGCCTGGGCAGCGGTCCGCGACCCGCGCGAGAGCAGGAGCGCCTCGGCCTGGCGGAATCGGCTGTAGGCGGCCTCCTGGGGATGCTGCAGCTCTTCCGCCGCCGCGGCCGCGGTGGCCCACGCGGCCGCGCTCGATCGACCAGTGAGCCGGCTCAGCTCGGCCTTGCCAAGCGCCACGTCGAGGGCGAGGTGCGGATCGCCCGCTCCGGGAAGCGCGTGCACGAGCTCCGTGTGGTGCTCGAGCAGGGCGTCGAATTCGCGCCCTATGGCCAGCGCCTCCTCCAATTTAGCCGAATCGCCCAGCGGGCGAGCGACCTCGGCAAGGTCCGCCGCGGCGCGGATCGCCAGGCGGTGGCAGACGCGCATGTGGACATCGCGCTCGGGCTGCGCAGAGCGCGCCAGGCTCTCGCGCACGGACTCGATCGCCTCGGATGGCTGCCCGCGCGCGATCAGCAGCAGGGCGATGCTCGAGTACAGATCGGACCACCCATAGGCGGTCGCGCTGAAGTTCCGGCACATCAGGAGCACGGTCTCGAAATGGTCGGCAGCGGAGTCCAGCCTGCCCCGAGCGAGATCGAGAAGGCCGCGAGCGCCGTTCGCCATGACGCCGGGCAAGCCCACTGCCTCTCCGGCGAGTGCGGCGTCGATCCAGTGTTCCGCCTCGGGCCAGCGCCCCAGCAGGAAGGCCGATAGACCCCTGACCGCTCGCAGCGCGACCCCGAACCCCTCGGTTCCCCAACGGGCACTCTCGGCGATCGCCTCATCGGCAACCTGGCATGCCTCCTCCAGCTCTCCCGCCCAGTGGAGCGCGAGAGCCAGCTCCATGGCGATCTCGGCGGCACCCGAAAAGTCGCCGACCGAGCGGGCAAGCGTCAACGCCTGGCGCAGGGTTCGCACTCCGGACTCGGGATCTCCGACCGCGGCGGCATTGCGCCCGATGCATCCCAACGCGCGGATTTCAGCCTCAGCCGAACCCACCTGCCGCGCCGTTGCGAGCGCTTCCTGGGCGAGGTGATCGGACTCGTCGAAATGGGACTGCATCCCCAGTCCCTGCGCGAGGATGCCCAGCACGTGGGCTCGCGCCACTGAAGGCGGATCGGTCGGCAGAAGCTCCAGGGCACGACGGGCGACCGGCTCCACGGCGTCGGGGTTGGCGGCTCCGAGGTGATATACGGCAAGACGCTCGAGCAATGCGCCCGTGCGGATGGCATCCGGCTCGAGGGCCGAATCGTCGTCCAGCGCCTTGACAACCAGCGCGATCGCCCGATCGTAGGCGCCGGTCATGGCAGCCGCCTGAGCCGTCCGCATCCTGAGTTCCTGGCGCGTCATTCCGTCGGCGGACTCCATCTCCGACGGCCACAGGCTTAACGCCAGGTGGAAGTGGGCGAATGCGTTCCCGAAGGCGAACATCCGCTCCGCCGCGCGCCCGGCGCGCAGTAGGGCGGGCAGCGCCTGGCGCACGTCGCGCGCCTCGTACCAGTGGTAAGCCAGCTCCGAGGCGACTGCCGCATCGGTGTCCTGATCAGGGTTGAGGGCCTCGATGGCCGCCGCGACCGCGGAATGCAGCGCCAACCGCTCACCGGGCAGAAGCTCGTCGTACACCGCCTCCTGCAGGAGCCCGTGTCGGAACTGCATGACCTCGTCGTCGCCGGCCAGCAGCAGCTGGCGATCGATGGCCTCCCGCAACGTCGTGGCAAGCTCCGCCTGCTCCATCTTCGCGACCGCTGCCAGGACGTCGTGCCGCGCGGATTGACCGGCCACGGCGACCACGCGCAAGAGATCTCGGGACGCAGGGGAGAGTCCACCGACCCTGGCCAGCAGCGCCTCTCGAAGCGTGAGGCCGATGCGTTGCTCGCCTCGCTCAGCGACGGCGAGGAGCTCCTCCGTAAAGAATGCGTTGCCACCGCCGCGGTCGTGGAGCTGCGCGACGAGGGAGCGATCGGGAGGACGGCCGAGGATGCCCGCCAGCTGGTCATGGACTTCGTTCCGCGTGAACGGCGCGAGCTCGAAGCGATCCACCTGTCCGCTTCGCCCCAGCTCGGCGAGCAAAGTCAGGAAGGGATGGCGCTCGTTCAGCTCGTCGGTGCGGTACGTGCCGATCAGCATCACGCGACCTTGGGTCAGGTTTCGTACCAGGAAGCGGAGCAGGTCCCGGGTGGACCGATCCGACCAATGCAGGTCCTCCAGCGCGATGACGGTCACGGCGTCGGTGGCGATGCGCTCAATCAAGCCGAGCACCTGGAGGTAAAGCGTTGACTGCCCTGCGGACGCAGGGCCCGTTGCCCGAACATCGGCCTGGGCGTCAGATCCCAGGTCGGGAATGAGCTGCAGGACAGTGGATCGGGCCGGCCCGACGATGCGGTCGAAATCTTCCGCGGACAGAGACCGCAGCCAGGGACGCAGGGCCGCCACGAACGGGTCGTAGGGCCGCGCGCCGTCTCCCAGGTCGACGCATCCGCCTTCCAGGACACGCAATCCCTTGGACGCGGCGACCGCGCGGAACTCCGCCAGCAGACGGCTCTTGCCGACGCCGGCTTCGCCGCCGATGAGGGTGGCGCCGACCGTCCCGACCATGGCGCCATCGAGCGCGGCCTGCAGCCGCTGAAGCTCGTCGCCGCGTCCGACGAACACGGGGCTCGAGATCCGGGCGGTCATGCGCCGATTATCCGATCCCTGGCGAGAGCAACCGTTCACGAGGCCGTGCGGGCCTAAGGCACGCCGCTGAAGGCAACTAAGGAGTAGCCCATTGCCGTGGCTCGGTGCGGGGGCATACCCTCCGCGCAGCACCGCACAGCAATGGGAGAAACCGATGATGG
Organism: Candidatus Limnocylindria bacterium; assembly: GCA_036274575.1. Taxonomy (GTDB): domain Bacteria; phylum Chloroflexota; class Limnocylindria; order QHBO01; family QHBO01; genus JACDBZ01. The sequence goes on from DASUFJ010000123.1 coordinate 3,914, forward strand.
ATGCGTCGAGCCCGCCGATCGCCGATGTTCGGATGGACCTCGTCGGACAGGACTGCTCGACGTTGACGCCGATCATCGCCGCCCGGATGCGCCAGCTGCAAAGCGGCCAGGTGCTGGAGGTGATCTCCGACGACCCCACCGCGCGGAGTGGGCTGGCTTCTTGGTCGAGGCTGACCGGCAATCCCCTGGTGGCCATGGTCGAGGACGGTCCGGGGCGGACCCGCTACTACCTGCGTCGGAAGTAGGCCTGGAGGACGGAATCGATGCCGAAGTTCATGGCGCAAGCAACACACGGCCGGGAGGATCCGGAGCGCGCGACGCTGCCCTTCATCATTGCGAACGTCGCCGCATCGGCCGACCAGGAAGCCATCGTGCTGCTCACGATCGAGGGCGTCTGGCTGGCGACGAAAGGCTATGCGGACGACATCCACCATGAGGGACTGCAGCCGCTGCGCGAGGTCCTCGACTCTCTACTGGCGAACGGCGGGCAGGTGTGGGCCTGCGGTGCCTGCACGAAGCCGCGCGGCATCACCGACGAGCACCTCATCCAAGGCGCACGGATCGTCGCCGCGACGGACGTCGTCGCCGAGCTGATGGACGGCGCCCCGCTGTACACGTGTTGAGCGCGCCTAAGAAATGAGGCAACGGAAGACCGTCGCCTAAGGACCGTGACGATGCGGCCGGCCCACCCTTAGAAGCACCTTCTCTATCGAGTAGCGGGCAACCACCCGCGACCAGCAGATGGAGAAGGAAGATGACTCCGCACTTCTCGGCCCCGAGCCTCTGGCTACGCTCATCAGCGCAGCGCGCCGTGACGTCCATCATCGGCGCCTTCCTCCTCGTGGCAGCCAGCATTCTCCCGGTCACCGCCGACGAACCGACTGTATACGGCGACTGGGGCGCGCCGGCGGCCGTAGCCGCGGCGAACACGACCGCCCACGACGGATGCCCCATCGAATCGCCGAACGGCAAGCAGCTGTTCATCGCCTCGACGCGCATTGGCGGGTTCGGCAAGAACGACATCTGGGTCGCAGAGCGTCAGAACAAGAACGCGCCCTGGGGCCCGATGATGAATCTGGGCTCGGCCATCAACAGCGTTGACCAGGAGTTCTGCCCAACGCCGCTTGGCGGTGGCTGGCTGCTCTTTGTCTCAGATCGCGTTGCCTGCGGAGCCACTCCGAACCTGACGCCACCCGTGGGCGACATCTACCTCACGCGGCAGCTCCACGACGGGACGTGGACCACTCCCCAGCACCTCGGCTGTGTTGCGGACGGAAGCGGCCCGAACTTCACGGGCGGCGAGTTCGGACCCTCCCTGGTCACAACCGGCGGAGAGACGCTCCTGTACTTCTCCAGCACGGGAACGGCCGGGAACCACGACATCTACCGAAGCCGTCTGAACGACGCCGGCGCTTTCGAGACTCCGCAAGCCGTGACGGAGCTCAACACGGCAGCCGTGGATCAGATGCCCAACGTGAGTGCCGATGGGAACGAGATCGTGTTCGCGTCGAGTCGCGGCGGGAACATGGACATCTGGACCGCGACCTTCGACGGATCAACCGGATTGTGGTCGACTCCCGTCCCCGTGACGGCGGTGAACACGTTGGAGCCGGAGACGCGACCGTCGCTCTCGGGGGACGGCAAGCGCCTGTACTTCGGGCGCGGCGCGACCGCCGATATCTACGTCAGCACGAGGGCCGAGATCGGCGACTGACCCCCAGTCCACCGCCCGAAGGAGGCCGCCGGATCTGCTCCGGCGGCCTCTTCAGATGTCGGTCTGCTGATCGTCGATCCGGCCAGCGCTGGGGGGTGTGGGAGAGGACCGACCACTGGCCGGTCCTCTCGAATCCTGTGGCCGTTGATTAGCGAGCGGTGGCGAAGGCCTCGTTCGACTGGGCACCATCGCCGGCTGAATTGACGGCTCGAATGACGTAGTAGTACGTCACCCCACTCTGCAGGGTCGTGTCCTTGTATGACGTCACAGCGCCAACCGTTGCGATCGGCAGGCTTGCCTCGCCGCCAAGCGACGTTCCTCGGTAGATCCGGTAATTCGTAACGGAGGCACCACCATTCGAGGACGGTGGCGTCCAGGTGAGCTGGATCGTTCGGGGCTTCGAAAGCCTGGTTGCAGTCAGTCCGGTTGGAGCACCGGGCACCGAAACCGGACCAGGCAACCCCGACACGACGCTATTGGAAGGCGGACTTTCGCCTGCGCCATTGACGGCGGTGACGTGGTACGAGTAGCTGTCCCCTGGGGAGACTGCCAAATCGCTGTACGAGCGCACCGATGGGCCGACTGAGGTCAAGAGGGCTCCATCGCGATAGATGTTGTAACCGGTGATCGCGGACCCACCAGTCGAGCTCGGCGCCGACCACGCGAGGTCAACTGAGCTTGCGGCAGCCACCGCGGTCAAGTTCTGCGGCGCGGTCGGCGCAGTCGGCTCGATCGGCGGCGCACCAGCCGGGCGAAGGGCAATGGTCTGGCCGATGTTCGGGCCCGCCTTGGTCGCAGATGCCGTGATGGCTCCCGTCGGCCCGATGACCGGACGTGCAGCATCGGCGAGTTCGATCGCAATGCGCGTGTTGCCGGACCCGCCCAGCGACTCCGCGCGCTCGACCAAACCGGAGGGCGGCGATACGGCAGCATTCGCGGCGACTCCGGAGAGGCTGACCAGCTGGGCGCTCGCCACCTGAGTGGTGATCGATGGCGCGGTAATGGTCGAGCTGCTGGCGTTTGGCTGACCACCCGCCGCGTCGATCGGCTGAACGGGATCCACGCCGCGATACGCGACGATGACGCCACTCGCCGTTCCCGACGTTCCGAGGAGCCAGGCGTAGCTGTTCGGTTCAGGCGATTCGACGGCGCGGACGTAGACCTGTTGTCGCAAGCTCGATCCATTGACGTCGCTGCGGACGAGCGTCCATCCGGCTGGGGGCGTCACGGATACCGCGCCGAGAACGTCGATTGCCGCTACAAGCACGTCGTCCGCCGTCGTCCCGGGTGGCTTGGCAAGCGACAGCGTCGTCCCGCGCGTGACTTGGCCGGTGGCAGCGCTACGGAACGCGATGGCGCGGACCGTCACGCTGGCCGCCGTAAGAGTGGTGCTCGATTCGAGGCCATCGTTGGCCGCGACCCGAACGGCGAATTGGTCCCCGGCGACGGCCCCCACGGTGCCGAGGTCGAGCGATGCGGCGTTGGCCCCGGCGAGGTCAATGCCGTTCCTGGTCCATTGGTAGGTGTGAGTCCGCGCGTCGTTGTCGACGTCATGGCTGGTCACCGCCACGCTCAGCGTATCGGTGGTCAGCGGCGCACTCGGGCTGATGAAAGCGCTGTCGACGACGGGCGCGGCATTGACCACCGTGGCGCTGTCACTGACCGGGGTGCCGTCGAGCGAGCCGTCGTTGGGTGTCACCGTCACCGTGATCGTGTCCCCGCGGTCGCCGTTGCCGGGCACGGCGGCCGTGAAGGTGTCGGTGAGGCTCGTGCTGGTCAGCGTTGTCTGCCTGGTCGTGCCGTTGACCTTCCATACATAGGTGAGCGTCACCGCGTCGCCGTCCACGTCGGCCTTGGTCGCCGTGGCGGTCAGCGTGTCGGTCGTCTTCGGGCTGGTCGTGTTCAGCCCGACCGTGGCCGTCGGCGCATGATTCGGGGCGGCGTGCACGGAGCCCGTACCGCTGTCGACGAAGGTCTCGCCGTCCACCGGCATGAAGCGCCAGTCGTACGAGTTGGCATGGAGATCCAGCCGCAGCACGCCGAACGTGTCGTCATTGCTCACGATGCTGTTCGGCTTGGGCGTGCCGACCGATGAGTTGTTCACGCCACCCGTGCCGACAATGATCTCCGGGATGCCGTAGGCCGTGTCCAGGGCTCCCGTGGGATCAATCGGTGCAAACCGCTCGTAGTGATGGTCGTGACCGGCCAGGACGAGGTCAGCTCCGTTGTCATAGAGCGCCTGCCATAGCGGCTGAAGGGCAGCGTTGCCGCCGCTTGCTCCTGAGCTGAATCGAGGCCTGTGGATGATCGCGAGCACGTTGCTGGATGCGTGGCCCTCCAAGTCGGTCCGCAACCAGGTCTCCTGCGGGGATCCCGCCGTGCATCCGACGCCCGCCTGAGCGCACTCGGTGTTCAGGACGACGATGTGCCACTGCCCGAGCTCGTACGAGTAGAAGCCGGTGGGCCGATCACCCGCGATGCCAGTCGGGGCGCCCGCTCCGTTGTAATAGTCGAAGTAGCCGTCGCCGTTGTTCGTGCCGTTGCCGAAGTCGTGGTTGCCCGTGGTCGGGCGGGTTCGGGATTTGATCGACGCCTGACCCCATGACGGCGCGTAGCACGCGTTGAACTCGCTCAGGAGACCGTTCTGATAGACGTTGTCGCCTGCGGTGAACACGGTGCCAGAGACGCCGAGGAGGATTTCAGCCGTGGCCTCGTCACCGGAGCTGGTGCATGAGGCGATGTCTCCTGCCCCGACCAGAACGGGATCGGACCCCGTCGAGGTTGTGAAGGTCCACGTCGGACCCGTGGTGGTGCTCGACCCATCACTGACGGTGGCGTACCACTCGTAACGTTGGCCGCTTTGGCGGCCGGCCCACGGTGCGCTGGTCACAGCGCCGGCGCTGACGTCTGATTGCGTCGCAATGATCGAGAAGCTTCCGCTCGCGCTCGGGCGCCCGTAGAAGGTGACGGTGACCGTCGAGCTGTCAGTATCGTCCGGGGTGACGGCCAACGGTGGCGCGAGACTCACGCCGCCGGCTCCGTCCGCGGGGGCGTCCAGCGAGACGGTCGGCGACGCATTGAAGGGCGGTGGCACGAAGCCGGCAGCCCAAGTGGCGCCGTTCGTGAGCGTGCCCGTGACGGCGTTGCCAGAGCTGTCGGCCGCGGTTGTTCCGACTCCCTCGTTGAGGCCCCAACGTCCGCGCAATGTGGCGGTTGGCGACGTGATTTCGAGATCCCGTGTCGACTGAATGAGCGCCTGGGACCGCGCGGCGTTCCAGACTCGCGCTTCGTCAACGAGACCAGCGAAGAACCCGGCGGCCACGCCCGTCGAAGTCATCGCCGTGCCAAGGCCTGCGTGTTGGATGCTGGTCGCCTCCGGCGTCGCCGAAACAGTCAGCGTGGCGTCGAGATTGCCGTCCAGGTAGATCCGCCACGTCGCGCCGTCATACGTCGCTGCAGCGTGGTGCCACACGTCGCTGGTGATGGGGGTGGTGGCGATCACCGGATGATTGCCGCCACTCGCGGTGTCCTCGAAATCGGCCGCGAGCCTTCCCGTTGCGACGTCGATCCCCAGGAAGTAGTTCATGTTCAGATTCGCCGTTGCGTCTCCCTCGCCGCGGCCCTTCGTCAGCAGTGGGATGGCACTCGCCAGTCCGCCAGACCCAGTCGAGACTCCGACGCCGGGGCCCGTGCGCTTGAACCACAGCTCGAGCGTGAAGGTCGTGCTGCCCAACGCGGTTGCGGAGCCGAAGGTGACGTAGTCGTTGGTGCCGTCGAGAACCACGGCGTTGTTTTCTGCCGCCGAGACGGTGAGCGACACGGTGGCGGTGTTGGAGTCGACGGTGCCGTCGTTGGCGCGGTAGGTGAAGCTGTCGGGACCGCTGTAGCCGGCGCTCGGGGTGTAGGTGAAGCCGCCGGTGGCGGCCAGGCTGACGCTGCCATGGGCCGGGTCACTGACCTTGATCGCGGTCAATGCGTTGGCGTCGGCATCGGTGTCGTTGGCCAGCACGCCGGGCGCGGCCACCGTGAGCGGTGTGCTCTCGGGCGTGGTGTAGCTGTCGTCGACGGCTACCGGGGCCTCGTTGCCGCCAGGCGGCGTGGCCAGGGTTGTGATCTCGGCCGCCGACAGGGCACGCGAGTAGAGGCGCACGTCGTCGACCAGGCCGTCGTAGAAGCGGGTGGCATCGCTCTGCGCGCCGAGAGTCAGCGGCAG
>DASUFJ010000124.1:0-19893 GCA_036274575.1 Candidatus Limnocylindria bacterium
CTGGCCGCGACGCGAGGTCGCGGTCGATGCGATGGATCGGCGGAGGGTGGCTTCCGACATGGCTCAGGACACTTCGGTCGGAGGCGCTGGCGATCGGGCAGTGAAGAGCGCTGGCCCCCTTGGAATGCTCGATTTGCTCTCCTGCTTGGACTGGTACGTTAGTACCAGTCGCCGGCCCTGACTATCGGTTGCAGGGTCGGTCGGTGACGGGCCGCACCGGAGTCGGACTCCGCTCTTGACGCGTTGGGTCCGGTCTGGTGTGGATCAGTGCGGACGCGCAATTTACGGCGGCGACCTTGCGACTCACCTGACACCGGACCGATAGACTCGGCCGCGATGGTCGAACGCGTCCTCGTCCTGCCGCGCGAATCGGTGCCTGTCGGCTGCGACTTCATCGGTCTCCGATTGGCCGATGCGGGCGACCTGGCCGACCTCCGGCGCGCGGTCGCATCTGACGGCCGCTACCTCGATCGGCCGATCGCCGAGGACGACCCGACCCACAAGCAGCTCATCCCGTACGTCGTCGTGCGCGACGGATCGCGCGTGTTTCTCATGCAGCGCACAGATGCCGGCGGCGACCGGCGCCTCCACCACAAGGCCAGCATCGGGGTCGGCGGGCATCTCAACCCGGCCGACGAGGGCGAGGATGCGCTCGATGCCGGCCTACGGCGCGAGTGGGCCGAGGAGCTCGAGGCGGACTGGCTGCCGACGTTCCGGCTGGTCGGCTTCCTCAACGACGACTCGAATCCCGTCGGCGCCGTCCACCTCGGCGTCGTCTTCACCGTGGAGGCCGACGGCCGATCGGTCGCCGTTCGCGAGCACGAGAAGCTGACCGGAAGCTTCGTCGAGACCGATGCGATTGCCGACGCCTGGGACCGGCTGGAGACGTGGTCCCAGCTCGTGGCTCGGGCGCTCGAGCTTGTCCCGGCGGTTGCCCACGCGGGTTGAAAACTGCTCTGGTGAGCGCGCAGTAGCGGGGCGAAGGCTGGTTCGCGGGCGAGATCCACGCTCAGAGAGGGGGCGGAGAGGCGCGTTCTTGCGGGTACTGCGCTGCAGGGTGCGCGTGTTTCAAGATGCGACTGCTGGACTCGTCATATGCACACGGGTCGAGCGTTAGGTGGGCAGACGAGGCACGCCTGGTCGGTCGACGAGCATTCGGCCGGGGCGTGGATATACTCGATCCATGGTGCGTCGTGCCCTCGCGGCACTCAGCGTCGCGTTGGGGATCGTCGGTCTGGCGGCACCGGCCGCCGCGGACTCCGGGCAGATCGCCCGGATCGAGCTGAGCGGCGTCATCGACCAGGTGAACGCCGCGTATATCGAGGAGGCGCTCCAGGTCGCGGCCGACGATGGCCACGCGGCGGCGCTCGTCGTCATCGACTCGCCTGGCGGGGAGCTGACGAGCATGGATCGCATCCTCAAGGCGATGCTCGCCAGCGAGGTGCCGGTCATCACCTGGGTCGCGCCCGAGGGCGCCCGCGCGGGCTCGGCGGCGACGTTCGTCACGCTGGCCGGCGACGTGGCCGCCATGGCGCCCAACACGAACATCGGCGCCGCATCGGTCGTTGGCGGGCAGGGGGAGGACCTACCCGACACGCTCGCCAGGAAGGTCACGAACGACGCCGTCGCCCGCATCCGCACCCTCGCCGACGCGCACGGCCGCAACGCCGACTGGGCGGAGTCCGCCGTCCGTCAGGCGGCGAGCATCAGTGCCAGCGAGGCGGTCGCCATGGATCCACCGGTCGCCGACCTCATCGCCGGCACGACCGATGAGCTGTTCGCCGCGATCGACGAGGGCACGCGCGCGGACGGTCGGCCCTACGACTTCAACGGCGAGCCGCTGCCGAAGCTGTCGGGCCTCGACATCGTCGACCTCGAGATGAACCCGGGACAGCAGTTCCTCCACCTGCTGAGCGACCCGAACATCGCGTTCCTGCTGTTCACCATCGGCTTCTACGGGATCATCGCCGAGCTGTTCCACCCGAACTTCTTCTCCGGCATCCTCGGCGCGATCGCGATCATCGTCGCGCTCATCGGCTCGAACGCCCTCCCGTTGAACGTCGGCGGGCTGTTGCTGGTGCTGGGTGGCATCGGCCTGCTGGCGCTCGAGACCGTGGTCGCCAGCTACGGCCTGCTGACGGCCGGAGGGATCGTGGCCTTCGTGCTGGGTGCGTTCGCGCTGTGGACCGGCGTCCGGCCCGGCGACTTCGCCTTCACCGTCGGCGTCAGCCCCTGGCTCATCGTCGTCGTCGTCGCCGTCGGGGTGGTCTACATCTGGGTGCTCATCCGCGCGCTGCTCCAGATGCGGCGGCAGGGCGGCGTCGCGAACAAGCCGGTCGACGCGCTCGTCGGAGCCACGGCGACTGCCCAGACGGTCATCGCGCCGACCGGGATCGCCTATGCTGACGGCGAGAGCTGGTCCGCCCGGAGCCGTGACGTCGAGATTCGGGCCGGGACGCCGCTCCGAGTCATCGGTGTCGACGGACTGCAGCTGATCGTCGAGCCGGCCCGACCGGCCGGCGACGGCGGAGCCACTTCGGAGGGATAACGCGCCATGGATGCCCTGGTCGGCCCGATCATCATCGCGGTCATCGTCCTCATCGGGCTGTGGCTGATCTTCAGCATCGTCCACATCGTCCGTGAGTACGAGCGGCTGGTCGTGTTCTTCTTCGGACGGCTGCAGGGCGCGCGAGGCCCCGGCATCGTCCTGCTCATTCCGTTCGTGCAGCAGGCCGTGAAGGTCGACCTCCGCGAGCGCTTCCTGGAGGTCCCGCAGCAGACCTGCATCACGAAGGACAACGCGCCGATCAACATCGACTTCCTCGTCTACTCGAAGGTCTTCCAGCCCGACGTGACGGTCACCGCGGTCACCGACTTCACCGGTGCCAGCCAGGCCCTGGCGGCGACCACGCTGCGCGCGGTCATCGGCGACATTCCGCTGGACGACGTCCTCGCCAAGCGCGAGGAGATCAACCACATCCTGCGCGCCAAGCTCGACGAGGTGACCGAGCGCTGGGGCGTGAAGATCACCAGCGTCGAGATCCGGGAGATCGTGCCGCCGCGTGACATCCAGGATGCGATGAACCGCCAGATGACCGCCGAGCGCAACCGGCGCGCGATCATCACCGAGTCTGAGGGCCAGCGGCAGGCGACGATCAACGTGGCCGAGGGCGACAAGCAGTCGGCCATCCTCCGCGCCGAGGGCAACCGGCAGAGCCAGATCCTCCAGGCCGAGGGCTACGCCAATGCCCTCCAGACCATCTTCAGCGCGGCGCAGGGGATCGACGAGAAGACGATGTCGCTGCAGTACCTCGACGCGCTCAAGGCGCTGGCCGCCGGCGAGAGCACGAAGTGGGTCGTGCCCATGGAGCTGAGTGAGCTCACCCGGCCGATCAGCGCGTTCATGCGAAGGATGTCGGCCGAGGACGAGGAGACCGCCGCCGGCGGATGATCGGCACGGTCCTGCGGGCGATCGGCCGGACGGTCGGCCTCCTCACCGGCATCTACCTCATCTACGTCGCCGTCCGCGGCTCGCGGCTGCTCGTCGAGCCGCAGGTGCGCCCGTTCGTGCCCGACGTCGCCGGCGCGCCGACGACGCCCGCTGATCTCGGCCTCGACTACGAACCGGTCCGCATCACGACCGATGACGGCGTCGCGCTGAGCGGCTGGCTGGTGCCGGCCCGGCGCGATACGGGGACCGCGGTTGTCGTGCTCCACGGCTTCACCGGCCATCGGCTGCCGGAGCTGGCCGGCTTCGTCCCCTGGCTCGCCGAGCGCCATCACGTCCTGCAGTTCGACTTCCGCGGGCACGGCGAGAGCGGCGCCAGTCTCGTGACCCTGGGCGTCAACGAGCGGCGCGACGTCGCGGCCGCGGTCGCGTTCCTCGCCGAGCGCGGGCTCGGGCCGATCGCCCTCGTCGGCGTGAGCATGGGCGCGGCGATCGCCATCGTCGCGGCGCCCGACCTCCCCGTGGCCGCGGTCGTCGCCGATGCGGCCTTCGCGCAGCTCAGCCACCCCGTCGCGAGCCGGATGCGCGAGGTCGGCTATCCGCTGGCCGGCGTCGGCGCACGCGGCATCGTGTGGGCCGCGTCGCTACGGGCGCGCCGGCGATTGCTGGATCCGATTCGAGCGGTCGGGCGCATCGCGCCGAAGGCGCTGCTGCTCATCGCGCCGAAGGGGGATCGGCTCATCAGCTGGCGCCAGAGCGTCGCGCTGTACGAGGCGGCGGGGGAGCCGAAGGAGCTCTTCGTGGTCGAGGGCGCGGGGCACGGGGAGGCGATCGCCACCGACCCGGAAGGGTATCGGCGTCGCGTGCTCGACTTCCTTGAGCGATATCTCGGTTGACGTTTCTGGTTGCCGCAGTCGCACCGGTCGCATGCCCGACTTGAAATCTGATCGCCAGGGCGCACGTTAGCCGCAGAATCCGCCGCTGGGCGAGCTGGTCCGTGCGTACTCGAAGGGCGAGAACGATGCATCGGTCGGGTAATGCGTCGTCTGCGGAGCAGATTTCCATTCCACGCGACGTGAGTGGAATCCTGCTCGCCGTGAGCGCTGTTTTCCTGTCAACGCGGCCGGGTCGATCCGGCGTGGCTCGGACGAACCGGGACCATCGGTGCATGGATGCACCCGTTTTCGCCCCTATAATCGGGCCATTCCCACCGCGTCCAGGGGTCTTGCATTGGCTGCCACGAAGGTCCTGGTCGTCGACGACGACCTGAACATCCAGCGCGTGCTGGTCTTCACCCTCAAGCAGGAGGGGTACGAGGTGCACGTCGCCTCTGACGGCCAGGCCGGGGTGGAGATGGCGGCCAGCCTGCAGCCGGACCTCATCCTCATGGACGTCACCATGCCGAAGCTGGACGGCTACACGGCGACGCAGCAGATCCGGGCGGCCGAGAACGGACGTCGCGTGCCGATCATCATGCTGACCGCGGAAGCCGACGTCGAGCAGCGCGTCAGGGGACTGCGCGCCGGCGCCGATGACGACATCGTCAAGCCGTTCCATCCGCTCGAGCTCATCGCCCGCATCAAGGCACTCCTCGCGCGCTCCGGCGGCGGGCCTGCCAAGAAGACCCAGGAGAAGGCGACGCTCGGTCGCCTCGCCTGCTTCTACGGGGCGAAGGGCGGCGTGGGGACCACGACGATCGCCATCAACACGGCGATCGCGCTTGCCGGTCGGCTCGGGCGCAAGACGTCGCTCATCGACGCGAACCTCCAGTTCGGCGACATGCGCGTCTTCCTGGATCTCAGCCTCGACTCGTCGTCCATCGTCAACGCCATCAGCGAGCCCGATCTGGACGCCGAGCTGCTCAAGAGCCTGATCATCTCGCACCACGCGGGCATGGACCTGCTCCTGGCCCCGCCCAACCCGGAGACCGCCGACATCGTGGCCGAGCGCCAGCGCACCGATCCGGCCTCGCTGTCGAACATCCTGTCGCTCATGCGGCGGGCGTATGACTACACGCTGGTCGACATGGCGAAGACGATCGACGACTTCAACCTCCAGCTGTTCGACGAGTCGGACGTCATCTTCGTCGTCATGACCGCCGACCTCTCGTGCCTCAAGAACGTGCGTCTCGTGCTCGAGACGATGGACTCCCTCGGCTACGAGCGGAACAAGATCCAGCTCGTCCTGAACCGATCGAACGCGTACACCGGCATCAACGTCGACAACGCCGAGTCGGCCCTCGGCCGCAAGATCGACTACCAGATCATCAACGAGTACCGCGGGGCGATCAGCGCACTCAACTCCGGCGAGCCGTTCATGTCCTCGCGACCGGATGGACCGCTCGGCCAGAGCGTCTCCAAGTTCGCAACCGAGATGGACTCGATCTTCGCGGCCGAGGCCGTCCCCGCCCGCGCCTGAGCCGTCACGCGTCACGATAAGCCGCCGCTAAGGGTCCGATAAGCGGCGCCTGCCTACCCTGCGCTCGCCGGTCGCCGCTGGTAGTAGGGAGGCGAGCAGGCGGGCGGCCGGCACAGTCTCGACATCGGTCCATCGGTCTCGCCTCCCCCGGGGCGTGCCCATGCTCGCGAACGCGCTCAGCGCTTCGGTCGTCGGCGTCGACGGTCTGCCGGTGCGCGTGGAGGTCGACGTCTCGTTCGGTCTGCCTGGCCTGACGATCGTCGGCCTGGCGGGAAGCGCCGTGCTCGAGGCGCGCGAGCGAGTGCGGGCCGCCCTGCGCAACTCCGGGTTCGAGGTGCCGGCTCGACGGATCACCGTCAACCTGGCCCCGGCCGACCTCCCGAAGGAAGGCACCGGCCACGACCTGGCCATGGCGGCGGCCATTCTCGCCGCTTCCAACCAGCTCGATCCCGCGGCCCTCCGCACGACCGCGCTCATCGGCGAGCTCGCGCTCGACGGTTCGCTGCGGCCGGTGCCGGGAGCCATGGCCCTCGTGGCCGCGGCCCGTGGCGCCGGCGTGACCGAGGCGATCGTGCCGGTCGCCAACGGCCGCGAGGGCGCCGTGGTCCGTGATGTCGTCGTCCGCCCCGCGGGGTGCTTCACAGCCGTGACCCGTCACCTTGCCGGGGTCGAGGTCCTGGAGGCGCTGCCGCCGACGCCGGCCGCGCTGCCGGTGAGCGACCCGAGCGACGCACCCGATCTCGCGGCCGTCCGTGGCCAGGCCATCGGCCGGCGCGCCCTCGAGATCGCGGTGAGCGGGCGGCACAACATCGCGTTCAGCGGCCCGCCGGGCGTGGGCAAGACCCTCCTGGCGCGGGCGGCCGCCGGCATCCTTCCGCCGCTCGACGAGGGGGAGGCGGTCGAGGTCAGCCGCATCCAGTCGGTCGCCGGCGTCGTGGATCCCGGGGTCCCGATCTCGCTGCGCCGGCCCTTCCGCGCGCCGCATCACACCATCTCGACCCAGGCGCTCGTCGGGGGCGGCCCGCACGTGCGACCGGGCGAGGCGAGCCTGGCCCATCGTGGCGGCCTGTTCCTGGACGAGACGCTCCAGTTCCGCGCCGACGCGCTCGACGCATTACGCGGGCCCATCGACTCCGGCTCCGTGCATGTCGCGCGGGTCGATCGCACGCTCGGGTTGCCGGCGCGGTTCATGCTTCTCGCCGCCTTCAATCCCTGCCCCTGTGGCTGGTTCGACGTGGAGGGGCGCGACTGTTCGTGCGAGGACGGCGCGCGGCGGCGCTATCAGGCGCGGCTGTCGGGACCCATGCGCGACCGCCTCGACCTCGTCGTGCACCTGGAGCCGGTCGCGCCCGCGGGCGGGAGCCGCCCCAGCGAGTCGAGCGCGGTCGTCGGGGATCGCGTAGCGACGGCATCGGCGCTCCAACAAAAGCGGCAGGGCAGGCCGAACGCCGAGCTGCCCGTCGATGCATTCGATGTCGCGCACGGCTTCACCGAGAAGGTCGTGGACCTGCTCGAGCTTCGCGGACGACAGTTCGGACTCTCGCTCCGTCGCATCCACCGCGCCGCACGAGTGGCCCGCACGATCGCCGACCTCGACGGTCGCGACGCAGTGTCAGCCGCTGACGTCGACGAGGCGCTCCTGCACCGGCCCAGGGAGCTTGCCGCGTGATCGGCGCCGGAGCCTCGCGATCGACGACCACCGCGTCCGGACGCGCCTCCGAGCGCGACCACTGGATCGCGTTGTCACAGTTGCCAGGAATCGGGCCGGCCGGCTTCGCCCAGCTCATCCGACGCTACGGGTCGGCGGCGGAGGCATGGAGCACGGGAGTCGAGCGCGAGCCAGACCGAGATCCGCGCGACGTGGTGACGCTCCTCGATCGCCGCACGCGGGCCGCCGGTGGCCGGATCGTCACCGGCCTCGACGACGAGTATCCGCTCGCCCTCCGCAATCTTGACCCACGCCCGCCGACGCTGTTCGTCGCCGGCGACGGCACCGCGTTCGCCACGCGGGCGGTGGCCATCGTCGGGACGCGTCGCGCATCCGGCTACGGGCTGACGGTGGCGGCGGAGCTGGCCGACGAGCTGGGCCGCGCTGGGGTGGCCGTCGTCTCGGGGCTCGCGCTGGGCATCGACGGGGCCGCCCATCGGGCAGCGATCCGGGCCGGCGCCCGGACGATCGCCGTGCTGCCGTCGCCCCTGGATCGGGTCTATCCGCCCCGCCATCGGTCCCTGGCGCGCGAGATCGTGCGGACCGGCGGTGCCCTCGTCACCGAGCTCGCCGTCGGGACGGCCGTCGGGCGGCCGGACTTCGCGCGCCGCAACCGCATCATCGCCGGGCTGGCCGAGGCGGTCGTGGTCGTCGAGGCGCCGGATCGCTCCGGGGCGCTGCTGACCGCGTCTGCCGCCATCGCCATCGGGCGGGAGCTGTACGCCGTGCCGGGACCCATCGACGCCCTCGCCTCACGCGGCTGCAACCGGCTGATCGCCGACCACGACGCGGAGGTGGTGACCTCCGTCACCGCCGTGATGCGCGTCATCGGCATGCCCCGCGACGTGCGGCCGCCGGCCGTGAGTGCGCTCTCCGAAGTCGAGGGGCAGCTCCTCCGGCATCTCCTCGAGCGCAGCGGATCCATCGAGGAGCTCATCGATAGGACCGGGCATCCGCCGGCATCGGTGGCCAGCGCCTTGAGCCTGCTGGAGTCGCGCGGGCTCGTCAATCCGTTCGGTGGAGCGACGTTCCACCCGACCCTGGCGGCGAAACGCCTTGCACGGGTCGTATGACACGCCCAGTACGCATGGACTATGCTTCCGCGCAGTTGCGCCGCCGCCCGCGTGCCCCAAAGGGCGGGACGAAATCCCCATGGAGCCTGTCTATTGAGTTCGATCCGAACCGTGAAGGCGGTACCTGCCGCCGCCCAGTTCGAGTCGCTCGGCCACCTGCTGAGTCGCCACCGAGCCATTACCCGAGTCTCGTTGGCCGCCCTCTCGTTCATCGTCCTCACCGCATTGAGCCAGCAGAGTCCCGCCCAGGCGGGGCCGGGATCGGCACCCTCGATCCCCGATTCGCTGCTCCCCCAGAACGTCGGCCTCGCCGTCGCCACCGATGCGTCGATCACCATCCCCTTCGACGCTCCCATGGACCCGACCTCGGTCGAATCTGCCCTGCAGATCATGCCGAGCCAGGACGTGCAGACGGCGTGGAACGAGGACCACTCGGCCCTGACCATCCTCCC
Organism: Candidatus Limnocylindria bacterium; assembly: GCA_036274575.1. Classification (GTDB taxonomy): domain Bacteria; phylum Chloroflexota; class Limnocylindria; order QHBO01; family QHBO01; genus JACDBZ01. The sequence continues at coordinate 9,100 of DASUFJ010000124.1, forward strand.
GGAGCGCCTTTGGCGCACCGACGAGCGGTACATCATCGTCGTCGCCGAGTCGTCGTCGACCACCGATGGCCTGACGCTGGGAAGCCCGCGGAGATTCACCTTCACCACCAACACCGCTCCCGCCGTGGCGGATTTCCAGGTGCGCATCGTCGCGGCCAGCGAGGCCGAGTCGAAGAGCGAGATCGCTGCGACCCTGTCGACCCGAACCCGCGAGCTGGAGGTCGATCCGGCACTCGACGCCGCTCGTTCGGCGGAGGCCACGCCCATCGGCCCCGGAGCCCTCTCGAAGCCCCCGACCCAGACCGCGGACGCCGTGAGCGCTTCGAGCTCGATCTCGATCGCCTTCAGCGCACCGATGGATCGCGAGGATGTTCAGGACAGCTTCACGATCAACCCCGCGGCGGCCGGCGACCTGTCGTGGAGCGGCGACAATCTCGTCTTCACGCCCGACGACCGCCTGACTCCGGGCGGTCGTTACACGATCAGCCTCGCCGGCGCTCATGACCGCCTGGGCAACGTCATCGGCGGGAAGACGAACTTCTCGTTCGTCGTCCAGGCCGGTGCCCAGGTCACGAAGACATCGCCCGAGCGTGACGGCACCGACGTCCAGCCCGACGCGGTCGAGATGTGGTTCAGTCAGCCGATGGACGTCGACGCCACGAACGGTGCGTTCAAGCTCGTCGACACCGCGACCGGCGACGCCGTGCCCGGGAAGCTGACGTGGAACGAGGATCAGACCCAGCTCACCTTCACGCCCGACTCGGCATTGGCGGAGGGGCGCAAGTTCGTCACCGTGCTCGGCAAGGGCGCCCGCGACGTCGACGCCAATGTGGTCACCGCGAAGTGGGCGTTCACGACGCACCTCACGCCGGTCGCCGCGCCGGTGGCACGTTCCGAGGTCTCGACGCGCACGGCTCCCGCTCCCGTCGTCCCACCACCCGCTCCGGCGACCTCGCTGGCCGGGTACGCGTTGAACCAGGTCAATGCGGCGCGCGCTGCCTATGGCTTCGCGCCCGTGGTGCTCGATTCGAGTATCTCGGCGGTCGCCTACGCGCACGCCTACGACCAGGCCGTGAACGGCTACTTCAGCCACTACGGCCTCGACGGGAGCACCCGCGAGTCGCGCCTGCGGGCGGGCGGCGTCAGCTTCGGCTGGTCGGGCGAGAACCAGTGCTACCTGGTGGGTCGCAGCGCGCAGGCGACGCTCGACTGGTGCCACGCGCAGTTCATGGCCGAGCCGTATCCCGGTCAGTTCAACCACATCGCGAACGTCCTCAGCCCGAACGCGCATCGCATGGGCGTGGGCATCGCGATCGTGGGCAGCAAGATCGTCATCGTCTGGGACTTCACGGACTGACCGATCGCCGCGGCGCCGGCCCAACGGCGCCGCGAAAAACTCACCGATCCCCTTCTGAAGCCGTCCCGCGTCGTTTCATCGCGCCCGGGGTGGGCGGGAGGGCCGGTGCTAGACTCCCTGACCGATGACGTGCACCACCGGCGCTCGCGGCGCCCTCCCGATGGGGGACATGCCGGCGGGCGCGACGACGCGCGAGCGTCACATCGACCGCCGCTGACCGATGTCGAAGCCCCTCGTCATCGTCGAGTCACCGGCCAAGGCCAGGACCCTCTCCCGCCTCCTCGGCGATGAGTACCGGGTGGAGGCCAGCGTCGGCCATGTCCGCGACCTGCCGGAGAACGCCAGCGAGGTGCCGGCCGAGATCAAGGACAAGCCCTGGGGCCGGATGGGCGTCGACATCGAGAACGGGTTCCGGCCGTATTACGTGATCGCCCGCGACAAGGCGAGCCGCATCCGCGAGCTGCGCTCGGCCGTGAAGGACGCGCCGGAGGTCCTCCTCGCCACCGACCCCGATCGTGAGGGCGAGTCCATCAGCTGGCACCTGCGCGAGGTCCTCAAGCCGCAGGTGCCGATCAGGCGCATCGAGTTCCACGAGATCACCGAGGAGGCGGTGCGCCGCGCCATCGATGAGGCACGCGAGATCGACCTCAAGCTCGTCGACGCCCAGGAGAGCCGTCGCATCGTGGATCGGCTGTACGGCTATCTCGTCTCCCCGGTACTGTGGAAGAAGGTCCAGACCGGGCTGAGCGCGGGCCGCGTGCAGTCCGTTGCGGTCCGGCTCGTCGTCGAGCGCGAGGAGGAGCGTGGCGCGTTCCGCAAGGGGAGCTACTGGGATCTCGAGGCCAGGATCCGGACGTCGGACGGCGAGTTTGCCGCGCGCCTCGATCGGGTCGGCGATGCGCGACTGGCGACGGGGCGCGACTTCGATGCCTCCGGACGCCTGACCGACGACCGGGTGAGGCGGCTGGACGAGGCCGCCGCCCGGACCCTGCGAGACGCGCTCGAGGGCCGCCTCCCGTGGAGCGTGACGAAGGTCGAGGAGCGCCCGTTCACGCAGCGTGCAGCCGCGCCGTTCACGACCTCGACGCTGCAGCAGGAGGCGAACCGCAAGCTCGGGTTCTCGGCGGACCGCACGATGAGCGCCGCGCAGCGCCTCTTCCAGGAAGGGATCATCTCCTACCACCGCACCGACTCGACGACGCTCAGCGACCGCGCACTGCGCGAGGCGGGCAGCGCCATCCGCGACCTGTACGGCGCCCCGTTCGACGCCGCGCCACGCCAATACCGCACGAAGGTGAAGAACGCGCAGGAGGCGCACGAGGCCATCCGGCCGACGAACTTCGGCCAGACGCCGCCGCAGCTGCCCGCGCGCCTGGGCAACGACGAACGGCGGCTCTACGACCTGATCTGGAAGCGGGCCGTGGCATCGCAGATGGCCGATGCCCGGCTGCTGCGTACGACGCTCGAGATCACCGCCCAGGGTCCCGACGGCCCGGCCGTGTTCACCGCATCGGGCAAGGCGATCCAGTTCGCCGGCTTCCTGCGCGCCTACGTCGAGGGATCGGACGATCCAGCCGCCGAGCTCGGTGACCAGGAGACGATCCTGCCCAAGGTCAGCCTCGGCGACGAGGTCACGCGCGGGGGTCCGCTGGCCCTGGCCTCCCTGGCGCCCATGGGCCACGAAACCCAGCCGCCGGCGCGCTACACCGATGCGTCGCTCGTCAAACGGCTCGAAGAGGACGGGATCGGCCGGCCATCGACCTACGCGTCGATCATCTCGACCATCGAGCGGCGCGGCTACGTGTGGCGCCAGGGCAAGGCGCTCGTCCCGACGTTCACCGCGTTCGCCGTCATCCACCTCCTCAAGGAGCACTTCACGGCGCTCGTCGAGCTCGGCTTCACTGGGACGATCGAGGAGGGTCTCGACGAGATCAGCAAGGGCGAGCGCGACCGCGACGAGTTCCTCAAGACCTTCTATTACGGGGGCAACGGTCGAGCGTGGCCTGGCCTCCGGACACTCCTCGAGAACGAGACCCAGATCGACTATCCGGTCATCTCGCTGGGGTCGCAGCCCGGAACCGATGCGCCCGTGGTCGTGCGCATCGGTCGATTCGGCCCGTACGTCCAGGTTGGCGAGGGAGAGGCGGCGGTCAACGCCTCGATTCCGGACGACACGCCGCCCGCTGACTTCCATCTCGAGCAGGCGCTCGAGCTCGTCGAGGCGCGCGCCAAGGGTCCGAGCAGCCTGGGCACCGACCCTGACTCGGGCCTGCCGGTGTTCGTCATGTCGGGACGGTTCGGCCCGTACGTCCAGCTGGGCGAGACGCCGGAGCGGGGGAGCCCGGAGAAGCCACGCCGCGCATCGCTCACCGCCGACGACGACCCCGCGACCGTCACGCTCGAGCGCGCGCTCGAGCTCCTGGCCCTCCCGCGCCGGGTCGGCGACGATCCGGAGACGGGCGAGGAGATCGTCGCGAACTTCGGCCGCTTCGGGCCGTACGTGAAGCGCGCCAGCGAGTTCCGATCGCTGTCCAGCGACGCGGAGGTCTTCAGCGTGAGCCTCGAGCAGGCGGTCGAGCTGTTCCGCCAGGAGAAGCCATCACGCCGTACCGCGTCGCGTCGCGTCGTGCGCGAGCTCGGCCCCCATCCGGACTCGGGCACGACGATCCAGCTCCTGGAGGGTCGCTACGGCCCGTACGTCAGCGACGGAACCACGAACGCGTCTCTGCCCAAGGACATGGACGGCGCGGCGTTGACGCTGGACGCCGCGGTTGAGCTGCTCCGCGCGCGTGAGGGAGCGAAGCCGCGACGCGGGTCGCGCGGCGGTACGCGTCGCAGCGCGGGCCGGCGGAACCGCTCGTCACCGGGCACGACGCCACCTGATGGGTCGGGAGGCACGCCGGACGCGACGGCCGGCGAGCACGGTGACTGAGGCCGCGCGAACGCCGGAGATCCCCGCGGACGCGGCCCGCGCGCTCGACGCGTTCCTGGAGGCACTTGCCGCGCGTAACGCGTCGCCGGGCACGATCGTCGAGTACCGACGCAATGCCGGCGACTTCCTCACGTTCCTTGCAGGACGCGGCTCCGACTGGCGGACGCCGAATCGCGCGACGGTGAGGGCGTACCTCGCCGTCCTCGCCGACCGCGGCCTCGCGCCGAGCTCAGTGGCCGGACGCATCGCCGCGGCGCGCTCGTTCTATCGCCACGCCCTCCGCAGCGGGCTGGTGAGCACCGACCCGCTGGCCGGCGTGCGTGCTCCCCGCCGCCCGTCTCGGCTCCCGCGGGTCCTCTCCGTCCAGCAGGCGGAGGACCTCGTCACCGCCCCGCGCCGCCGAGTCGTGCGCAACGAGCTCCTCGCCCGGCGCGACGCGGCGATGCTCGAGCTGCTGTACGCGACCGGCATGCGGATCAGCGAGCTTGCCGGCCTCACGCTCGATCGGGTCGACGTCGGGCGCCGGCGGCTGCGGGTCGTGGGCAAGGGCCGAAAGGAGCGGGAGCTCCTGTTCGGAGAGCCCGCGGCCGATGCTCTGCGCGGGTATCTCCAACGCGGCCGGCCGGAGCTCACCGCCGGTGGTGCCGATGAGGGCGCGGCCTTCGTCAACGCCTACGGCCGGCCGCTGAGCGTCCGGGGCGCGCGATTGGTCGTCGACCGCTGGGTGACCGCCGCCGGTGGGCCGCACGCCGCGAGCCCCCATACGCTGCGCCACTCGTTCGCCACCCACATGCTGGAGGGCGGCGCCGACCTTCGCGTCGTCCAGGAGCTCCTGGGCCACGCCAACCTCCAGACGACCCAGGTGTACACCCACCTGTCCGACGCCGCGCTGCGCGCCGCCTATCGCGACGCCCATCCTCGCGCCGGCCGGCGGGCGGGACGGTGACGCGGGACGATCTTGCGGCGCCGCCGGCCGGCTCCACGGACTCGGCGGGCGGATCGGGCGTCTCGGCTGGCCGCGTCCTGGTCACGGCCAGCCTCATCCTCACCATCGCCGCGCTCGCCAGCCGGCTGCTGGGCTGGGTTCGGCTCCTCGTCATCGGCTCGCAGTTCGGCGCCAGCCGTGAGCTGGACGCGTACTTCGCGGCCTTCCGCATCCCGGACGCGATCTTCCAGCTCGTCGTGGCGGGGGCGCTGAGCGCGGCCCTCATCCCGGTGTTCGCCGGCTATCGCGCGCGCGGCGAGGACCGCGAGGCGTGGGTCCTCGCCAGCAGCGTGATCAACCTCGTGCTCATCGCCCTGGCCGTCCTCAGCCTGCTCATGGCGATCTTCGCACCCGTGCTCGTTCCGATCGTGGCGCCCGGCTTCGATGCCCCAACCACGGAGCTCACCATCCGCATGACCCGGATCATGCTGCTGAGCCCGGTCCTCATCGGCATGGGCGCCGTCGTCACCGGGATCCTCAACAGCTACCAGCAGTTCAGCGTGCCGGCAGTCGCGCCGCTGCTCTACAACTTCGCGATCATCCTGGCCGCGATCTTCCTGGCGCCGATCATCGGCGTCGAGGGCCTGGCGGTCGGCGTCGCCATCGGCTCACTGGCGCATCTCGCGGTCCAGCTGCCCAGCCTGGCGAAGGTCGGGCAGCGTTATGACCTGACCATCGGTCTCGGCCATCCCGGCGTGCGGCGCGTGGCCTGGCTCATGGGACCCCGGACGCTGGGCCTCGCGGCCGGGCAGCTGAACTTCATCGTCAGCACCATCCTGGCTTCCGGCCTGCCGGAGGGCAGCCTCACGGCATACAACTATGCCTTCCAGCTGTCGCAGATCCCGGTCGGCGTGATCGGGGTCAGCATTGCGGTGGCCCTGTTCCCGACGCTGAGCCAGGACGCGGCGCTGGGACGCGTCGGCGACATCAGGCACCAGGTCGCGAACGCCGTGCGGGTGCTCATCTTCATCGCCGCGCCACTGACGGCGATCATGGTCGTGCTGCGCGAGCCGCTGACGAGCGTCTTCTACCAGTACGGCCTCTTCAGCCAGTCGGCCACAGAGACCACAGCCAACGCCCTTTTGTACTTTGCCATCGGCCTCGTCGGGCACATCGTCGTCCACGTGCTGACGCGCGCCTTCTATGCCATGCAGGACACGAAGACGCCGGTCGCGTGGGCCGTCGTCGCCGTCGCGATCAACATCGTGCTCATGGCGGCCCTCGTTGGACCGATGGGAGTCGAGGGGCTCGCCCTCGCGCTGTCGATCGCGGCCATCCTGGAGGTCATCGGCCTGCTGTGGAGCCTCCGCCGCCGCCTCGACAGCATCGAGGGCGGAGAGATCCTGGGCTCGCTGGCGCGTGCCGGGCTTGCTGCCCTGGCTGCCGGGCTGCTCATGCTCGGCGGCCTTGCGATCGTGGAGGCGACGGTCGGTGGACTGCTCGACAACGCGATCGGGCGGCTCATCGTGCTGCTCGTGCTCGCCGCCGCCGGCGGCGCCATCTACCTCGTCGTCGCCACGGCCCTCCGATCACCGGAGCTCGTGCAGCTGCGGACGCTCCTGCGTCGGGGCCGCGCATGATCGAGCTCCGACCGGCGACCGATGCCGATGCCACCGCCTGGCAGGCACTGCTTGGCCGATCCGAGGCGGGGGACTTCCTCCACGACTGGGCCTGGGCCGATGTCGCCGCCTTCGACGGCCAGCCGCAGCGCCGATACGTCCTCGTCGAGGACGGCGCGATCACCGGGCTCGTGGCGGCGCAGGTCCGGCCGCTCATCGCCGGCCGGTCGTTCTGGTACGTGCCGCACGGGCCGGTGCTCGACTATGCGGATCCGGCGGCGGGCGAGCGGGTGCGGGCGATCGTCATCGGCCTTCGTGAGGCGGCTCGGAGCCATGGCGCCATCGCCGTCAAGCTGGAGCCCCGGCTACCAGCCGGACACCCGGCGTTGTCGATGTTCGAGGGCCGAGGACTCCGTCGTCTGCCCGAGATGCTCCAGGTCGGCCAGACCCGGATCGTCGACCTCGCCAGCGACAAGGAGCTCCTCGCCGGGTTCGACAAGGACACCCGCTACTCGGTTCGACGCGCCGAGCGCGAGGGCGTGAGCGTCGCGGCCACGGAGGACGCGGGGTCCCCGGAGGCCATCGACGCGCTGCATGGCCTCGTCGCGGAGACGCAGCAGCGCGCCGGGTTTCCGCTGCCGGCGCCTGAGCGCTACCGCACGGCCTGGCGGGCGCTGGGCGGAGCCGGTCGCGCGGCGATCCTCGAGGCTCGACGGGAGGGCGAGCTCCTCGCGTCGGCCATGGTCGTGCTCGAGGGCGATCGATCGTTCTATCTGTTCAGCGGCTCGCGGCGGGAGGCGCCCGGAGAGCCGAAGCGCTATGCGAGCTACGCACTGCAGTGGGCGATGATGCGCTACGCCCGCGACCGCGGCGTGCGACAGCACGACCTGTGGGGCGTCGCCCCGGCGGACGCCGGTCCGGAGCATCCGTGGCACGGGGTCGGCCTCTTCAAGAAGGGCTTCGGCGGGCGCGAGGTGCGCTGGGGCGGGTCGTGGGACATCGTCGCCAGCCGCGCCGTGTATCGGCTGCGCACGGCGGCCGGGATCATGCGCGGATGGCTGCCCCGATGAGCATGGGCCTGGGCGCATTGGCCGACGTTGTCGGCCCCGAGCGCGTGATCGGCATCCCCGTCGGCGAGATCAGCGCGCTGGCGTACGACTCGCGGCGCGTCGGGCCGGGCACGCTCTTCTTCGCCGTGCCCGGTGTCCACGTCGACGGCCACGACTTCGTGCCCGATGCCGTGGCCGCGGGCGCGACCGCGGTCGTCGTCGAGCGCGAGCTGCCCCAGCTCTCGGTCCCGCAGCTCGTCGTCACGAACAGCCGATTCGCGCTGGCGGATGCCGCGGATGCGTGGTTCGGGCGGCCGAGCGAGCAGCTGACGGTCATCGGCGTCACCGGTACGGACGGCAAGTCGACAGTCACGGCGCTTGCGGCGGAGATGCTCTGGGGCTCGCGGCGGCACCCGGGGCAGATCGGCACCGTCCAGATCGGCATCTTCGACGACATCGTCCCGAACGACGAGCGCAACACCACGCCGGAGGCGCTGGAGCTCCAGGAGCTCCTGGCCCGCATGGTCGCGGCCGGCAATGATAGCGTGGTGATGGAGGCCACGTCCCACGCGCTGGCCCTGGGCAGGACGCGGAACTGCCGCTTCGATGTCGGAGTCATCACGACGGTGACGAGCGAGCACCTGGAGTTCCACGGGACCGTCGAGGCCTACCGGGCCGCGAAAGCGCGCCTCATCGAGGAGGCGCCGACGGCGGTCCTCAACGCGGACGACGCCAGCTTCGACTACTTCCGCGCGCGAGCGGCCGACCGCGTGATTACCTACGCCATCGACGGTGAGGCCGACCTTCGCGCCGGCAACCTGCGCCCCGATCCGTCCGGGACGAGCTTCCACCTCGAAGCGCCGTCGTGGCACGGAGAGGTTCGCATCGGGATTCCGGGGCGTTTCAACGTGGCGAACGCCCTGGCCGCCCTCGGCGTGGTCGAGGCGCTGGGGCTGGACGTCCATCACGCCTCGATGGCGCTGGCCACGACGTCCGGCGTCCCCGGCCGCATGGAACGGATCGACGCGGGGCAGCCCTTCACCGTCATCGTCGACTACGCCCACACCGCCGACTCACTCGAGAAGATGCTCGCCACGCTGCGACCCCTGACACGCGGCCGCCTGGTCGTCGTGTTCGGCTCCGCCGGCGAGCGTGACCCGACGAAGCGCCCCGCCATGGGCCGTGTCGCCGCGGAGCTCGCGGACCTCGTCGTCGTGACCGATGAGGACCCCCGCCTCGAGGACCCGCACCTCATCAACGAGGCCATTGCCGCAGGCGCGCGCGCGACAGGTGCGGTCGATGGTGAGAACCTCGTCGTCATCGACGATCGGCGCGAGGCGATCACCCACGCGCTCGGGACCGCTCGGGACGGCGACGTCGTCCTGCTCGCCGGCAAGGGGCACGAGACGAGCATCTTCTACGGCACCGAGAAGCTGCCGTGGGACGACCGGCAGGTCGCTCGCGAGGCCCTGGCCGACCTGGGTTGGACCGATGAGCGCTGACCTTCACGCCTGGCGCGTCACCGATCCGGCCGCGTGGAACGCCTTCGTCGAGACGGCGTCGTACCACGCCTTCCCGCAACTGTGGGAGTGGGGCGAGGTGCGCGCGATGGGTGGCTGGCGGCCGCTGCGCGTGGCTCTCGGTCCGGAGGCCGACGCGCCGCCGGTGGCCGGGGCCCAGCTGCTGCTGCGCCGCATCCCGCTCGTAGGCTGGCATCTCGCCTACGTGCCCCGCGGCCCCATCGGCGATCTCGACGATCCGGCCATCCGCGACGCGCTCATCCACGCGCTGCGCGCGGCTGGCAAGGCGGAACGGATCGCGACCGTGCGCGCCGATCCCGAGGTCACGCCGCGCACGCCGTTCGGCGCCGCCATGCTCGAGCGGCCGTGGCGCGACGCTCCGAAGGTCCAGCCGCCGACGACGCGGGTCGTCGACCTTCGGATCGGCGAGGAGGCGCTGCGCGCGAACCTCAAGCGCAAGCACCGCCAGTACGTCAACAAGGCCGAGCGGGCCGGGATCGAGATCGAGCGCTTCGACGGTTCCGCGCCACCGGAGGCCATCGGTCCGGCGCTGGAGGATTTCAACCGGATCTATCGCCTCACCGCCGAGCGCGCCGGGTTCGTCGCCCGCCAGCCGTTCTACTACGAGCGGGTGTGGTCGATCTTCGCCCCGACCGGCCGCGTGCGCCTGTCGTTCGCCATCCTGGACGGCGAGCGGGTGGCGACCCTGTTCCACTTCACCTGCGGCGATCGCGCGGTCGAGTCGTACGGCGGCATGACCGAGCCGGGTGCCGAGGCCCGCGCGAACTACCTTCTCAAGTGGGCCGCCATCAGTGACTTCGCGAACGAGGGATTTGCCGCCTACGACATGTGGGGCCTGGCGACGGGCGGCATCCGCCAGTTCAAGGAGGGCTTCGGCGGCGAGGAGATCACCTACGTCGGCGCGCGCGACCTCGCCCTGCGCGGGCCGGTCGACGCCGTCGTCCGTGTCGCCATCCCCGCCTACGGCCTCGCCCAGCGCGCGCGATTGACGCTGCGCGGTCGGGACGCCCACGAGGCTGGGGAGACGGCATGACCGATCCGGCCCTGCTCCATCCGCTCGTCCGCCAACGCCTGGCCGATGCCGGCGTCGGGTTCGAGGTCATGGAGTGCGACCCCGAGCTCGCCGACACCGCCGCGTTCGTGGAGGCGTATGGCATCCCCATCGAGCGGAGCGCGAACACGATCCTGGTCGCCTCGAAGGGGGCGGAGCCGACCTACGTCGCCTGCGTGCTGCTCGCGACGACGTCGCTTGACGTCAACAACGTCGTGCGGCGCGAGATGGGAGTCCGCAAGGCGTCGTTCGCCCGGGCCGAGCCGGTGCGCGAGTTGACCGGCATGGAGATCGGCGGCGTCACGCCCTTCGGCCTTCCG
>DASUFJ010000125.1:0-48207 GCA_036274575.1 Candidatus Limnocylindria bacterium
GCGGCACGAGGGCGCCGACGACGTACAGCAGCGCGTCGTTGGAGCCGGTCGTGGCCAGGTCGGTCACGAAGGACACGAGGATGCTCGCGACCAGGACGCCGGCAAGCTCAGCGGCTCGTCGTCCCATGGGTCATGACTCTAGGCGACGACGGCGGGCTCCCGATGGACGCGCGCGTGATCGGCGGCGGATCTGCCGGCACGGCGACCGAAGACCACACCGCTGGCGAGCCCGGTGCCACCCGGGTAGTTGTTGAAGAAGAGTCCGCCCACCGTCTCGCCGGCAGCGAAAAGACCCGGCAACGGCTTGCCCGACGACGTCAGGACCGCTCCGTCGGTCGAGATCTGGAGGCCGCCGAAGGTGAAGGTGATGCCGCACACCACGGCGAAGGCGACGTACGGCGGGGCGTCGAAGGGCTGCGCCCAGTTGGACTTCGGTGGCCGGATGCCCAGGGTTCGCTTGCCGTCGAGGATGGTGGGATCGAACGGGCCGGGCTGAATTGCGGCGTTGTAGGCCGCGATCGTGTCCTCCAGCCCCGCCTGGTCGATACCCGCCACCCGTGCCAGATCGGCGACGGTCCGCGCCTCGAAGCGGGAGCGATGCGCCGTCTCGTAGTCGATGTGACTGACGAGCGGCAGCGACTGCGAATCGAATAGCTGGAAGGCGACGCCGCCGGGCTGGCGCAGGATCTCGGCGCCGTACTTGGCGTACGTGTAGTTGCGGAAGTCAGCGCCCTCGTCGAGGAACCGCCGTCCGTCGCGGTTGACGACGAGCCCGAAGGGATACCCCTGGCGCGAGTATCGGTTCGAGACCTGTCGGTCGCCAACCGGCGAGGACGCCGCATCCCAGGCGATCGAGTGGCAGCTAGACCAATCGCCGTGGCTCTTCGCACCCACTTCCATGGCCGCGAGCAGCATCTCACCGGTGTTGTGCGGCGTGCCCCTGACGTGGGCCATGCGCCAGTCCGGGCCGAGGTGCTTGGCGCGGAGGTCCGCATCGGCTTCGAAGCCGCCGCTGGCGAGGATGACGGCTCCCGCCCGCAGGCCGACGATTTCGCCGCCGAGCCGAACCTCGACGCCGGTGACCCGGCCATCGGAGACGAGCAGGCCGGATACGGGCGCATCCGTGCGAAGCTCGATGCCGCGGTCACTCGCGGCCTTCAGGTAGGCGTCGATGAGCCCGACCCCGCCTCCGACGGTGCCGACCGACAGCCCGCCCCAGAACCGGAGGTGGCCGCCGGACTCGTGCGCCTGGCGTTCGGCCATGAGGCGCCAACGAACGCCGTGGCGCTGCATCCACCGCGCGGCCTCGCGCGCCTCGGCGACGAGGATGCCGGTGAGCTCCGGGTCGCATCGGTCCATCGTCATGCGGCGCATGTCGGCCAGGTAGTCGGCGATGGAGTAGGGGGGCAGCTCGACTGTGCCGTCGGGAGAGTCGACCATGCCGTCCAGGTCGCCGAGACCAGCGTGGGTGAGGCGGAAGGCCCCGGCAGTGAACCAGCTGTTGCCACCGATCCACTCGCGCGAGCCCTTTTCGAGCATCAGGACGCTGGCGCCGTGCTCCCGAGCCGTCAGTGCAGCCGAGAACGCGGCGTTGCCCGACCCGACGACGATGACGTCCGGCCCTGAGGTTTGGTCCACGCTGTTCGTCCGATGATGCAACGGTATGCGATTGTATACCACAGAGTGGAGGCCGCTCAGGTGACGGCCAGGAGCGGCTCGACTATTTCGCGAGCTACCCGCGCCGCAATCCCCGGTGTCAGTTCCTGCCGCGGGTTGAGAATGACATGCTGCGCTCCAGCGCGGACGAAGGCGGCGATGACCTCCGCTTCCTCCGCGAGGTCATGGGTCATGTGGCGCTGCACTGAGCGGGTGATGGTCGCCGGATCGCGGCCGACGGACTCGCAGTGCTCGTTCAGCACCCCGTTGAGGCGGACGAAGTCGTCGACCTCCCTGCCGTTGAAGTTCCAGCGGTCGGCGTAACGGGCGACCATGCGCAGGGTGAGCTTCTCGCCGGTCCCACCGATGGTGATCGGTGGGTGGGGCTTCTGGATCGGTTTTGGCTCGCAGCGGGCGTCGGCGAGCGTGTAGTAGCGGCCCTCGAAGGTCGACACGTCCTGCGTCCACAGCGCCTTGAGGATCCGGCACGCCTCGCCCAGCATCCGGATTCGATCGGCGGTCGACGGGTAGGGGAGCCCGTACATGCGGTGCTCCTCCTCGTGCCAGCCGGCACCGATGCCGAACTCGAGGCGCCCATCCGTCATGACGTCGAGCGCGGCGCCCATATTCGCGAACACCGCCGGATGCCGATACGTGTTGCCGGCGACCATGAGGCCGACTCGTGCCCGTCTCGTCTGGACTGCCAGCCCGGCCAGCAGCGTCCACCCCTCGAGGCACGGCTCAGACGGGTCCATCCGCAACGGGACGAAGTGGTCGAACAGCCAGAGGTCATCGATCGCCTCGATCTCATCCGCCTCCTGCCAGATGCGCAGGAGCTCCCTGTAGGTCCCGCGGGAGGGCTCCGTCTTGAAGCCGATGCGGACGTGTTTGTCCGTCACGCCAACGCCCTCATGAGTCGCTCCTGAGTGAACGGCATGGTTCGGACGCGCACGCCGGTCGCCTCGAACAGCGCGTTTCCGATGGCGGCCGCCGTCGGTCCGGCGAAGGCTTCGCCCACCCCGCACGGGGGCTCGTCCTGCCGCTGGATGAGCTCGACTGCGAGCTCCGGCGCCTGGCTGAAGGTCATGACCGGGTACGTTGTCCAATCTCGGCTCGTCACGCTCGCCGCGTCGAAGGTGACCTCCTCGCCGACGGTCCAGCTCGCCGCCTGGAGCAGGCCGCCTTCGGCCTGGTTGAGGAGGCCGTCGGGGTTGACGACCATGCCCGCATCGACGACGGCCCAGGCCCTGGTGATGCTCAGCCCTTGGTCGGCCTCGACTTCAGCGACGACGGCGACGTACGCGCCGGCGCCCTTGTAGCGCGCGAAGCCGATGCCCATGCCGTAGCCCTCTCTCCGCTCCCGCAGGGTCCAGTCCGAGAGTCGTGCCGCACGAGCGATGACGTCTCGCGCCCGCTCGTCGGTCGTGTAGCTGAGCCGATGCTCGACCGGATCTCTCCCCAGCTCCGCAGCGATCTCGTCGAGGAAGGACTCGCCGGCAAAGACGTTGGCGTGAGCACCCAGAGATCGGAGTGCCGAGACGCGCAACGGGGTGCGGGGCACGTAGTGATTGACGATCCGCTGGTTCGGGAAGAGGTAGGAGGGAGCGGCATTGCGGCCCCCGCCCGACGACGGCGACGGCGGTTTCGCGGCGACCGACGGCTCGAGCGGGTCCGCGAGGAAGCGCGCCGCAAGGAGGTTCGTCACGTTCCGCGGCGCATCGGCGCCGGCGCGGTCGCGATGGCCGTTGCCCCAGATGTCGTGGGTCCATGAGGTGATCCGGCCTGCGGCGTCGAGGCTGGCGCTCACCCGGACGATGGCCGCGGTCCCAAATGGCTCCCAGGCGAACTCGTCGTCGCGCATCCATTGAACGCGGACGGGGTGGCCGGGAACCGCCGTGGCCAGCAGCGCGGCATCGAGCGCGACGTCATCGGCGCCGTTCGCGCCGTAGCAGCCGGAGCCCTCCACGTGGGTGACGAGGATCTTCGCCTCATCCGTCCGGAGGGACTTCGCCAGCTCCTGGCGCAGGTGGTAGATGCCCTGGCTGTGCGACCAAACCTCGTAACGCTCGTCCTCGAATTTCGCAATGGCCACCGATGGGCCCAACGAAGCGTGCGCGAGGTAGGGGCGCCGATACTCCGCGGTCAGCCGTCGGTTGATCTCAGCGGCTGCGACGTCGCCCTCTTCGTGGACCACGACATCGAGTGTCCGCTCGGTCAGCAGGAAGTCGGTGGAGTCGGGGAGCTGGTCGCCATCGGTCCACTGCGCCAGGCGGCGCAGGCGGACGAGGGCGCGGATCGCCTCCTCCTCGCGCTGGGCCACGACCCCCACGAAGCTGCCGTCAACGACGACCTTGCTGACTCCCTGCATGGCCTCGACCTGGGCGGTGTCCAGCTTCAGCAGGGCGCCATTCACACTCGGTGGGCGGAGGACGCGACCGTGGAGCATGCCGGGCAGCTCGAGGTCACCGACGAACACCGGTGCGCCGATGATCTTCGCGGGCAGGTCCGATCGCATGACACTCGTGCCGAGGACGGTGCCACCGACCGGCCGAAGCTCGACGTCCTCGGTGATCGGGGTCTCGGCGAGGTCCACATCGCTGCCGCGCCGGGCGAGCGCCTCACGCATGGCGGCCGCCGCCCGACGCAGCGCCTCGTTCGACTCCTCGATCGAGCGGCTGCCGGAGGTGATGCCCTCGTCCGGGCTTCGGGCCGTGTCAACCGGCGCGACGCGGATGCCGTCGATCGGCACGTCGAGCTCATGCGCCACGAGCTGCGCCAGCGCCGTGCGGATCCCTTGGCCGAATTCGACCTTCCCGCTGTGGACGGCGATGCAGCCGTCGGCGTCAAGGCTGAGCCAGTCGCCGACCGTGGGGTACTGGCGGAGGATGGCCGGAAGGCTCACCGCATCGGCTCCATCTGGCTCGCACGTTCGACCGCGCGGACCATGCGGTCCATCGCGCCGCATCGGCAGATGTGCTCATCCAGCGCTTCTGTGATCTCCGCGCGCGTGGGGTGCGGGTTCTCGTCGAGAAGCGCGCGGGCGGCCATGAGGATCCCGCTCAGGCAGTAGCCGCACTGCCCGGCCTGGAGCTCCAGGAAGGCCACCTGCAGCGGGTCGAGCCGGTCCCCATCGGCGAGCGATTCGATCGTCGTCACCTCGCGATGCCCGACGGCGCCCAGCGGCAGAAGGCAGGACGGCTCGGGCTTGCCGTCGACCCGTACCACGCAGGCACCACACACGCCGATGCCGCAGCCGAACTTCGTGCCCTTCAGCCCGAGATCGTTGCGCAGGACGTAGAGGAGGGGAGTCTCCGGATCGGCGGCCGAGGTCGCTTCCGAGCCGTTGACGCGAAGGGTGGTGGTCCCCGTCGCGGTGCCGCCGTTCATGACGGTGCGCGCATCAGGCGGAGAACGAACGGGACGGCGAGCCCCACGAAGATCGGCACGATGAGGGAGCTGGTCCATCGGGCGATGGCGAACTGCGGTCCGAGCACCGGGACCTCCCACACGAGCACCCGTTGCAGGCCGAGCAGCGACCAGGCGGTGAGGTAGGCGGCCACGGCACCCTCCGACGCGCCGCTGCGCATGAGGACCGCAACGAGCGGGAACTGGAGGAACGGCCCGCCCGGTGTAACGGCCCCCGCCGCCGTGGCGACCATCAGCCCCTGGATGCCTGAGCCCTCGCCGACCAGGCGGGCAATCGTGGCCTGCGGCACGAGGACGGTCACGAGCCCCGCCATGAGGAATCCGAGCGCCAGCTGGGGCGCGACCGATACGAGGAGCCCGGCTGCCTCACCGATGCCGTCGCGCAGCCGCGGCAGCCCGCCGACCCAGACCGCGACGCCGGCGAGGATCACGCAGATCCCCGCGACAATGAGCAACGATCCCGTGCGCTTCCCCTTCTTCGGCTCGTCCACTGGCTGGTATACGGTTGCACACAGGCCAGGCGACGTGCAAGGGCAGGACGGCACACGTGCGGCCTAAGGACCGCTGGGCGCAATCGCCGCCCTAGTCTCGCTCGAGCTCCATCGCCATCCGAACCGCGAGCGCGTTCTTCATGTGGCTCCGAGCGGCCTCCTCGGCGGCAGCCTCGTCCTGGTTCTTCACCGCCTCGATGATCGCGATGTGCTCCTTCACCGCCTCGTCGGCCCGGCCCGCGGAGCTGAATGTCGTGCGGCGGAAGCGGCGGACAGCCTGGTGGACCTGGTCGATGAACCGCTGGAGCATTTCGTTCCGGCTCGCTCGTGCGAGCGCCGTGTGGAACTCGACGTTCAGGGCAGCCATCCGTTCCCAGGCGCCCTCAGCCGCGGCCGCAGCGAGACTGTCGTTGAGCCGCTCCAAGGCGGCGATGTCGACTGGCGAGTGGAAGTGCGCCGCCTGGCGCGCCGCGATCCCGTCCAGGGCCTCGCGAATGACGTAGATCTCCAGGATCTGCTCGGCGGTGACATCGGCGACGACGAGGCCGCTTCGTCGGTTCCGCGCGGCGAGGCTCTCGCTCTCGAGGCGCATGAGCGCCTCCCGCACCGGCGTCCGCGACACGGAGAACAGAGACGCGAGCTTCTCCTCGCCCAGTCGCCATCCCGGCGGAAGGACGCGCGAGAGAATGCCTTCCGCCACGGCGTCATGGATGGCATCAGCCGTGGATCCGTTGCCGGCATACCGCGTGAAGAGGCGCTTGAGATCAGCGTCTTCGCTCATTGGGCGTACTCCACTCCCCTCCACACCTGCGGCAGCCGGGGCTGGCGGCGAGCATACCGAACGCCGGGCCGCGTAGGCGACCTGAATGAACAAACGTGTACAACCGTATACTGGCGACGGAGGTATGGCAATGACCGATGAGGAACGCATGGCCAGCGCGTGGGACTACGCGCGTGGCTACTACAAGAACCCGGACGTCGAGCGCGAGTTTGAGCTTCTCGCCCGGTACCAGCCGGACGTCTTTGCCAGCTACATGTCGATGCGCCAGGGCCTCTTCCGCGATCTCTCCTCGGGCGGCGCGCTGGACCGGAAGACGAAGGAGCTCATCATCCTCGGCATCGAGTGCATCGCCCGCAAGACGAACCCGCCGCCCACGGGGCATACCCGCTACGCAGTCGAGGCCGGCGCCACGCCGGAGGAGATCTCCGAGGTCGTCGGTCTGTGCATCATGCTCGGCGGGATGATCACCTATCGTGAGAGTGGTCGATTCGTCCTTCGCGAGGCCGTCGAGCACACCGAGCGCCTGAAGGCTGGCGCCGCGGAGCCGGCGGATGGCTGATCGGCCCGACGGCCGCCTCATCGTCGCGGGCGAGCGTGCAGACGGCGCCGATGCTCGTCCGCAGATCGACCCGTATCGCTCCGAACCGATCACCGACGTTCACGTAGCGTCCGCCGACGTCGTAGCCGACGCGATCGCGTACGGAAGGGATGGTGCCCAAGAGGTCGCCGACATTCCGGCGCACGCTCGCGCCGACATCCTCCGTCGCGCGGCGGACATCGTGCGGTCACGGAAGGAGGAGATCGCGACGACCGTCAGCCGCCAGACCGGAAAGGCGCTAAAGGACACGCGCCGCGAGGCGGATCGGTCGGCCTACACCTTGCGAGCTGCCGCGACCGCCGCCGAGACGCTGGGGGGTGATGTCGAGCCGGCGGACGCGATCCCAGGCGGGGAAGGCCTCTGGACGCTCGTGATCCGTGAGCCGTTAGGCCTCATCGCGGCGATCAGTCCGTTCAACGCGCCTTTCAACCTCGCGATGCACAAGGTCGCCGCGGCGTTCGCGGCCGGCAACGCTGTCATAGTCAAGCCTTCCTCATATGCGCCGTTGAGCGCGTTCCAGCTCGCCGAGGTGCTGCTGGAGGCCGGCGTGCCACGAGCGGCCATCAGCGTTCTCCCCGGCTCACAGGTTGGGCCGGCGCTCGTCGAGCACCCCGGCGTCGACGCGGTTTCGTTCACCGGAGGCGTTTCGGCCGGTCGCACGATCGCCGCCAGCGCCGGTCTCAAGCCGGTCATCCTGGAGCTCGGCGGCAACTCTCCGAACATCGTCCATGCCGACGCCGACCTCGACTGGGCGGCTCGGGCGCTCGTAGCCGGCGGGTTCTCGAACACCGGGCAGAGCTGCAACTCGGTCCAGCGGATCTACGCCCATCGCTCGATCCACGACGAGCTCGTTGGCCTGCTCAAGGCTAAGACCGATGCGCTCCGAGTGGGCGACCCGCTCGACGCCTCGACCGACGTCGGCACGCTCGTCGACGAGCCGAACGCCGCCCGCGTGGAGCAGTGGGTAGGAGAGGCAGTGGCGGAGGGTGCCACGATCGTCTCCGGGGGGCGCCGCGAGGGGGCATTGGTCTGGCCGACCGTGCTCTCGGGCGTCATTCCCTCCATGCGCGTCTGCTCTTCTGAGATCTTCGGACCGGTCGTCGGGGTCCTCCCGTATGACGACCTCGACGAGGCGATCGCCGCGGCCAACGCAACGTCGTTCGGCCTCCAGTCGGCGATCTTCACGCGGTCGTTGGACGTCGCCTTCCGTGCCGCTCGCGGGATCGTCGCGGGCGGTGTCATGATCAATCGATCGTCGAACACCCGCCTGGACCACCTGCCGTTCGGCGGCACGAAGGAGAGCGGCCACGGTCGCGAAGGTGGGCGATTCAGCGTCGAGGAGATGACGCGCCGCAAGCTCATCCTCATGGACCCGTCGATGGCGACGTCGCCGCACCCGCTGGCGGGCCGATAGGCCCTATACACCGCGCTTGCGCAGTGACCGGGCGTTCTCACGCTTCCTGCGTGAGAGCGTGCCAACAGTAACCACGCAGGGGCCGTGACGGCGACCGCATCGGTCCAGCAGCGGGATATATACGCGACCCGCGATCTCCATACAATTGTGTACACTGGCGGCCCACAACAAGAGGAGACCGATGGACGACGTTCGCTGGAAGATCGACGGCTACCAGGAGTGGCTCGACAGGCAGGAGCTGCCGATCCACAGCGGGCTCGCGATCGATCTCATGACCGTGGAGACGAGGTTCTGGCCGCGAATCGGTGCCAATGCGGCCTTCGTCCACCTCGACGCCCGCGGCGACTACTGCACCCTCCACCTCGTCGACCTGCCGCCGGGCGGCAGCACCGAACAGCTCGGCCACCTCTACGAGGAAGTGGTCTACGTCCTTGACGGCCGGGGCAGCACCTCGTTCGAGATGCTGGATGGCACGAAGCGAACGTTCGAGTGGGGGAGGGGCAGCCTCTTCTCGCTGCCGGTGAACGTGCGGTATCGACACTTCAATGCCAGTGGCGAGCAGCGAGCTCGCCTGGCGTGCGTCTCGAATTTGCCAATGCTCATGAAGCTCTTCCGCAACGAGACGTTCGTCTTCGATACGCCCTTCGACTTCAAGGAGCGCATCACCGACGAGAAATTCCTGCGCGGTGAAGGCCTCTTCATCCCGACGCGGGAGCATCGGCACATGTGGGAGACGAACCTCGTCCCGGACCTGCTGACCTTCGACCAGCTGCGCGAGTCACCGGGGCGAGGCAAGGGCAGCACCAACATCATGTTCCTCCTGGCCGATGGCACCCTCCACGCCCATGCCTCCGAGATCCCGGTCGGCGGCTACAAGAAGGCCCACATCCACGGCGAGGGCTATCACATCTTCCAGCTGTCCGGCGAGGGCTACTCGCTGTACTGGAACAAGGGCGAGGAGCCGACCCGCATCGACTGGCACTACGGCACGCTCCACTCGCCGCCACTCGGGATGTGGCACCAGCACTTCAACGTCAGCGACGACCCGGCGCGATACCTGGCCATCGGCTTCGGCAGCATGCGCTACCCGTTCCTGAAGGAGAAGATGCGGATGGTGGATCGCACCTACACGACGAAGAGCGAGTTCCAGATCGACTACGAGGACGAGGATCCGGCCATCCGCGAGCAGTTCGACCGCGAGCGGGAGGCATTCCTCGAGAAGACCGCCGCCGCGCGATGAGCGCCGGCGACCCCTTCCACGACCACGACCACGAGCTCGAGGAGGACCAGCAGGCCGAGGCCGACCGGGAGACAGCCGACACGATCTGGCAGGTCGACAACGTCGAGCTGACCACGGTCGGCGTCGACGTCGGATCGGCCACCTCGCACCTCATCTTCAGCCACCTCCACCTTCGGCGGCAGGCGCAGGGCTACTCCAGCCGCTTCGTCGTGGTCGAGCGTCGGGTGCTGCATCGGTCGGACATCCTGCTCACGCCCTACCAGCCGGACGGCCTCATTGACGCCGATGCGCTCGAGGCCTTCTTCACCGATGCCTACCGCCAGGCCGGACTCAACCGTGACGATGTGGATGCCGGCGCCGTGATCCTCACCGGGGTCGCCCTCGAGCGGGCGAACGCCCGGCGCATCGCCGACCTGTTCGCCGATGAGGGCGGCCGCTTCGTGTGCGCCTCCGCGGGCCACAACCTCGAGGCACTGCTGGCTGCCCACGGCTCCGGCTCGGTCGCGCGCTCGGCCGATGGCGAGGTCGTGCTCAACGTCGACATCGGTGGCGGAACGACGAAGTACGCGCTGTGCGTCGAGGGTCAGGTCGCCGGCACGATGGCCATGTGGGGCGGCGCCCGCCTGCTTGTCCTCGGCGAGGGCGGGGCGGTGACGCGCCTCGAGCCACCGCTCGCGGCCATCGCCGCCGAGGTCGGCGTCGAGCTCGTGCCCGGCGCGGTGGTGGAAGACGCCGCGCTGGATCACATAGCGGATGCGGTGGCCGGGCGGATCGTGGCGGCCACGGAGGGTCGGCCTCCGTCGGACGTGCTGGCCGGCGACCTGCCGGCCGAGCCTCGGCCGGATCGGATCGTCGTGTCGGGCGGCGTGGCCGAGTACCTGGGGGCCGGCGAGGGGCCGGCCAGCCTCGGCGACCTTGGACCGCGACTGGGTGCGGCGCTGCGCCGGCGCTTCGACCAGCTGGCGATCCCGGTCGAGCCGGCGCCGGAACGGATCCGTGCGACCGTCATCGGCGCGTCGCAGTTCACCCTCCAGCTGTCGGGCAACACGATCCACCTGTCGGGCGATATCCGGCTTCCGATTCACAACGTGCCGGTCGTGGCGATCGAGGTTCCGTCGGACCACCCCATCGCGGCGGATGCGGTGGCCGGTGACATCGAGCGGCGGGTCGGGCAGCTCGACCTCGGTGACCGCGACGAGTCGATCGCCATCGCCGTCGACTGGGTCGGTGAGCCGCGCTACGCCGAGCTGCGTGCCCTGGCGGAAGGCATCGCCGGCGCGCATCGGTCCAGCCAGCGACGCGACGCGCCGCTCATCGTGGTGCTCGAGGCCGATGTCGGCGCCAGCATCGGCTCTATCCTGCGAGAGGAGATCGGTGTTGGTGGCCCGGTCATCGCCATCGATGGGATCGAGCTCGCCGATCTCGACTTCGTCGACGTCGGGGAGCAGATCCGCCCAGCCAACGTCGTCCCCGTCGTCATCAAGTCCCTCGTCTTTCCGCACGGCGCGGCCGAGCGGCCACGCATCCTCGGGAGTGCCTGATCGATGTTTCTTGACGTTCCCGTCACCCCGGGGCAAGTCATTCGCCAACGTGTCTCCATCGGTGAGCTGTCGGACGGGTCGCCGATCGGGATTCCGGTCGTCACCATCGGTGGCGCCAAGCCCGGACCGACCCTCTACCTCCAGGCCGGCATCCACGGCGACGAGCAGACGGGCATCGCCATCTGCCGCGGCGCGATCGCGGCCATGGATCCGTCGGACATCTCCGGGACAGTCGTGGCCGTCCCGGTCGCCAACCTGCCGTCCTTCCTGACCCGGACCCGCGGCTTCCTCCACGAGGAGCGCTGGCTGATCGACATCAACCGCATCTTCCCCGGCAACCCGCACGGCCTGCTGACGGAGCGCATCGCCGATGCGCTGCTCAACCAGTTCGCGCGCCACGCCGATCTGACGATCGACCTCCACTCCGCGCTCGACGGCTGTGACATCGCACCGTTCGTGTACATCGACCCCGATGACGACGAGGGCGGGACGCTCGAGGCCCGCGAGAAATACGGACTCGCCTACGGCACGCCGTACGCCTACTACAAGAACCGGCACGCTCGGCTGGGCACGAGCGACCTGTCGCGCAGCTTCTCCGCCAAGGCGGAGGACGCGGGGATCCTGACGATCAGCGCCGAGGTCGGCGAGTCGCGACGGGTGAGCTGGGAGCGCGTGCCGGATGGCGTTCGAGGAGTGAGCAACGTCATGCGCGCCATGGGCATGCTCGCCGGCGAGCCGGAGGATCGCGGACCAGCGAGGCGCTTCTCGAAGATCACCCTCGTCCACGCGGAGCACGGCGGCGGGCTCCACCTCGACGTCGATCTCGGCGACGACGTGACCGCGGGACAGGAGATCGGCGAGATTGTCGATGTCTTCGGCGACCGCGTCGAGCGGATCGAGGCATCGGCGGATGGCTTCATCCTGCGGGCCATGCGGCTCGGCTCGGTTTCCACCGGCGCGGAGATCGTCTGGATCGCGTCATGAGCGACGCGGTCACCGACGCGATCCCGCAGGCGGAGCCGGCGAAGCCGACGCTCTGGCAGCAGGTCCGGGCCTGGATCACGACCGGGACCCAGTCGGTGGGGGGCGGCCCCAGCACGCTCTACCTCATGCGCGCGATCATCGTCGGCCGGGGTTGGCTTACGGAGCGCGAGTTCTTTCAGGAATGGACGCTGTCGCGCCTATCGCCGGGGAATCACCTCACCGCGCTCGCCGCGCTCCTTGGCCAGCGGCTGGGTGGTGCGCGCGGCGTTCTGCTCGCCATGGCCGGGCTGCTTGTGCCGTCGGCCATCATCACCATCGCGCTGACCGGGGGCTTCGAGTTCATCCGCGACGACCCGGCCGTGACCGCGGCTCTCGCCGGTGTCGGACCGGTGACGATCGGGATGATGCTCGGCATCTCGGCCATCATGCTGCGCTCGGTGGTCCGGTCCGTCCTGCCCGGAGCGGCAGCCGACGCGGCGCTCTTCGTGGCTGCGATGATCGCCGGCTTCCTCATCCCGGAGGCCACGATCATCGTCATCGTCACCGGGGCGCTCATCGGTGTGGCCTTCATGGGCCAGACAGAGATCCCGCCGGAGACGGTCGAGCAGTAGCGGATGGACCCGATCGGCCTCTTCTGGATCTTCCTCAAGGCCTCGGCGTTCTCCCTTGGTGGCCAGAGCGGCCTGCCTCTGCTGCGCACCGACCTGCTGCGCACCGGGCTCCTGACCGACCAGCAGATCGTCGACGGCCTGGTCATCGGCCGTCTCTCGACTGGGCCCGGCGGCCTGTACATGGTGTCGTTGGGCTACCTCGCCGGCGGCTGGATCGGTGGGGGCGTCGCGCTGCTGGCGATCGCGCTGCCGCCACTGGTGATTCTTCCGGCGTCGTCGTATCTGCGTCCGCGTCTGCCGCACCGGCGGGTGAACGGGCTCATCAGGGGCCTTGCGTTCACGACCTCGGGCCTCGTCGTCGCCACCAGCCTCGACCTGCTGCTGTCGACCGGCGGCCCGGACGGGGTGGCGTGGTGGCAGCTGGGTCTCGCGGTGGTTGGCCTCGCCGCCAGCCTGTACGGCAGGTTCCATCCAGTCTTCATCGTCGCGGTCGGCGCGGCGGCCGGTCTGGCGTTCTTCGGTTGAGACTGGTCCCTCGTATACAATGGCACACAGAGTCGCTACCATGGCTGACTTGGACGGCAACGACGGCATTCGCTGGCTGATCGATTCCTACCTCAACTGGGTCGCCGATGAGGGCGTGCCGGTCGTCGAGGACGTGGCGGTTGACCTCGAGAGCGCCGGCACCGGCCCATGGCCACGCATGGGGGTCGACGGCGCCTTCGTCCACGTCCACTCGCGCGGCGACCTCTGCTCCACCTACCTGCTGGACATCCCGCCAGGCGGCGCGACGGAGCAGGTTCGCCACATGTACGAGGCGGTCTATTTCGTCATCGACGGCCAGGGCAGCACCGCGCTCGAGACGCCGGAGGGCAGCCAGCTGTCGTTCGAGTGGGGGAGGGCCAGCCTCTTCGCGCTGCCGATGAACGCGCCATATCGGCTCTTCAACTCGAGCGGCCGCGAGCGCGCCAGGATCGCCGTCGTCAGCAACCTGCCGATGGTAATGAAGCAATTCCGGGACGAGGACTACGTCTTCCACACCGATCGCCACTTCCCGGAGCGCTGGACCGACCAGCGCTTCTACCGGGGGGAGGGCGTCTTCATCCCGACGCGCGAGATGCGCCACATGTGGGAGACGACCCTGGTCCCCGACGTACTGACCTTCGATCGCCTGGTCGACTCGCCGAACCGCGGGGCGGGCAGCTCCAACATCCAGTTCGTCATGGGCGAGTCGACGATGCGGGCTCACATCTCGGCCGTCGGCGTCGGCGACTACAAGAAGGCCCACATCCACGGGGAGGGCGTGCACATCATCCAGCTCGGCGACGCCGGATACTCGCTCTACTGGCGCGAGGGGGAGGAGCCTCGGCGCGTCGATTGGAAATTCGGCATGCTCCACTCCCCGGCCGACCAGGAGTGGCACCAGCACTTCAACGTCGGCGACACGCCGGGCCGATATCTACCGATCTCCTATGGCAACTTCCGCTATCCGTTCACCAAGGCGAACGTGGCAAACGTGCTCCATCGGTATGAAGTGAAGAGCAAGATCCAGATCGAGTATGAGGACGAGGATCCGGGGATCCGCGTGCTGTTCAACGCCGAGCGCGCGAAGTGGCAGGAACGCCACGCCGCGGCGGAGACCGTCTCCTGATGGCCATCACGCCGACGCAGGCCCCCCAGATCGACACCGCCGCCCCGAAGCTGCGCCCGCGCGGCGCGGGTCGGATGGCGTACCTGGAGCCGACGCTCCTGCCGCTGGCCTCGTTCGTCATCCTCATCGTCGCCTGGGAGACGGCGGCGCGGCTCAACCTCATCAACCCGTTCTTCTTCAGCTCGCCGACGGCCATTGTGGCGTCGGGCGCCGAGAACATTGCCACCCCTGAGTTCCTGAACGACACCTGGGTCAGCGGCCAGGAGTTCATCGTCGGGTACCTGTGGGGCGTCGGGCTCGCCATCCCGTTCGGACTCCTGACCGGCTGGTATCGCCCGCTGCACTTCATGTTCGAGCCGTGGCTGGCGGCGTTCAACGCGACGCCACGCCTGGCGCTCCTGCCGCTGGTGGTCCTCTGGGTCGGACTCGGCTTCTGGTCGAAGGCGGTCATCGTGTTCCTGGGCGTCTTCTTCCCGGTGGCGATCAACACGTTCCTGGGGGTGCGTACCGTCGACCGCAATCTCTACGACGTGTCATTGAGCTTCGGCGCCAGCGGCTATCGGCGGATCGTGTCCGTCGTCCTGCCCAGCGTCGCGCCATTCGCTCTCGTCGGGATGAAGCTGGGCATTGGCCGCGCGGTGAGCGGCGTCGTGGTCGCCGAGTTCTTCACCTCGGAGGATGGGCTTGGGAACTTCGTCTTCCGCGCGGGCGCGCAACTCGACACCGCGAAGTTGCTGTTCGGCGCGTTCTTCATCACGGCGCTGGCCCTTGGGGCCTTCGCCGCCGTCAGCGCCATCGAGCGTCGCGTCAAGAAATGGCAGCCGAGGGTCGGATCGGCGTGAGTCAGGGTGAGGAGGTGAACCATCGTGGCGTCTGAGCTTCAGGCCACCGATATCGAGATGGAGTACGAGCGCCGCGACGGTTCCATCGTGCGCGCCATCGACAACGTGACGCTGTCGATCGAGCCGGGCGAGTTCGTCAGCATCGTCGGACCCAGCGGCTGCGGGAAGACGACGTTCCTGAAGATCGTCAACGGCCTGCTGGATCCGACCGGTGGCGAGCTCATGCTTCGTGGCCGCGAGCTGACCAAGAGCACCGGCGACCGGGCGATGGTGTTCCAGGAGGCGTCGCTGTTCCCGTGGTTCACCGTCGCGCGGAACATCGGCTACGGCCTCGAGTGCAAGAAGGTCCCGAAGGCGGAGATCGCCAAGCGGGTCGAGCCGTTCATCGACCTGGTCGGTCTCAGCGGGTTCGACAAGCACTACCCGTATGAGCTGTCCGGCGGCATGCAGCAGCGCGCCAACCTCGCGCGCGCGCTCGTCGTCGACCCGGCGGTGCTGCTCATGGACGAGCCGTTCGCCTCCCTCGACGCCCAGACGCGGGAGATGATGCAGGCCGAGCTGCTCGACATCTGGGCGCAGACGTCGAAGACGGTGCTCTTCATCACCCACCAGATCAACGAGGCGATCTACCTCTCGGACCGGGTCATCGTCATGAGTGCGCGGCCCGGCCGGGTCATCGCTGACATCAGGATCGACATCCCGCGCCCCCGCGGCCTGGCGGTGAAGCGGACCGATGCGTTCCTGGGCTATGAGGACCAGATCTGGCAGCTCATCGAGTCGCAGGCGCGGGCCACGATGCAGACCTCGCGCCTCAGCGAGCCGGGCGCGGACAACTAGCGCGCGATGGCGGTACGGACCGGCGTGGCTGCCGAACGATCGAAGAGCTCCTCGCGACCCACCCGCGGGGCAGCGGCCCGCTGGTACTTCGCGCACCAGCGTCTGATCCTGGGAATCGTCGGGATCCTGCTCGTCCTCATCCCGTGGGAGCTGGCGGTTCGCTTCGGCCTGGTGAAGGCGATCCTCATCAGCTCGCCGACGGCGGTCGCGGAGTCGTTCGTCAACCAGTTCGCCCAGGGCGATATCTGGCGGCACATCTGGGCGTCGCTGCGCGTGTTCCTGGTCGGCTACGCGCTGGCATCGGTGATCGGAATCCTCTTGGGCCTGGCGGCGGGCTGGTATCGCCGCGCGGGCCTCATCACCGTGCCGTGGCTCAACTTCGTCTACGCCGCGCCGGACCTTGCGTTCGTGCCGATCTTCATCCTCTGGTTCGGCCTCGGTTTCGTCTTCAAGGTGTGGGTCGTGTTCCTCGGCGTGATCATCTATGTCGCGCTCAACACGATCGCCGGCGTCCACGCCACCGAGGACCGATTCCTGGCCGTGGCGCGCACCTACGGGGCAAGCCGGCTCATGACGTTCCGCACGATCGTCCTGCCCGGCAGCGTGCCGTACATCATGACCGGCCTGCGGCTCGCCTCCGGACGCGCCATCGTCGGCGTCCTCGGCGCCGAGTTCATCTCGGCCAACGAGGGCCTCGGCTTCATGATCAGCATCGCCGGCACGACGCTGCAGACCGCGCGCGTCTTCGTCGGCATCATCCTCATCGCCGCGTTCGGCGTGCTCCTCAACGAGATCCTCGGCCGGATCGAGCGCCGCTTCGACGCGTGGCGGCGCGAGGTCCACGGCTGAGTGGGCGCCTATCGCTATCGCTCCGTCTCCGACCTCGCGACGGACCTCAAGGAGAAGCGGATCTCGGCCGTCGAGCTTGCGGACGTCGCTGTCGCCGCCCTCGGCGAGATCGGCCCGCGTTACAACGCCATCGCCAGCCTCCTTCCGGAGCGCGCGCACCAGGACGCGATAGCGGCCGACCGGCTCCTGGCGCGGCTCGACGACCCACCCATCCTGTGTGGCATCCCGTACGGCGCCAAGGACCTCTTCGCCGCGCGTGGGGGACCGACGACCTGGGGCTCTGCGGAGTTCGCGGACCAGACCTTTGCGACCGATGCGACCGCCATCCGCCGCCTTACCCGTCGAGGCGCCGTGCTGGCGGCGAAGCTGGCGATGTCCGAGTTCGCGGGTGGTGGCAAACCGGTCGCGCCGGGTGCCTCGATGCACGGCCAGGGACGTAACCCATGGAATACGGCGCACTACTCCGGCGGGTCGTCGAGCGGGTCGGGGATCGCGGTCGCAGCGGGCCTGGTGCCCTATGCGCTGGGCACCGAGACCGGCGGCTCGACCATCGGTCCGGCGGCCTTCTCCGGCATCACCGGCCTGCGCCCGACCGTCGGGCTCATCCCGCGGGCCGGCGCGTTCGAGCTCTCATGGTCGCTCGACAAGGTCGGCATTCTCGCCCGATCGGCTGAGGAGATTGCCACCGTCCTGGACGCCATAGGCGCACGGCAGACGACGTCCCGGACGGACGTCGCGCGGTTGCGTGTGGCCGTCGGGCCGCATGAGCTCGACGAGGCCGCGCCCGGCATTCGCACGGCCCTGGAGCACGGATTCGAGACTCTGCGTCGGGTCGTTCCCAATCTCATCACGACCGAGATGGATCGAACGGCCCCGTATATCCAGGCGCTCGAGGAGATCGTCCGCGTCGAAGGCGGCTTCGGCCTCCGCGACCACCTCCGGAGGTCCGACTTCAGGATGAGCGACGAGCGGCAGCTGGCCACGCTGCGGGCCGGCCTCGAATCACCGGCGGCGGACTACCTCGAGGCGGTGCGGGTCCTGATGCCCACCGCGCGGCGAGCCTTCGAGGCGGTCTTCGCCGAAACGGACCTCATCGCCTCTGCCTCACGGACAGACATCGCGCCGCGGCTCGACACCGAGCGACCGCCGCGGGATGCGACGAAGCTGTCGGACCTGCTGCGGGCGGCCGGGAACCTGGCCGGGGTGCCGGGCGTGTCGATCCCGTGCGGGCTGTCGGACGACGGGATGCCGGTGGCGCTCCAGCTCATCGGTCCACGGGGGTCGGACGGCCTGCTTCTGGCGGTTGCATCGGCCTTCCAGCGCGAGTCCGACGATCATCTGCGGCGCCCGCCAGAGCTCGTGAACTGACCCTTCGCTTGCGCCGTATGCTAATGTATACCGTTGAACGCGCTTCCGCGCGAACGGCCATCCGCAGACTCGTTGGAGGAAACCCATGGGTGCGACCCGTCCCCGTCGCTTCCTCGCGCTGATCGGCGCGTTCAGCCTGGCCCTGGCGGCCTGCTCGTCGCCGGGCAGCTCGACCCCAGCCTCGGAGCCGGCCGGTTCCGGGGGAACCGGCGCGGCCGGTCCGGTGGTCGCCGGCATCCAGCTTCCTGCTCCCGAGAAGACCGACATCAAGCTCGGCAACTCGGGCAGCCCGTCGGCCAACACGATGCACACGATCTACGCCGAATGCACCGGCATGCCGGAGGAGTTCGGCCTGAATATCGAGTGGCTGTCCTTCGATGGCGGCTCCGCGGCGGCGCAGGCGCTGCTCGCCGAGCAGGTCGACGTGGGGGACAACTCCGGCGGCCCGGCCATCGCCTCGCTTGCGACCGACAGCCCGATGATCATGGCCTACATCACCCGCGACAACCTCACGGACAACCTGTACTCGCAGCCGGACATCAAGACCGCCGACGACCTTAAGGGCGGCTCGATAGCGATCTCGAGCTTCGGCTCGCAGTCGCATGCCGGTGCGCTCCTGGCACTCAGCGTCCTGGGGCTCACGACCGACGACGTGACGATCACCCAGGTCGGCAACGACGCTGCGCGTCTCGCCGCCCTCGAGGCCGGCAGCGTCACCGCGTCGATGAACGACGCGACTCAGGAGGACGAGCTGTCCGGCCTGGGCCTGAACATCCTGGTTCGGCTCGCCGACGAGGTGCAGGCCGGCGAAGGTGGCAACCCCCGCACCAGCCTGACCTTCCTCACCGACTTCGTGGACCAGTACCCGAACACCGTGCTCGACCTGGTCGCCATGTACACCAAGGCGAACCACGACTGGATGCAGCCGGAGAACCACGACACGGCGGCGCAGTGCCTGGCCGACGCCGAGGAGATCCCGCTCGAGGACGCGACCGCCGAACTGGACGCGGTGCTCACCGAGCCGTGGAGGCCCTTGGACGGCAAGTGCGACCCGGTGGTGATGGACTTCGCCAAGCAGACGCTGCTGCCGGAGAACCCGGACATCGCTGACGTGAACGCAGCCGATGCGTGCACGAACGACTTCGTCGACCAGCTCGCTGAGCTTGGCTTCCAGAAGGCGATCGGCATCGAGGGCTACTGAGCCTGACCCCTGGCCGAGGGCCTGTAGACCTCCGACAGGCCCTCGGCGGCAACCTTCACTCCAGAGAGGAGCGTTCCGAGCGTGGATTCCAACGGCGCCGATCGGCCGCACCGCCCGTGGGACGGCCTGTACGGGGACGATGAGCTCGCGACCTGGGAGGCCGGTGGCTACGGCGCGCGGGCCGGGCTGGGCGAGCGGCCCGCCGTCCTCATCATCGACGCCATCCGTGCCTTCACGGGCTACGAGGGCGAAGATCACCTGACCTCGGTCCGCCGCTTTCGCCAGTCCTGCGGCCCGTATGCCTGGGAGTCGATCCCTTCGATCCAGCGCCTGCTGGAGGCGGGTCGCGGCCGCGGCTTTCCCGTGTTCTTCACGCGCGCCCAGCTGCTGCCGCCGGAGCTGCGTGGCAGCCGGCGCAGGAAGAACCGGCGGGTCGGCCATGAAGGCGACGCCGCCGTCGAGGGCCACGAGTACCCCGATGAGATCGCGCCACGCGAAGGCGAGATCATCATCGAGAAGACGAAGCCGTCCGTCTTCTTCGGCACCCCCCTGCTGAGCCACCTCCAGATGTTCGGGGTCGACCACCTGCTCGTGGCCGGCACGACCACGAGCGGCTGCGTGCGCGCATCGGTCTACGACGCGTTCAGCTACAACTTCAGCATCACGATCCCGTACGAGTGCGTATTCGATCGGTTCCCGACCAGCCATCGCGCGAACTTGTTCGACATGAACAGCAAGTTCGCGGACGTCATCTCCATCGACGAGCTCATCGCAGATCTCGACGCGCAGTTTCCCGTTACGGCCTCTGAGACCGTCGCTGCCGAGGCATGAGCTTCCTCGGGGTCAGTGCTGAGCCGGGAACGCGGACAACGGCACGCGTCCCAATCGGCTCCTACGCCGATGGTTCGGCCGTCGAGATCCCGGTGGCGGTCATCCGCGGCCGCCACGAGGGACCAACGCTCTATCTCCAGGCCGGGCTGCACGGCGACGAGCTCACCGGCATCGACATTTGCCGCCGCGTGCTCCGCTCGCTCGATCCGGCGCAGCTCAGCGGAACGCTCGCCTCGGTGCCGCTCGCCAACCCGCCCGCCCACCGCTCGCGCACGCGTGGCGCCGTCACCGAGGAGCGCGGACCGATCGACGCCAATCGCGTGTTCCCCGGCTCTGCCGGCGGCCTGATGACCGAGCGGATCGTCGACGTCCTCTTCCGCGAGTTCGTGTCGCAGGCGGACTTGGCCCTCGACCTGCACTCGGCGCTCGACGGCTGCACGATCGCGCCGTTCGTGTACATCGACCCCGACGACGACGAGAGTGGCACCCTCGAGCGACGCGAGAGCGCAGCCAAGGCGTTTGGCGCGCCGTACCTCTATTACAAAGGCCGCGGCCAGAAGCTCGGCACCAGCGACATGACGCGCAGCCTGCGCAGCCAGGCCGACGCCGCGGGGGTTCCCTCCTTCTCGGCCGAGATGGGGGAGTCGCGCCGTGTGACGAAGTCCTTCCTGCCTATCGGCACGCGAGGCGTCCATAACGTCCTCCGCCACCTCGGCATGGAGCAGGGTGAGGTCGAGGCGCCGTCGGATCAGCGTGCCTTTCGCACGATCACCCTGGTCCACGCGATGGCGGGCGGCCCCCTAAGTTGGCTGGTGGAGCTCGAGGACGAGGTGACCGCCGGCCAGCCGATCGCCGAGATCAGTGACCTGTTCGGCCAGTCGGTCGAGAAACTGGCCTCGCCCGTCGACGGATTCATCCTGCGCAAGATGCTGCACGGCAGCGTCGCGACCGGCGGGGAGGTAGCTTGGATTGCCAGTTGACGAAGTGCGCATCGGCGTTCGCCTGCCGAACTCCGGACCGTTCGCGGAGGCCGATGCGCTGGCGTCTACCTCCGACCTGGCCGAGCGGCTCGGCTACGACCGGGTCTGGGTCCACGACCACGTCTCGTGGCCGCAGGAGAAGCTGACCCACTTCGCCACCGGCTCTCTGGAGGCGTGCCAGGACCAAGACCCGAACTTCTTCGAGAGCCTGAGCAGCGCGGCGTGGCTGAGCGGTCACACGTCCAACATCGGTGTGGGAATCGCCGGTCTGGTCGTGCCGCTGCGCGATCCACGGATCCTCGCCAAGCAGCTCGCCACGATCGACCGCCTGAGCGGCGGGCGGCTGGTCGTCGCCCTTGCCATCGGCGCCATTCGCGGCGATTTCGAAGTCATGGGAGTCCCCTTCGAGCGCCGCGGGAAGCTGACGAACGAGTACCTCGCCGCCGTGCGCGCCATCCTCGACGGCGATCAGCCAGTCAGCGTCTCGGGGGAGACGGTGACGTTCACCGACGGAACGTTCCTGCCGAAGCCGCAGCGCCTGGGCCTCTGGGTCACGGGCTCGAGCGAGCCGGGCCTGAAGCGGGCGGCGCGGTTCGCCGATGGCTGGATGACCGTCTACCAGCCGGTGGACATCTATCGCGGGTTCGTGCAGCGCCTGGGCGAACTGACCTCCGAGCAGGGCCGAACCGAAGCGCTGGTCACCGGCTACGAGACCTACGTGTGCGTCGCCGACACGCGTGACGAGGCGATCTCGATCGCGCGGCGCTCGCTGGAGGGCAAGTTCGAGACGCTCGAGAAGGGACTCGAGGTGTGCATAGTCGGCGGCCCGGATGATTTCGTCGAGCAGGTCAACGCCTACGCCGATGCCGGCGCGCAGCACTTCGAGCTCAAGTTCATCGCGCACAGCGTCGAGCAGCTCAACGAGATGATGGCCCGCGTGGCCGAGGCCGCCGAGCTCGCCGTGCCGGCCGCCTGACTCGTAGTGGCCCGGCCCATCGGCCTCGACCTCAAGCACGAGGGTCGGCGCTTCGCGATGACCGGCGCCGACATGATCTCGCTCGCCCGGTCCGCGGAGGAGGCGGGCTTCGAGAGTCTCTGGACGAACGAGGACGTCGGCTTCGACGCGTTCACGGTGCTCTCGGCCATTGGCCAGCACACGAGCCGGATCCGCCTGGGCACGGCGATCGTCAACGTCTTCAACCGCTCGGCGATGCAGCTCGCCATGGCCGCCGCCACGCTGGACGAGTTATCGGGCGGCCGTCTGATGCTCGGCCTCAGCGTCGGTCATCATCCATGGAACGACCTTGGCCACGGCATTCCGATCGAGCGGCCGTTGGCTCGCCTGCGCGAGTACGTCGCCTTTCTCCGCAAGGCGCTCAGCGGCGAGGCCTTTACCCATGACGGACCGGTCTTCCACGGCGTCCACACCCGCCTGGCCTTCGACCCGCTGCGGCCGTCCATCCCGATCCACATCGCCGGGGAGCGGCCGCGGATCGTGGCGCTCGCCGGCGAGGTCGCCGACGGGCTGATCATCAACGTCGTCAGCCCGGAGTACATCTCCGACGTGGCTCTGCCCGCCTTCCGATCAGCCGCCGCGGGAGCCGGGCGAGATCCCGACGCGCTCGAGGTCACCGCGCTCGTGACCTGCTCGCTCGCCCACGATCCGGCCGTCGCGCTCGATCAGGCCCGGGCGATGGTCGCCCACCGTCTCCGCGCATCGCTGAAGATGCTCGACACCCAGCCGGCCCACCGCCACGAGGAGATCCGTCACGTCCACGGCCTCATGCAGGCCGGCGATCGCCATGCTGCGACCGCAGCCGTCGGCGAGGGCCTGGCGCGCTCGATCGTCGTGGCTGGCGGACCGACGGACATCGACGCCGGCCTCGATCGCTACTTCGGCGCGGGCGCTACCCGGGTCATCGCCGTCGCGTATCCGCGGGGGCGCCGCGAGGTCGATCGGCTCATCCAGACAGTCGGACCGATGGCGGCCCGTCGCCGTCGCCACGGCGCGACGAATGTCCAATGAGGGGCGTGGCGCATCGGCCGGTGAGTTTGTCGGTGCAGTCGACGAGCCTTGTGTAGGCGGCGGCCATCAGTGCGCCGAGCGCCCTGAACGTAGTCTGCCCCAGGAGACCCCGATGACCCCAGCTCAGCAGCAGCTCATCCGAACGAGCTGGAATGCTGTCGAGCCGATCGCCGACGACGCGGCGACGATGTTCTACGACCGCCTCTTCGAGTCCGATCCCACCGTCCGTCCGCTCTTCGGCTACACCGACATGGACACCCAGCGCCGGGCGCTGATGCAGATGTTCGCGGTCGTGGTGCGCTACATCGACCGACTCGACGGCATCACCCCCGAGCTTCAGGCACTCGGCCGGCGACATGCCGGATACGGCGTCGGGATCGATCACTACGCCAGCGTCGGCCGGGCACTCATCGGCACCCTGGAGGAGGGGCTGGGCGACGCATTCACCCATGAGACCGCCATCGCGTGGGCCGATGCCTACCGGCGGGTGTCATCGGTCATGATCGAGGCCGCCCAGCAGACGGACACCCGGTCGACGCGGCCCATGCGCCGACGGTGGCGGACGATGGCGCTCCCGCTCGGCTGGCAGCTCCACTCCACGCCTACCTGAGGGAGCGGTTCGTCGACCCCTGACCTTCAGGGTCTCGAGCTGCCCCTCGCGGCCCGTCAGCCGAGGAAGCGCCAGCGGGTGGCGCCGTGCGGCTCGGCCGATGCGACGCCGAATGCCTGGACCGGGGTCATCTCGTACAGGTACCAGGGCGGTGGACCGGCGCTCGGCGCGCTGTAGTCGTAGGTGAAGGCGCCCTCCTGGACCATCGCCGGCCAGCCGGTATCGGCGTAGCGCTTCGCGAGCCGGTGGAGGGTCGCGTCATCGGTCACTCGCTCGACGGTGCCCTCGATGACGAGATCCATGCCGTCGAACGACATGGCCACGGCGCAGCTCGAGTTCTCCGCCAGGTTGCGGCTCTTGCGCGTCTCCGGACCGCTGACGATGTACACCTTCCCGTCGTCCCAGACCGCGCCGATGCCCGCGAGGTGCGGCCGGCCGTCCGGGCGTGTCGTGGCCAGGAACGTCGTGCCGCTGGGCTGTGGCTGGCTCTTCTCGAGCTTCTCCAGCGCACGGGACCAGGGGATCGGATCGAGCTCGTAGAGCTCCGCAAGGTTCTTCGTTTGCATCGGTGCTCCTCCACACGCTGTCGTGGATAGAGACGCAGCCGCATGGCGCGACTCATCGGCGACGCACGAATCCAACGCCGGGACCAGACTCCGCCTCTGGCGCCGCTGATCCTCGAGGCGCTGCGCCTGAAGCCTCAGATCGCGCGGATCCGGTTATTGCGCGGGTTGTGCTCCAGCTCGGCCAGTCCCAGCGCCTCGAGCAGCGGCGGAAGGTACATCCCGAACCGGCCGCGGTAGCCCTTGCGGAGGCCGTACCAGCCGCCCTTCGGGTTCGACGGGTCGCGGCCCCAGGCCTCGACCGTGCCGGCCGGCGCCTCCTTCTGCTCATCGGTCGCGCCGAGCGGGACCCAGTCAGCCTGTTGCTTCAGCCAGGCGTGAAGGTCGTCGATGGCGCTTGCGTGGTAGGCGAGCCTCGTCGAGCCGACCTGGCACACGAGCTGCGGCGGATCCGCGGAAACGTCGCGGTACATCGTGTAGTCGCTCGTGCCGGGCGCCGTCTTCAGCTCCCATGGACTGTCCTTCGTCCCTGACCCCTTGATGATCATCGGTCCAGGTGCTCCGATCCTTCAGCCGATCGCATCGCTCAACCGTAGGGCAGAAAGCACCGGCGTCAATCTCAACCATGCATACCGATGCTTGGACGCCAACCGGCGGTCACATTCGCGTCGCGGCCAGTGTCATGCAGGTGACAGGGAAACTGAGACACACGCGACACTGGGAGACCTCATCCATGACTGCGAAACGCAAACCCTCTTCGAAGCCGATCCTCGTTACCGGCGGCCGAGGCACCCTCGGTCGGCTCGTCGTCGACCGCCTCCTGGCGGCAGGCCGGAATGTTCGGATCCTCAGCCGGCACGATGGCTCCGCACCGCCCGGCGTCGAGGTGGCCGTCGGCGACCTGGCGACGGGCGAGGGGATCGACGATGCCGTCGAGGGTGTCGACACGATCGTGCACTGCGCCGGCGGCCAGAAGGGCGACGACATGAAGGCCCGCCACCTCGTCGATTCCGCCGCCACGGCCGGCGTGCGCCACATCGTCTACATCTCGGTCGTCGGCGACGAGCGCGTGCCGGCGGCGAAGGGCCTCAACCACGCGATGTTCGGCTACTTCGACTCGAAGCTCGGCGCGGAGCGCGTGCTCGAGGCCTCGAGCGTTCCGTGGACGACGCTCCACGCCACCCAGTTCTACGACCTCATCGTGAAGGTGGCGGACGCCGCCGCCAGGCTGCCGATCGTGCCGCTGCCCAGCGGCTTCCGCTTCCAGCCGGTCGACAGCGGCGAGGTGGCGGACCGGCTGGTCGAGCTGGCGCTCGGTGAGCCCGCGGGCCTGGTGGAGGACATCGCCGGGCCACGCGTCTACGGCATGGACGAGCTCTTCCGCTCGTACCTGGAGGCGGCTGACAAGTCGCGACCGATCGTCCAGATTCCGATGCCCGGCAGCGCGGCACGCGCCATCCGCGAAGGCGCTGTGCTGGCCCCCGACCACGCCGTGGGCCGCGTCACGTGGGAGGAGTTCCTGACCAATCACGTGCGACGAGCCGCCGCGTAGGCTCGATTCGCGCCAGTTACATGTCGTACGAAGCCGATCCGCGCGTCGACGCCTACATCGCGGGGCTTCCGGCGTGGCAGCGGGGGATCTGCCAGGAGGTGCGCTCCATCCTCCACGACGCCGATCCCGAGCTCGTCGAGACGATCAAGCGCACGGTGCAGCCGTACTTCGTGCTCGAGGGCAACGTCGCAGCGCTGCAGGCGACGAAGGACCACGTCAACGTCTTCCTCTACGACGGCGGGATCGTGCCGGACCCGGATGGGATCGTGACCCACGGCCACGGCAACGAGACCGGCCGCCAGATCGCGATCTACGAGGGCGACACGATCGATCGTCGCGCCCTCAAGCGCTACTTCGAGCAGATCATCGCGAATAACCGCGCCGGCGGGTGGCGGAAGCTCAAGGCCGCCTCGCGCTGAGTGGCGGGCGTCTCCACCCGCGACGTTGGCAGGACGCGCGCCGGGGCGGCACGCGTGATGCGTGAGTGGCCGGCATGCCGTACTCGAAGATCTCGGACCTTCCCGAGGAGCAGGTCGACCAGTACTCGACGCACCAGAAGCACGCGTTCCTGAAGGCGTTCAACAGCGCGCTGGACGAGTACCACGACGAGAGTCGCGCGTTCGCGGTCGCGCACTCGGCCGCCCAGCGGGCACCGAAGACCGATCCCGACGAAGAACGATCGCGCTGATTCGGTCGCGGTTGTCACGTGCGAACGTGCCGGCTCCGGGCCGGTGGTGTCAGACTGTCACAACCTCGGCGTGACAACGCTTGGCACGATCTCACGCCGACCCTGTGAGAGGCCGCCATGACCACCCTGCTCGACGACGCCTTGGCCCATCACGTGTGGGCCACCCTGCGGCTCCTGGATGCCTGCTCCGAGCTGACCGATGAGCAGCTCGAGACGACCCTGCCGGGCACCTACGGGTCGATCCTCGAGACGATGCGCCATCTCGTGGCCTCAGATGCCGGATACCTCAACCGCCTGAGCGGTGGGCGGCACCCCAGGGTCGAAGAGGCCGGGATGGGCGTGGTCGAGCTGCGATCGGTGATGGAGCGCAATCGCGAGTTGTGGCCCGAGCTCCTCACGGCCAACCCCGATCCGAGCGAGATGGTCACGGTCCAGCGAGAGGATGGCTCCAGCTTCGGCGCCCCAAAGGGCATCCGGCTCGCCCAGGTCATCCATCACGGCACGGACCACCGCAGCCAGATCTGCACCGCGCTCACCTCTCTGGGGATCGAGCCGCCGCCCATCGACGTGTGGGACTACGGCGAGGTGATGGGGCTCACACGCGAGCTGGCGGCCTCTTCGTAGCGCCGGTCGTTGACCGGTACCTCGCGTCCGCTGATACTCCCCACGGCCCCGAGTGGAGTTGAGCGTGAACTGCCCGGTCTGCGGAACGGCAAACGAGCCCGAGCGGAAGTTCTGCGGCGAGTGCGGATCGCCCCTGGCCGTCGCGTGCCCGAACTGCGGCACGCCGAACGCGGCCAGCGACAAGTTCTGCGGTGAATGCGGCACGGACCTCCGAGCCAATGCCGCCCAGTCGGCGCCGGCGGCTTCGGTGCCCGTGGCCGAGCGTCGGCTCGTCTCCGTCCTCTTCGCCGACCTGGTGGGGTTCACCGCGCTGTCGGAAGCGCGCGACGCCGAGGCCGTGCGCGACCTGCTCAGCAGGTACTTCGACACGGCCGGGCAGATCATCGGCGCGTACGGCGGGACGGTCGAGAAGTTCATCGGCGACGCGGTCATGGCCGTGTGGGGTGCGCCGACCGCGTTCGAGGACGACGCCGAGCGCGCCGTCCGCGCCGCGCTCGATCTCGTCGAGGCCGTGCGCGGCATGGGCGCCGAGATCAGCGCCGACCTCCAGCTGCGGGCCGCGGTCCTCACCGGCGAGGCGGCCGTCACGCTGGGAGCGACGAACCAGGGGATGGTGGCCGGCGACCTCGTGAACACGGCGAGCCGCCTTCAGTCCGTCGCGCCGCCGGGGACGGTCCTCGTCGGTGACGCGACGATGCAGGCCGCGGCGGGGGCCGTCGCCTTCGAGCCGGCCGGTGAGCAGCTGCTCAAGGGAAAGACGGCCCCGGTTCCGGCATACCGCGCCATCCGCGTCGTGGCCCGACGCGGCGGCATCGGTCGCAACGAGCAGCTCGAGGCGCCGTTCGTGGGACGCGGACCCGAGCTGCGGATGCTCAAGGACTTCCATGTGGCGACCGGAGCCGAGAAGCGCCCACGGATCGTCTCGATCATCGGCCAGGGCGGCATCGGCAAGAGCCGGCTGGTGTGGGAGTTCCTGAAGTACATCGACGGCGTCACCGAGGTCGTGTACTGGCACCAGGGCCGATCGCCGGCGTACGGGGAAGGGATCAGCTTCTGGGCGCTGGCGGAGATGATCCGCGGACGAGCCGGCATCCTCGAGTCGGACGACCCCGCGGCAGCCCGCGCGAAGGTGGGGGCGATGGTCGCCGAGTGGGTGACCGATGAGTCGGAGCGCCGCTGGATCGAGCCGCGGCTGCTTCAGCTGCTCGGCCTTGAGGCGGCCGATGCGGGTGATCGCCC
Source organism: Candidatus Limnocylindria bacterium (assembly GCA_036274575.1). Classification (GTDB taxonomy): domain Bacteria; phylum Chloroflexota; class Limnocylindria; order QHBO01; family QHBO01; genus JACDBZ01. The sequence goes on from DASUFJ010000125.1 coordinate 28,604, forward strand.
CGACCACGAGTCGCTGTTCGCCGCGTGGCGCGTCTTCTTCGAGCGGCTCGCCGAGCACGGCGTCGTCATCCTCGTCTTCGAGGATCTCCAATGGGCCGATGACGGGCAGCTCGACTTCATCGACCACATCCTGGAGTGGTCGCGCGACCGACCGATCTACATCATCACCCTCGCCCGCCCCGAGCTCCTCGACCGCCGCCGCGACTGGGGCGCCGGGCGCCGCAACTTCGCCTCGCTCGTCCTCGAGCCACTCACGGCGGACGAGATGCGGCAGCTGCTTGCCGGCCTGGTCCCCGGTCTCCCGGATCCCGTGGTCGAGCGGGTCCTCGAGCGGGCCGAGGGAATCCCGCTCTACGCGGTCGAGACCGTTCGGATGATGCTGGCCGAAGGGCTCGTCGTCCCCGAGGGCGGCGTCTTCCGCCCGGCGGGTGACCTCTCCGAGCTGTCGGTGCCGGCTTCACTCCACGCCCTCATCGCCTCGCGGCTCGACGCCCTGGATGCTGGCGACCGCTCGCTGCTCCAGGCCGCGGCGGTCATCGGCAAGACGTTCAGCCTAGAGGCGCTCGGCGCGGTCAGCGGCCTGAATCCCGACGAGATCGCCGCGAGGCTGCGGGACCTCGTCCGCCGCGAGATGCTCAGCCTCGAGGCCGATCCGCTGTCGCCGGAGCAGGGACAGTACGGCTTCGTCCAGTCGCTGGTCCGCGAGGTGGCGTACGGAACGCTCGCGCGGGGCGATCGGCGCCGGCTCCACATCGCGGCCGCCCGGTACTTCGAGGCGCAGGACGACGAGGGCATCGCCGGCGCCCTGGCCGAGCACTACGTCGCGGCCTACAAGGCGCAGCCGGAGGGTCCCGAAGGTGACGCCGTTGCCGCGCAGGCCCGCGTCGCCCTGCGTGGGGCGGCCGAGCGGGCACGGTCGCTCGGGTCGTTCGGACAGGCGGTGCGGTTCCTGGAGCTGGCGCTGGAGGTCACCTCCGACCCGGTCGAACAGGCGCAGCTGCACATCGCCGCGACCGATGACCTCTTGAATTCCGGCAGGGTCGACGAACCCATTCAGCATGCGGAGCGCGGGCTCGAGCTCATGCGTGCGGCCGACGATCGGGATGGCGTCCTTCAGGCCCTCACGTCGTACAGCCAGGCCATCAGCGCGCAGGGGAGGATCGAGGACGAGGTTCAGCTGCTCGAGCCGGCACGCGAGGAATACCGCGATCTCGTCGAAACGGAGCCATACGTTCGCCTCTGCGCCGAGCTGGCCCGCGCCTATCTGCTCACGATGCGCGGAGACGAGTGCATCACCCTGGTCGACGCCACGCTGCCCGTGGCCGAACGGCTCGAGCTGACGCACGAGGTCCTCGCGCTGCTCGTGACGCGGGGAGCGGTTCTCGCCGGCATGGCTCGGATCACCGAGGCGATCGCGACGCTCACCGGAGCGGTCGAGTCAGCGAAGGCCTACGGATTCCCGGACCTCGAGCTGCGCGGGCGGGTCAACCTCTCCTACGCGACCGCGGGCGAGGATCCCCAGCTCGGGTACCGGGTGGCTCGCGAGGGTGTCGAGATGAGCCAGCACCTCGGCATGCGGGGCTACGCGTTCTACCTGCTCGGCAATGCCGCGGAATTTGCCATACGGATGGGCGATTGGGAGTGGGCAGATCCCCAGCTTGAAGCGGCCGCCCAGCTCGAGACCGACCTGGCTGCGCAGATGCGGCTGGCCGAAATCCGCGGCCTGCGGGGCGAGGACGTGGCGGCGGAGATAGATCGTGTCTGCCGCCTCACGGCGGAGATGACCGAGGCGCAGGCACCGGCGGCAGCGCTGGAGGTCAAGGCAATCGTCGCCCTCGCGCGTGGCGATTCGGCGGCCGCCCTCGACCTGGCGCGGCAGTCGGCGGAGATGAACATCGCACCCGACTCGACGTCGCTGCTCACCGCGGCTCGGGCCGCGACGTGGGTCGGCGATCGAGCGGCCATCGAGCGGGCGATGGAAGCCATGGACGGGCTGCGCGGCCGCTCGATCACCGCCATGCGGCGCGAGGCCGAGGCCGGGCTCGCCACCCTGGACGGCCGCAAGCAGGACGCCCTGCGGACGTACCTCGAGTCGATACGCCGCTGGCGTGAGATCGGCTTCGAGTTGGAGGCCGCGATCTGTGCTCTCAACCTTGTGACGATGCTCGGCACATCCACGACCGAGGCGCGCGCAGCCGCAGACGAGGCAGCGGCGACGTTCGAGCGGCTGGGCGCGGCCCCGCTGCTGACGCTGCTGGGGCGTGCCAGAGCGGCGGAGCCGCCCGCAAAGCCGGGTCGGGCACCGTCGGAAGCCGCGGACCAGACGGAGGTCACGGCCTAGCGCCGTTGCCGCTCACTGGTCGGGGTGCCGGTCAGGAGCCCTCTGAATCGGGCCGAGGGAAGAGGACCTTGAGGCTGTCCTGGTGGCGCGGAACCGAGCCGACGGTGGCCAGCGCGATCAACGCGAAGATGACGACGGCGCCGACGAGCCCGATCCACACGGCAACATCTCCGCCGATGCCGAAGATCAGGCTCACGACGCCGACGAGGACGCCGCCGACCATCGCGGTGATGAGGCCAACCATCCCGCCCGACGTCGTGAGCCCGTAGGCCAGCACGGGGATCCCGCTCCGCGTGGGCGTGCCGTAGATCTCGACGATGGAGCTCGGGTCGTCGTACGTCGCGGTCGTGAAGTACGGGATGGCGACGGGCGCGATCTGCGTGTAGCCATGCCGGATGCGGGCCATGCCGTGTACCGCGCGCAGGTCGTCGACGTTCGCACCGCTGATGCGGAAGTAGGTGAGCAGGCCGATGACGAAGTCGAAGGCCAGGACGACGGCCGCAATGACGAGGAATTCGTCGCCGAACGACATGCCCTGGGCCAGCAGAGCGAGGGCCACGAAGGACATCGAGAGGAAGGTGAGGAACATTCCTCCGCGCGTGAAGGCCTCGTTGTAGGCGAGCGAGCGGGCCGACAGCAGGCTCCAGTGCTCAGTGCTCAGGATCTGGATGACGCGAGGATCATCGAGCGAGGTGATCGGGCCGGGCGGGGCGGAGGATGGTGGGCGCTCATCGGACATAGGTGGCTCCTTGTCGGGGCTCGGGGAGGCGAACTGCGATATCCGATTGTCACGCGCCCGGCAACGTCCAGGCTTGCGCCCGCCGGCAGCGGCCGGATCCGTGCGGCACGCATGTTGCTGAAGCCCACACTGCGGGCCCATGTCGGCAGGGGTTCGTGCGTACATCCGCCGATACCCGCACGAGAACGGGAGCCCAGGTGAACGATCGACGGCAGGTGCTCATCGTGGAGGATGACAACGACCTGCGGGAGATCTATGCCGATGTGCTCCGCGACGAGGGCTGGGAGGTCACGACGGCCAGCGACGGGGTCGAGGCCATGGAGCTGCTCGAGGGGGGCCTGATGCCCTGCGTCGCGGTGCTCGACCTCCGGATGCCGCGCATGGACGGCTGGGAGTTCGCGGATCGGCTGCGGCAGAACGAGGCATGGCGCACGCTGCCCTTCGTCATCGTCGCCGCCCACGTCCGGGTTGCGGACGAGGCGAACCACATCGGCGCGCGCTGGTGGCTCCAGAAGCCGGTCAGCATCGACCATCTCGTGTCGGTCATCGGTGAGGCGTGCGCGTCGAACACGGTGATGAAGTGACCGATGCGGACGGCTGGACCGGCAGCTCTTCCGACCTGCACGAGGTGCTTCGATCAGCCGGCGACGGCGTCACCGTGCAGGCCCCGGATGGGGCTCTCGTTTACGCGAATGACGCCGCCGCCCGCCAGATGGGCTTCTCGTCCCCCGCCGAGCTCACGGCCGCGCCGATCGCCGAGATCCTCGGCCGCTATGAGCTGATCGGCAAGGATGGGCGGGTCCTCACGCTCGATGACCTCCCCGGACGTCGTGCCCTCCAGGGAGAGCCCGAGGACGAGGTCGTGGTCGGCTTTCGGATCGACGGCCGTCCCGAGATTCGCTGGTCTCTCGTCCAGGCCACGCCGGTCCTGAAGGACGGCGTGGTTCGCTTCGTCGTCAACGTCTTCCACGACATCACCGACCTGAAGCGCACCGAGGGTCAGCTGCGGGCACTGGCCGAGACCGGCGCGGTGCTGACCGCATCGGACGACTACGCGGCCGCCCTCCAGTCCCTGGCCGAAGCCTCCGTGCCCATCCTGGCCGACTGGTGCGTGGTCGATGTCTTCGAGGTCGATGGCGTCCGGCGCGTGGCGGTCGCCCACCCCGACGCGGAGAAGCGGGCGCTGGCCGAGGAGCTCGAATCGCGTTACCCGCCGGACCCCGAGCGCGGACCGGTCGCGGATGCGATGCGCACGCGTCAGGCCCAGCTGGTGCCGGAGATCAAGGACGAGATGCTGTCGCGCGCCGCCGTCGACGATGAGCACGCGTCGCTGCTTCGGAGCCTGGGACTGGGATCGGCGGCGATCCTGCCGCTCATCGCGCGTGGCCAGGTCCTCGGGGCGTTGTCCCTGGTCCGCTCGCGGGCCGGCGCGCCGTACTCGGCCGAGGAGCTGCCGTTCCTGGAGGAGCTGGCGCGTCGAGCGGCCCTGGCGCTGGACAACGCGCGGCTGCTGCGGGATGCGCAGGACTCGATTCGCCTGCGCGATGACTTTCTGGCGATGGCCTCGCACGATATGCGGACGCCGCTGGGTGCAATCCTGGGCAATCTCGAGCTCGCGCAGCGCAAGCTGGCACGGATGGAGATTCCCGCCGAGTCGGGGCTCGGGCGGAACCTCGCGAACGCGGTGCGCACGACGGGCAGTCTCGCGCGGCTGGTGGACGAGCTGATGGACGTCACGATGCTCCACTCCGGCCAGCCGCTGCCTCTCCGACTCGAGGACATCGACCTGACGAGCATGGCGCACGAGGTGGCCGGCGAGCACCAGCGCCAGACGGCGGCGCACCGCATCCGCGTCGAGGCTGACGGCGAGGTCCGCGGCATCTGGGACCAGTCGCGGATACAGCGCGTCCTCAACAACCTCGTCGAGAACGCGGTGAAGTACAGCCCCGACGGTGGCGAGGTGACGATTCGCGTGTGCGGTGACGGCACGGAAGCGACGGTCTCGGTCGAGGACCACGGCATCGGGATTCCGGCGGGGGAGCTCGAGCTCGTGTTCAGCCCCTACCAGCGGGCGTCGAACACGACCGGGCTGCGCGGCCTGGGGCTGGGGCTGGCCGGAGCGCGGGACCTGCTGCGCCAGGTGGGCGGCGACCTGACCGTCGAGTCGGAGGAGGGTGGCGGCAGCACGTTCACCATGCGCCTGCCGGTCTCGTAGCTCGGTCCTTCTCCCCGGATCAGTTGTCGAGGGGGTCGGCCCAGCCCCGCTCGCGGTACCGATGATCCGCGAAGCGCGCCTCGCGCAGGCTCTGCCGCAGCCACCTCGGCGTGTTCGCCTCGTCCGCCCGCGGCTGGACCCGATCGCCGTCGTCATCGAGGAGCGTGGGGTCGACCGGCGGGATCAGCTCGCGCATCGGCGGGAGCGGGGTGACCGGCGCAACGGAGGCCGCCTCGGCGGCCGCTTCCGGGGTCGTTGCCGTCGCCGTTGGCGCGGCGGCGGCCAGGGCCGCGGCTGCCGTTGCCGGCTCATCCCGGCGGCGCTGGCGGATGAGTAGCCACAGCAGCACCATGGCCGCGACGGCGACCACGCCGGTGATCCGCAGGAGGTCGTTGAGCGTTCCCTCGAGGCCGCCGGCGAATCCGGCCGCCTTGCCACTCGGGGCGCTGCTCCCGTCCGGCGCACCCTTGGGCGGGGCTTCCGGCGCGGCCGGCGGGACGCCATCGGTGGACGGAGAGGCCGATGCCGGCTCGGGGCTGCTGCTTGGCGCGGGCGTGGACTTCGGGGCCGATGTCGCCTTCGCGCTGGGCGTCGTGGCCGGGGCCGCCGGTGCGACCGGAGCCTGCGCCGCGGGAGCGGCGGTGGGCGCGGGGGTTGGCTTCCGCGTCGGCTTGGGCGTCGGCCTGGGAGTGGGCTTTGGCGTCGGGTTGGGGGTGGGCTTCGGCGTCGGCGCCGTGATCTGGACGCTGGACGGGCTCACGCTGTCCAGCGTGACCGTCTTGTCGCCGCCCCCCGCTCCGCTGCGCGCGACGAACGAGTAGGCGTGGTTGCCGGCCGACAGGGCGACGGTGCGAAGGTAGGTCACGCCGCCGATCAGGTCGGTCTCGGCGGTGCTCATCGGCAGGGTCCCGACACCGGCGATCTCGACCGACACGTACGTCGGGATGCAGCCGCCGGTATCCGCATACCGCACGCGGAAGGTGACCGATGCGGGGGCGACCCCCGAGCCCGGCGTCGCGGCGCCGTTCGTCAACGTCGGCTCGTGCGAGTTCCCCTTGCAGCTGGCAGCCAGAACCGGCCCTGCGGGCAGCAGAAGGGCGACGATCGCCACGAGGGTCAGGAAGGCACGTTTCATCGGTTGTTCTCGGACCGTTGGTCCGCGAGCACCGTATCAGCGGCCACGGGCGCCCTCTCATGCCCCGAAAGTCCGGTTCATCGGTGGGACGCTTGGTCGCTCGACGAGCGGGCAGCGGGCGCGCGGAGGTCGGGGCGATCGGCGTGTCGACCGTTCACGTGGTGCACTCAACGGCCACGCAGACACCGATTCGGCCGTCCTCAGCGGCGGATTTGTGCACCGGCTGCACAGTGTGGGCACCCGGCAGCCCGGCGAGGGGCCTTCGTTGGCCGATGCGTGAACCTCATGCACGAGCGCTCACCGGGCGGCCGGACCAGGACGGCGGAGCATGAGCCAACCGTGGACGTCGGTGTCCGGAAGGGTGAGCTCCTCGACGACGGCGAAGCCGAGGCGCTCGTAGAGGAGGACGTTGCGGCCGGTGGCGGTCTCGAGGTAGGCGGGAAGCGAATCCGCATCGGCGAGGGCGAGCGCGGGCTGGACGAGGGCGGTGCCGATGCCCTCGCCCTGGCGCTCGGGCTCGACCCCCAGGGCGGCGAGGTAGTAGTGCGACCCGGGCGCGTGACGCTGGCGGCGCTCCTCGAGGAACGACATCGCGCGCGAGACCTCGCGCAGGTGGCCGAATCCACCCGCCAGGCGGGACATGGCGGGAAGGAGGCGCAGGCTGTCGATGAAGCTCGGACCCAGGGTGCCGGGAGGCTGCCAGAGCGCGACGCCGGCATGGTCGTCGGTCGTATAGGTCGCGCGCAGATCGGCCGACGCATGGCGCAGCAACGCGCTCCATCCGTCGCGCATGCGCTGGCTCCGTTCCGGCGCGTCGCCCGCCAGGTACCGATAGAACGGGTCGTTGGCGAAGGCGCGCGCGAGCACGGCGGCGAGGGTCGGGATCTCGGCGTGGGTCGCGAGGCGGACCTCGCTCATCGCCGGAGGTCGATCCGCCGCTGCTTCGGTGCGTCCTCTCCGGCCGGCACCTCGACGAGGACCCAGCCGGGCAGCGGATCGCGGGACTTCGCGCCCTCGGCGCTGAGGACTTCCGCGGCGTGGCGCAGGAGCGCCTTGGGATCATCGGCCCCGGCGCCGGCCAGCGCCTCGAGCCGGCGCTCGATGAGTCGGGTGGCAATCGCCGGCAGGAGGCCGTCGCGGTCGCGGCGGACGAGGTCCTCGGCATCCTCCACGCCCTCACGCTCGAGCACCGCGATGAGCCGGCGCACCTCTCGCGCCTCGGCCGGCTTGAGCTCGTCGATCCAGCTCTTCGGCTTCGGCGGTTCCGGCTCAGGCGCCCCGGCCTTCGCGGATGGCCTGGGACGCCGCGGCGCCCTGGGTGCCTCGGCGCTGCGGGCGTCCGGCAGCGCGCCCTTCGCCGCCTTCAGCGTCGCGTACGGCCCGTGGATCAGCTCCTGGCCAAACTCGTTGGTGCGCTCGAGATCGACGACGAACCAGCCGACATCGGCCTGGCGCACCGCGAACCGATCGTCGCCGGTGCGATACTCGCCGGCGCCCTGGCGCGAGAGCGCGTCGTGGTCGGCCGCGGCCTTGGCCCTGGGCTGCTTCTTCGGCATCGGTCGCATGATTGTGCGCCGCCGGCCAAACCCGCCGCCGGACCGCGAGGCCGCATGAGCCTATCCTGTCCGCCATGTCGATCTATCGGCTGGAGGATGCGCCCGAGCTCGACACCCCGGTGCTCGTCGCGGCGCTCGAGGGCTGGGTCGACGCCGGTGCGGCGGGCACGACGGCCGCGGCACAGCTGGCGGAGGGTGGCGGCCTGGTCGCCACCTTCGACACCGATGCGATCTACGACTATCGCGCGCGCCGGCCGACGCTCGACATCCTCGACGGGCGACCGGTGAAGCTCGGCTGGCCGAGCCTCGAGCTGCGTTCGGCTCGGGTCGGAGAGCGAGACCTGCTGGTGCTCACCGGTCCGGAGCCCGACTACCGATGGCGGGCGCTCACCTCCGACGTCATGGAAGTGGCGAAACGGCTGGGCGTCGTGAGCTGGGTCAGCCTGGGGGCGATCCCGGCGGCCGTGCCGCACACGCGCCCGGTGCCGATCCTGGCGACCGCATCGGCTTCGGGCCTTCTGCCCGATGGCATCCGGCAGGGACCCGACGGCCTGCTGCGGGTGCCATCAGCGGCGCTGTCGGTCCTCGAGCTCGCCGCCTCGACGAACGGGATCCCGGCCGTCGGCTTCTTCGCGCAGGTCCCGCATTACGTCAACGCCACCTACCCGGCCGCGTCGATCGCGCTGTTGACGGCGGTCGGACGGCATCTCGGGGTGGAGCCGCCGATCGGCCAGCTGGCGACGCGCGCCCTGGAGCGACGGAACCTCCTGGACGCGGCGACGGCCAGCGACGAGGACACGCGCGCCCACGTCGAACGCCTCGAGCTCCTGGCCGACGAGTCGAAGCTGCCCGCCGGGAACGAGCTCATCGCCGACATCGAGCGCTTCCTGCGGGAAGGGAGCGACGACGGCGGCGACGAGGGGCCCGACGGGGGATCGCGCCTGCACTAGGCGGGTAAGGAACGGCCGCCGCGTTCCGGAGAACGCGGCGGCCGTCCGTGGAGGATGCGTCAGCGAACGGTCGTGTCGGTCGTCGCCCCATAGTCGGGGCCGGCCGGACGGTTCGCGGTGTAGTACCCGCCGAGCCTGTCGCGATAGCCCTGGTCGCGCCAGTTCGTCTCGTCGACCTCCGGCGCGTTCTTGATCTGGTCCTTGGTGAGGTTGACGAAGATCTTGCGATCCATCTCGTCGATCCGGCTGATGAGGCCGGCCGGGAGCAGCACGCCCTTGCCGAAGATCCACGGGCCGGTGTTCACGAGGAGTGCATCGGTCCCGATCTGATAGGCGTCGTCGTCAACGGTCCCGACCTCGCCGTCGGTGGCCTCGACCGAGAAACCGGCAAGGTTCATCGCCGACCACGACTGGTCGGGATAGGCGTAGATGTCCATCACGCTGGTGGTTCGCTGCATCGTTCACTTTCCCTTTTGCGTACGGCTAAGGGAGCTGCAACATCGATGCCGCCATCGAGGGCTCGGGCGGGCGGTTGCTCGCTCCGGCGCGAACCCACGGGAGCGCCGGGAAGCGGCGGGACGACAGTCACGACGTCACGCTTCCTGGCCGATTCCCTCCTCGGTGCGCGCCGTGGCGGGCGTCTCGGTCCGCGTTCTCGATGCGGACTCGGTGAGCGCGGCGTTCAGCTTGTCGAGCAGAGCCTTGGCCCTGAGCCGGGTGAAGATCTCGCGCGCCTCCTCGGCGGCCTGGCGCCGCTCGTCGGGCTCCATCGCGCCGGTGATCACGATGTCGAGGTCCGTCACGCCGAGCCACAGGAGGGTGCCCATCTCGGCGTGCAGGCGCCGCGCATCGGAGAACCGTGCGCGCGCCTCGTCGGTGCGACCGTCCAGCGCCGCGATCCCTCCGTCCATCGTGGCGAGGAGGGCGTCCTGCCGGCGGCCGGCACCGAACTCGGTGAACCGCGGCCGCGCCTCGCGCGCCGTCGCGAGGTCCCCGTTCCAGATCGCGGCCCGCACGAGGTAGGGCACCGCCTCGACGCCCCCCGGTTGGTCGATGAACTCTTCAGAGAGTCGACGCACCTCGTCGAAGCGGCCGTTCACGAGGCTGCTCACGACGAGGCTCGAAGCGCCCACGCCTCGATACTGGGGATCGTCGAAGGCGAGCGACTCTTCGTAGATCGCTCGTGCCTCCGCCTCGACGTCCTCGCCGCGATAGGCGCGGATGACGTTCCCGAAGGAGGAGAACCAGATGCGTTCGGCCGTCTCGGTCATGAGCGGCTCGAGGTCAACGATCGTGTCGATCGCCCAGTCCCATTCGCCCACCTCGGTGGCTGAGTCGATCGCGTTGCCCGCGATGTAGCGGATGCCCCAGATGACGCCTGCGCGCGGTGAGATCCTCAGACTTGGGTCGGCTTGTCCGGATCGCGGACGGTGCCCGCGGCGATGGGATCGGTCTCCTCGTACGCGTCCTCGTTGAGTGGCGCTCCCTCGCTGCGAGGCAGCTCGGTCGGGATGGCGGTCCAGTCGCCGGTCTCGACCTCCTCCTTCACGAGTGAGATGCCGATCTCCTTCACCTCGGGCCGAACGTGCTCGAGGACCGCGGAGGGAAGGTACCGATGTGTCGCGTTCAGCAGGCCGGACTTCACGAGGATGTATGTCTCGGTCGTCTCCTCGACGGACCCGATGTGTTCGCCGTCGGCCGACTTCACCGACCAGCCTTCCTCGATGCCGTGGATGTCGTTCGTGCTCATGGTCGATCCGTGCAGCACGCCGCGTGCCGAGCGCTCGGTCGACTACCGTGTCGCGCATGCCCGTGCGCCTCGCCGACCCCGACCGCGATGCGGTCGCCGTGGCGGCCATTTACGCGGCCGCCGTGGACACGACGATCGCCACCTTCGAAGAGATCGCGCCCGCGGCGGAGACGATACGCGACCGGATGCGATCCGTCCTGGCGCGGACGCCGTGGCTGGTGTTCGAGGACGGTGACGCCGTGCTCGGATACGCCTACGCCGCGCCGCACCAGGAGAGGCCCGGCTACCGGTGGTCGGTGAACATCTCGGTCTACGTCGCATCCGAGCGTCGAGGTATGGGTGTCGGCCGTGCGCTGTACGACGAGCTGCTCGCGATCCTGAGGCGCCAGGGCTTCGTCAACGTCTACGCCGGGATCGCCCTTCCCAATCCGTCGAGTGTCGCCCTCCACGAGGGGATCGGCATGCGGCGAACGGCGCTCTACGAGCGGGTCGGCTTCAAGTTCGACGCCTGGCACGACGTCGCCTGGTTCGCCCTCCGCCTCGCCGACCCGGCCGGCGTGCCGCCCGAGCCGATTCCGTTGCCGGATCTGGACGGTGCTTGACTCTCGACCTGCCCGAGGCTCCAGCATGACCGACGTGGACGAGCTTCTCGCGATCGGTCGTTTCGCGAGGCTCAGCGGGCTGAGCATCGGCGCGCTGCGGCACTACCACGAGGTGGGGCTCCTGGAGCCTGCCGTCGTGGACGCGGCGACGTCGTATCGGTCGTATGCGCGTTCGCAGCTCGAGGATGCGCGACTCATCGGGCGGCTCCGGGAGCTCGACATCGCGATCCCCGGCATCCGAGCCATTCTCGGCGCCGATCTCGACGAGCGGCGACGGCTGCTCGCGTCGCATCGGTCCCGCCTCCAGGCCCTCGAGGCCCGCCTCCAGCGCCAGGTCCATTGGCTCAATCGCACCATCGACCACGAGGAATCTCTCATGAGCACCCCCGCACCTTCGGCGCCCACTGACCTTGACGACCACCGCCAGCTCGCCGTCGACCTCTTCAACCACGTCTGGACGCTGATCGAGACGCCGGATCGCACGCCGATGCAGGACGACGAGATGATCCACGCCGCCCATGCCTCGCGCTATCACTGGGGCGAGGTCGGCAAGCCGCAGAACCTCGCTCGCGGCGAGTGGCAGTGCTCGCGCGTCTACGCGCTGCTCCGTCGCGCGGAGCCTTCCCTGTGGCACGCGCGGCGGTGCCTCGCCCTGTGCGAAGAACATGGGATCGGAGACTGGGACATCGCGTTCGCGTGGGAGGCCATCGCTCGCGCGTCTGCCGTTGACGGCGACCGCGCGGCCGTCGAGGAGGCGCTCGGTCGGGCCCGCGAGCTCGGCGCATTGATCGTCGAGGACGAGGACCGAGAGCTCCTGCTGAGCGACCTGGCGACCATCTAGACCGATACATCGGGCAGCCCAGCGCTCGGCGCCGTTCCGAGCGCCGTTTCGACCGATGGATCGGGCACGGATTGGCCTGGGGCGGGCGCTGGGCGGTCGTTGGGTCAATCCGTGCCCGATTGATCGGTGGATTCGCGGCGCGAGATCGGCCGATGCACCGCGGTGCCCGATCTATCGGTCCCGCCGGGCGGCTTCCGTGGACGGAGCCACTCGATCGGCCTAGGCTGACGCCACCGATGAGCCTGTACCGATACTCCCGCTGGGACGGCACGCAGCAGCTGCCGGCCTTCGATGCCGACGATGTGCTCGACGCGCTCTCCGACGACATCCTGGCCGAGGGCGACGTCCGCCGCGCCCTCCAGCGCCTGATGCAGCGCGGCCTCCGCGGAACGCGCGGCGGCGACATTCCGGGGTTGCGGCGGATCATGGAGCGGCTGCGCGCGCGTCGCCAGGAGGAGCTGGAACGGGCGAACCTGGACGACGTCCTCGACGACGTCAGCCAGCGGCTGGAGGACATCCTGCGCCAGGAGCGCGAGGGGATCGAGCGGCGGACCCACGAGGCGGAGCAGCGTGCCCTGGACGCGCCGCCCGGGCCCGAGCAGGACGCCGCCCGCATGGCGGAGCAGGTCATGCGCCGCACGGCGCGCCAGCGCGAGAACCGACTGGACTCTCTTCCGCCCAACCTTGGCGGACGCCTCCACGGCCTGCGCGACTACGAGTTCATGGACGACGACGCGCGCGATGCCTTCAACGAACTCACCGACGAGCTGCGGCAGCAGATGCTCCAGACGTACTTCCAGGGGCTCAAGGAAGGGGTCCAGGGCATCACGCCGGAGGACCTCGCCGGCGTGCGCGAGATGGTCCGCGACCTCAACACCCTGCTCGAGAAGCACGCCACGGGCGCCGATACGACCGACGACTTCAACGCCTTCATGGCCAAGCACGGCGGATACTTCCCGCCGGGCATCAGCAACACCGATGAGCTGATCGAGCACCTCCACCGGCAGGCATCGCAGATGGCCAGCCTGCTCAACAGCATGAGCCCGCAGATGCGCGACGAGCTGCGCGAGCTCATGGACGATCTCCTGCGCGACGACCGGCTGCGGATCGACATGGCCCGCCTGGCCGGCAACCTCCAGGCGGCGCGGCCAGACCTGCCGTTCGGCGAGTCCTACCCCTTCGAGGGCGACGAGCCCATGGGCCTGGCCGACGCACTGGCGGCGATCGACCGCCAGCAGCAGTACGACGCGATGGAGGAGGCGCTCGGGGCGGCGCGCGACCCAGACGCGCTCGAGCGCGTCGACCCCGAGGCGCTGCGTGACCTCGCCGGCGACGACGCGATCGAGGACCTCGATCAGCTCCGCGAGCTCACCCGCTCGCTCGAGGAGGCGGGGTACCTCGATCGCGAGGGCGGGCGGCTGGAGCTCACCCCGCGCGCCGCCCGCAAGCTCGGCATGCGGGCGCTGACCGACATCTTCAGCCGCCTGCGCCGCGAGGGGTTCGGCGGCCACGCGCTGCCGCACGCCGGCAGGGGCGGCGAGCCGACGGAGGAGACGAAGCCCTACGAGTTCGGCGATCCCTTCGCCGTCGACATCAACCGCACCCTCTTCAACGCCATGGCCAGGCGCGGACCGGGGACGCCGGTCCGCATCGGTCCCGAGGACTTCGAGGTCGCGCGCAGCGAGGAGACCACGCTGTCTTCGACGGTGCTCCTGCTCGACATGAGCCGCTCGATGCTGCTGCGCGGCTGCTCATCCGCCGCGAAGAAGGTCGCCATGGCGCTGCACACGCTGATCCACACGAAGTACCCGCGCGATCGGCTCTTCGTCGTCGGCTTCGCGTACTACGCCCGCCAGCTCAAGCCGGAGACGATCCCGACCCTGTCACCGTACGAGTTCGAGTACGGCACGAACCTGCAGCACGCCCTGATCATCGCTCGGCAGCTGTTGGGCCGATCCAGTGGCGGCAACAAGGAGATCGTCGTCATCACCGATGGCGAGCCCACGGCCCACATCGAGGACGGCCAGGTCGAGTTCGCCTACCCGCCCACGCTACGCACGGTGCAGTCGACGCTGCGCGAGGTGGGCCGATGTACCCGCGAGGGCATCGTCATCAACACGTTCATGCTCGAGCGATCGCGGTACCTGTCCGAGTTCGTCGACCTCATGTCGCGCATCAACCGCGGCCGGGCCTTCTACGTGGAGCCGGAGCACCTGGGCGAGTACGTGCTCGTCGACTACGTCAGCAAGAAGACGAAGCGAGTGGCGTAGCGGCGCTGGCGCAGCGGCCATCGGCTGCCCTGCCGGGCATCCGTACGACATTCGTCGATCTCGGCCGCCGTCGCGGGACGGCCGAAAGGGCCTAGCGCTTCGCGGTTCGCTCGTTTCCGCGCTTGAACTGGCCGGTGGCCCGCGCCATGACCTGCTGCGCCGCGTCCGCATCGGCCTTCGCCATCCGAGCCGTGAACCGATCCGCCGCCCTCCCGCGCAGGAGCGTCACCGGTGCCGCGTGGTAGCGGATGACGATCGTGCCGTCGGCGCGGGCGTGGAAGCTGAAGGGGTGGTCGGCGAGCGGGTCGGGAGCCGCCATGGGGCGCCACGATAGGCGATGCCGAAGGCGGAGCGCCAGCGGGACAGACTGATACCATCGGCCGCATGGAGCCCGAGGCGAGCCCCACCAGCCTGCCGATCGGCCGCGCCGGCCGGCTCGAGGCGGTCCCGCTCGCCGCGGCCGGAGATCACGCGGTCCTGGTTCGCGAGACGGAGCCCGCGACCCGCAGCCGCGCGCTCCTGACGACCGATAAGCTGGCGGGCGGCGAGCGGCTCGTGGTCATGCCGCTCGACGACGAGGTCGAGGTCCGCATCGACGGCGATGCGCTGGCCGTCTGGCTGGGCGCCGGCTCGCTGGCCGAGCTCCCGCCCGAGCAGCGCCCGATGGCCCAGGAGGACGTCCCGCTGTGGGCCACGCTCATCGGCGGCGTCCTGCTGTTCATCGTCGTGGCCTTCGCCGTCATCGGTTCGGCGGTGACGTTCACCTGGCTCACCGGACTGCTCGGGTGACCGACGGACGCGTCCGCCCACCGGACAGCGGGCTGGCCGCGATGCGCATCGGCGTCGAGTTCGGCGGGCCCGACGAGTTCGCCGACGTCGTCGAGCGCGCCCTCGCCCGCGGCGGAGAGCGTGGCGCGACCCTGGTCGCGAAGCTCGATCTCGGCGACATCGGCATCCATCTGCCACGCGTCGACGGACCGTGCTGGAACTCGGTGCCGCTGTTCCACCTCCACCGCGGCGAGACCCCGACCGGCGACGACTGGGCCGCCACGAGCGCCGTGCTCGAGAAGCTCGAGCGGTATCGCTGATGGTTGGAGACTGACCGATGCGGATCTATCTCTCGGTCGACATGGAGGGTCTGGCCGGCGTGGCGCACCCCCACCAGGTGAGCTTCGGGCCGTCGGTCGACCGCGCCGACTATGACCGCAGCCGCGGGCTCATGGCCGGGGAGGCGAACGCGGCCATCGAGGCGGCGCTCAACCAGGGCGCCACCGAGGTCGTGGTCAACGACAGCCACTGGCAGATGCGCAACCTGCGAGCGGAGGACCTCATCGCCGGCTCGCGGCTCATCGTCGGCGACAAGCCGCTGAGCATGACCCAGGGCATCGGCGGGGAGGGCGACGGCGATTTCGACGGCGCCGCATTCGTCGGCTACCACGCCGGCGCCGGCAGCATGGACGGCGTCATCGCCCACACCTACTCGTCGGCGACGATCCAGGAGCTGCGGGTCCACGGGGTCCGCCACAACGAGGCGGCCATCAACGCCATCCGCCTCGGCCATTTCGGCGTGCCGGTCATCCTCGTCGCGGGAGACGATGCCCTCGCGACCGAGGTGGAGGAGCTCCTGCCGTGGGCGGAGCGCGTCGTCGTGAAGCGCGCGATCGGCTACAGCGTCGCCGAGTCGATGGCGCCGCTTGCGGCGCAGGACGAGATCCGCGCCGGGATGGCATCGGCCATCCGCCGGCTGGGCAAGATGAAGCCGTACCAGCCGAAGCTGCCGCTCGAGGGCGAGGTCGACTTCCGCCTCCCCGGCATGGCCGCGCACGCCGCGGTCCTGCCCGGCGTGAAGCGCGCCGGCCCTCGAACGGTCGCCTTCGGCGCGCCGGACGGTGACGCCTTCTTCCGCCTCTTCGTCGCCATCTTCCGGCTGGCCGGCGTCGCGGCCACCTGACCGATGGATGAGCAGGAGCGGCGCCGCATTCGCGACATGCTCGGCCACTTCGCGACCGGCGTCACCGTCGTCGCCGCGCGCCAGGGGCCGCTGCTGGCCGGGATGACGGCCAACGCCATCGCCAGCATCAGCATCGACCCCCCGGTGCTCATGGCGAGCATCGCGCGCAAGGCGGAGACGCATGCGGCGATCGTCGGCTCGCATGCCTTCGCCGTGAGCGTCCTCGCCGCCGACCAGCAGGGGCTGGCCGAGTGCTTCGCCCAGCCGACCACGGCCACCAAGCTCACCCGCTTCTGTGATGCGCCGTGGCACGAGGCCGAGACCGGCTCACCGATCCTGGAGGGCGCCCTCGCCTACTTCGACTGCCGCCTGACCCAGCACCACGACGGCGGCGACCACGTCATCTTCCTGGGCGAGATCGTCGCGGCTGGATTCCGGGAGGACTCCGAGCCGCTGCTGTGGTACGCCTCGGACTACCGCCGCCTTGCCGTGGCGCGCTAGCGACGCTCAGTCGCCGGCGGCGCGCTGCCGGTCGCCCAGGATCTGCCCGGCCGCCAGGCGGCCGGGCGCTCCCATCACGCAGCCGCCGGGGTGGGTGCCCGAGCCGCACTGGTAGTAGCCGGCGATCGGCGTGCGGTACTGCGACCAGCCGGGTGCCGGGCGGAAGAAGAACATCTGCGGCGCGAGGAACTCGCCGGCGAAGATGTTCCCCTCGCTCAGGCCGACCGTGCGCTCGATGTCGAGCGGCGTGACGACCTCGCGGTGCAGGACGAGGTCGCCGAAGCCGGGGAAGAAGCGCTCGAGCGTGGCCTGCACGCGATCGGCCATCGGCTCGCGCTCCGCGTCCCAGTCGGATTCGCGCAGGTGATACGGGGTGTACTGCACGAAGCACGACATGACGTGCTTGCCCGGCGGCGCCATGTCGGGATCGATGGTCGACTGGATGGCGCCGTCGATGTACGGGTGCTCGCTGTACCAGCCGTACTTCGCCGCGTCGAAGGCACGCTCCAGAAAGTCGATCGACGGGCCGATGTTGAGGAAGCCGCGGAACAGCTCCGGCCCGTTGCCGAGGGTCGGATGGGTCGGCAGGCCGGACAGGGCGAAGTTCACCTTCGAGCTGACGCCCTGGAACTTCAGGCGTCGGATGTCCTCCACCAGGTCGTCCGGCAGCTCCCGCGGGTCGACCAGCTCCAGGAACGTGCGCCGCGGGTCGAGCGCGCTGACCACGATGTCGGCCCCGATCTCGGTGCCGTCGGCGAGCGCCACGCCGGTCGCCTCGCCGTCGCGCGTCATGACGCGTTCCACGGGTGCCTCGAGCCGGATCTCGGCTCCGAAGGCCTGAGCGGCGCGCGCCAGCACCTGGGTGAAGCCGCCGTTGCCGCCCTTGTGGAAGGCCCACGCGCCGAACGTGCCGTCGTGCTCGCCCAGGGAGTGGAACAGCAGCACGAGGCCACTGCCCTGAGAGCGCGGTCCGACCTTGGAGCCGACGATCCCCGACGACGCGAACCAGCCCTTGAGCAGCTCCGACTCGAAGTAGTCGTCCAGGAAATCGGCGGCGCTGCCCGTGAGCAGCCGGACGGCGTTGTGCAGCGTGCGCTTGTCCAGCGAGCGTAGCCGCGAGCCGAGCGCCGCGAGCTTCACCAGCTCCTCGGGGTCGTCGCTGAAGATGTCGGGCGGGATGGTGTCGAGCAGCGGCTTGATGGCCTGGCAGACGCGATCGAGGTCGTGGCCGTACTGGTCGTAGGCATCGGCGTCGTGCGGTGAGTGGCGGATGATCTCGCGCAGGTTCTCATCGTGGTCGCGCGTGAAGAGCAGGTGGTCGCCATCCTCGCCCGGCGCGAAGCGCGTCGACATCAGGAGCGGCATGAAGCCGTGCTTGGTGAGCTCCAGCTCGTGGATGATCTGCGGCCGCAGCAGGCTGAGCGCGTAGCTGAAGGTCGTGAACCAGAAGCCGGGCTGCAGCTCCTCGGTGATCGCCGCGCCGCCGACCAGGTCCCGCCGTTCGAGGATCAGCGTCTTCAGCCCGCCCTTGGCTAGGTAGGCACCGTTGACGAGGCCGTTGTGGCCGCCGCCGATGACGACCGCGTCGTATCGGTCCATCAGGCGGTCTTGCGCTCGGGGTTGTAGAGGGGCAGTCGCGCGACGTGCGCCGCCACCTGCTCGTAATGGTGGTCCACGGTGAACTCCAGGAAGACGCGGGTGCCGGGCTTGGCCAGGTCGGGTCGCACGCGGGCCAGCGCGATGTGCTGCTGCAGGACCGGCGAATACATGATGCTGGTCGCGTAGCCGACCCGTGAGCGATCGGCGTCGTACACCATCCAGTCCTCGTGCACCGGCCGATGATCCTTGGGCGGAATGAGGCCGGCCTGGGTGTAGGCCCGGTCGTAATCCTCCCAGTCGACCACGAGGCCCACCATCCGCCAGCGGCTGCTCTTCTCGGCGCGTTCGCGTTCGAGCGCCCTGCGACCGATGAAGGGACGGCCGTCCTCCTCCAGGCCCTTGAACATCCAAGCCCAACCGAGCTCCAGCGGGGTGGACCGATGCGCGTCGTTGAAGGCAAAGCGGCTGGAGTCGAAGTCGGCGCCCAGGAGCAGGAGTCCCGCCTCGATGCGCAGCATGTAGAGGGCGCCCATCCCGTACGCCAGCATGCCGTGGCCCTCCGCCGCGTCCCAGACGGCGTCCCAGACGGTGAGCGCATCGGGCGTCTCGACCCAGATCTCGTAGCCGAGGTCGCCGGTGTACCCCGTCCGGCTCACGGTGACCGGCCGGCCGCCGATCTGGCCCGTGGTGATGCCGAAGAAGGGCAGCTCACCCACCGACGGCACCAGCCGCGCCAGCAGGTCGCGCGAGCGCGGCCCCTGGAGCGCCAGGGTCCCGATGGCCAGGCTGACCTCCTCGACCGTGACGTCCAGGCGGCCGACGCGATCGGCGAACCAGGCGAAGTTCGGTTCGGCGGCGGTGAGGAGGAACTCATGCCCCTCGCGGTGCTGGATGACGCCGTCCTCCAGGACGAACCCGCGGTCGTCCAGCCAGGTCGTGTACTGGGCGTTCCACGGCGGGCAGCGGCGGATGTCGCGCGCCAGCATGCCGCAGAGGAACCGCTCGGCGTCGCGCCCCGCGATGCGGTACTTGTAGAGCGGCGAGGTGTCGAAGATGCCGACGCCGTTGCGGACGGCGAAGTACTCGAACTTGTCCGAGGCCTGGTAGCGAGTCACGACGACGTGCCCGGACCAGTGCTGCCAGAGGCCGGTCTC
>DASUFJ010000126.1:0-32406 GCA_036274575.1 Candidatus Limnocylindria bacterium
TGCCGTTCTAGGTTGCGGTGCCGCCCACGGCCGCCTCGAGGAACTCGAGGAACTCATCGCCCAATCTCTGGCGGCTGACGATCTCGGGCTCATCGCCGCCGACGTTCCAGCCGGCGCCAGAGCCGTAGACGAGGACGGGCCAAGCCATAAAGCTGTCGCGTTCGCCGGCGCGCTGGAACTTCGCGAGCGGAGCGCGGATCGACGCGAGGTGCTTACGCAGCGACTTCAAGGCGGCCCTGGCCGGTGGCGTCAACGGCAAGCCGCCCGCGACGTCAATCGTGCGGGCAAGCTCGAAGACATCGAGGACCCATAAGACCGAGAAGTGGAAGTATCGCTGCAGCTCCCAGTCGACCTCTCGACTCTCGTCCGCCTCGGCCTGTCGTCGGAAAGCGTCGCCATACCAACCGTCCCGGCGTCGAAGCCATTGGTCGAGCCGTCCCGCTTCTTGAATCCGCATCGACAGCGCAGACACGAGAACGTCGTCCTCGATCAGCCCGGCCACCAGCGACGCCTTCATCCATCGGCGATTCAGCTCGGGATCGAGATCGGCTTCGAGGTCTGCCAGTGATGTGCGAGGAGGGCGGTCGGGCATCGGTCTGAGTCTATCGGCGCTGCATCGGCCGCGCCGGCAGTCCGAGCGCGTGAGGCGCGTATTACTCGGCCCCGGCCGCGTGGACTCTGACGCTCCGGGCACATCGCAGGGGCCGGAGGGCTCCTAAGGCCGACGCGTCTGCCGTTCCGCC
Source organism: Candidatus Limnocylindria bacterium (assembly GCA_036274575.1). Taxonomy (GTDB): domain Bacteria; phylum Chloroflexota; class Limnocylindria; order QHBO01; family QHBO01; genus JACDBZ01. The sequence goes on from DASUFJ010000126.1 coordinate 744, forward strand.
ACTCGCCCGAATCGGCCCTGCGGCGGCCGCGGCTGAGTCTACCAGCGCCACCCGCCGGGAGGCGCCAGGCCCATTCGAGCCGGCAGTAGCCGCGCCTTCAGCCGCCCCGGGAGCTCAGGCTCGAGTACTGGGCCGCGGCCTCGCGCTTCGCCCGAGGCTTCGTGATGTCGTCCTTCGCGTGCTTCGGCTCGGGCTTCGCCGCACCACCCGCGGTGCCCGCCGCGTCGAGCGCGGGGATGCCCGATGGCGGCTCACCCGACAGGAAGCGCTCGACGGCCTTGCGTGCCAGCGCGGCGACGACGATCGAGGAGGCGACCTCGAAGGCCGACCAGACGACGCGCTGCGGTCCGGGCGGCCCCTCCGCGATCTGCTTCGCCAGCTTGCGGCTGATCTTGGCGTTGCGGCGCGGGTCCTGGCGCCAGCGCTGGAGCTCCTCTGCCAGCGTCTGCCTGGCCTCACCGGCGCGCGGGCCGACGGCACCGGCCATGTGGTCGACCCACGCCTGCATCGGCTTCGGCAGGGAGTCGTACGCCTTCTCGGGATTCGTCGGGAACAGCTGACGCCGAACGCCACGCGCCACGCGCCCCGGACCGCCGGCGATGACGAACAGCGCGGCCGCACCAACCCCGATGAAGAGGGCGGGGTTCTCGCGGAACCGCTGACGGATGTCGAGGGCGTCGCGAAGCTGGGCCGCCGTTTGACGCAGCTCGGCCCGCTTCGCGTCGACCGCTAGCCGCGTCTCAGCAAGCTCTTCGCCCACTCGATGTCCTCCTTCACGGCGTCCATGGTCTCATCCGGGGTGAACTTCGCGTCGCCGATCTTCGTGACGCCGCGCCACGCGAGCAATCCCGCGACGGCGAGCAGGACGACCAGGAAGACCAGGGCAATGACCCACGCCGGGATCCCGGTGAGGGCGGCCAGCCCGACCACGAACAGGATCATCAGCATGATGACGGCAAGGATCGCGAACCCGAACCCGATGGCGAGCAGGATGACGCCGTTCCGGTACTGGACGACGTTCTCCGTGATCTCCTGGCGCCCGCGCTGGGCCTCGAGCTTCGCGAGCTCCACGGTGCCCGACACCAGCCGGCGCACGAGCGTGAACGCGCTCTCGCGACGCGGCGGCACATCGCCAGTGGTCATGGCACCTCCGACGGATCGATGGCCGTCACCAGCGGCACGGCCGGACGATTCTAGCAACGAGCAATCCGGGTGCCACGGGCGGCGACCGGGCGCCTCGGCTATTCTTCCGCGCCAATGGCCAAGCGACGGACCTCGGGCATCCAGCGCCGCCAGCGCGCCAGCGCCGAGGCCATGAACCGACGGGTGGACCAACGCAGCGGATCGGCGATGCCCGACATCCGCATCCTCGCCATCGCCGGCGTCCTGCTGGTGGGGGTCGTCCTCGTCATCGCCGTCCTCGTGCTCGGCAGCGGCGCGAACCCGAACGAGGGGCTCATCCAGCCTGACAACGGCGGCGGCCACGTCACCGATGGCGCCTCCTGCCGCGCCGACCCCGCCTCGTGCCAGCTGCAGGCGAACCCGTATTCGTCGTTGCCGGCGACCTCCGGGCCGCACTGGGGAACCCCGGCGAACTGGGGGGTCTACACGACGCCGCAGAACGAGTCGCAGCTCATCCACAACCTCGAGCACGGCGGCATCGTCATCTGGTACGACCCCGAGCGCGTCGACGCCGACGGCGTCGCGGCCCTCACCGACTTCGTCAACTCGCAGGTCTCGACGGGGATCAGCGGCCGATTCAAGTTCATCCTGAGCCCGTGGGGCGGCACCGATCCGCTCCCTTCCCCCATCGTCGCCACCGCCTGGCGCTGGCTCCTGGAGCTGGAGACGGCCGACACGAGCGCGATCAACGACTTCGCCCGTGCCCACTACCAGGAATCGCCGGAGCCGAACGGAGGACCGGGGCCGCCGGGCTGACCCGAGGGCGCCTCCGTCAATTGACCCGGTGGCCGTGGCCGGGCATCATTTCCGCGGGCGCCTAGCTCAACGGCAGAGCAAGTGACTCTTAATCACTAGGTTCGGGGTTCGAATCCCCGGGCGCTCACCACCCCCTTCTCGACGCCCGCCGACGGGCTGATACGATGCGCGGGCCTCGGCTGCGTCCGCCGCCGAGGCGCCGATCCCCAGCCCAGCGACAGCGGAGTCACGCCAGTGCCGCACGTTCCGATCGAACGCCATGCCCTGGACAACGGCCTGCGCGTCGTGCTCTCGCGGGATCCGCGGGCGCCGGCGGTCGCCGTCAACCTCTGGTACGACGTCGGCAGCAAGCACGAGAAGCGCGGCAAGACCGGGTTCGCCCATCTCTTCGAGCACATGATGTTCCAGGGCTCGGCCAACGTGGAGAAGGGCCAGCACTTCAGCATGGTGCAGGCCGCCGGCGGAACCCTGAACGCATCGACCTGGCTGGATCGCACGAACTACTACGAGACGCTCCCCGGCCACGAGCTCGAGCTCGCGCTCTGGCTCGAGGCCGACCGTATGTCGTCGCTCCTGCCGGCGATGACACAGGAGAAGCTCGACAACCAGCGCGACGTCGTGAAGAACGAGCGCCGCTGGAGCGTCGACAACCAGCCCTACGGGGACTGGGACGAGCGGATGCAGGCACTCGTCTATCCCGAGGGTCACCCGTACCACCATCCGACGCTGGGCTCGATGGAGGACCTCTCGGCCGCGTCTCTCGAAGACGTCGGCGAGTTCTTCGCCACCTACTACGCCCCGAACAATGCGGTCCTGACGCTGGCCGGCGACTTCGAGACCGATGCGGCCCTGGATCTCATCCGGCGTCACTTCGGCCCCATCCCGCCGAATGCCAACCTGCCCAGTCCGCCGGACATGGGCGTCGACGCGCGCATCGGCAGCGAGGTGCGCGTCACGATCCCCGACCAGGTGCCGCTCCCCCGCATCTACCTGGCCCATCGCGCACCGACGTTCGGGACCGATGCGTTCGACGCCCTCGACCTCGCCGCCGACGTGCTCGGTTCCGGGCGCGCCTCGCGCCTCTACGCGCGGCTGGTCCGCGACGAGCACCTGGCCCAGGACGTCAGCGTCTTCCTCTTCCCCATCGTCGGCGGCGCGAGCATGTTCTCGCTGTGGGCCACCGCCCGGCCCGGCGTCGAGCCGGAGCATCTCGAGGCCGCGGCGCTCGAGGAGGTCGACCGCCTCGCGACCGATGGCCCGACCGACGCGGATCTCGACCGCGTCCGGAACCTCCACCGCGCCCATACGGCCGGGGCGCTCGAGCGGATCGGCGAGCGAGCGGACCGCTTGAGCATGTACACCTGTCTCTTCGACGACCCGGATCGCGTGAACCAGGAGGTCGCGCGCTACCGGTCCGTGGGAGCGGACCGCGTCCGTGACGCGATGACCGACTCCATTCGCCCCGACAACCGCGTCACGATGACGTACGTCCCGGCGGAGGGCGCCGCGTGACCGGCCGCCCGGCGGCGACCGCGCCGCGACCGTATCGCTTTCCGGACTTCGCCCGCCACGAGCTGGCGAACGGGCTCCGCGTCTGGCTCGTCCCCCTGCCCGAGCGGGAGCTGGTCAGCGTCCACCTCCTGACCGATGCGGGCGCGGCGAGCGAGGAGGAGACGGAGGCCGGCGTCGCGGCCCTCACCGCCCAGCTCCTGGTGACCGGCACGCAGCGCCTTGATGCCGGTGCCTTTGCCGAGACGACGGAGCGCCTCGGGATCGAGTTCGGCAGCGAGTCGTCGTGGGACAGCGCACGCGCCTCGTTCACCGCGCTCGAGGACAAGCTGGCCGACGGCCTGGGGCTGATGTCGGAGATGGTGCGATCACCGCGCTTCGATGAGCGCGAGTTCGAGCGCCTCAAGGCCGAACGCCTCAACGACATCCTGCAGGCGCGGGCCGATCCGGGGCGCCTCGCGGACGAGAGCTTCCTGCGCGAGGTCTTCACGCCGGAGACGCCGTACGGGCGGCTGTCGGCGGGGACACCGGACAGCGTCGAGGCGCTCACCATCGAGTCGACGCGGGCGTTCCACGCCTCGCGCTACGCGCCGAACGTCGCCCACATCATCGTGGCCGGGGCGATCGAACCCGATGCCGCGCTCGCCGAGATCGACGCGCACTTCGGCGACTGGATCGGAAGCGGTCCCGGACATCGCACTATCGAGCCGGCACAGCGTGGCGGCCGGCGGATCGTCATCGTCGATCGGCCCGGATCGGTGCAGAGCGAGCTGCGCGTCGGCCACCTCGGCATCGCGCGCGGCCATCCACGCTACTTCGCGGCCGTCGTCATGGCCGCCCTCCTCGGCGGTGTGTTCGGCAGCCGCCTGAACCGGCGGCTGCGCGAGGAGCTGGGCTACACGTACGGCGCGCGGTGCGCGTTCGACCCACGCCGCGCCAGCGGTCCGTTCACCGCGACCGCCGCGGTCCAGACCGAGGTGACCGCGGACGCCATCCGCGAGCTGCTCGGTCAGCTCGAGCGAATCCGCGACGAGGCGCCGAACGACGAGGAGCTTGCCGAGGTCCGTGACTTCCTCGTCGGCGTCTTCCCGCTGCGCTTCGAATCGACGACCGGGATCGCGGGGGCCATCGAGCCGCTGGCGATCTACGGCCTCTCCGACGATTACTGGCAGACGTACCGCTCCAACGTCGAATCGGTGTCCACCGAGGACGTGGCGGCCGCCGCGCACGAGCTCATCCGGCCCGATGACGCGCTCGTCCTCCTCACCGGCGACGCGGCGCGCGTCCGCGATGAGATCGAAGCGGCCGTGCCCGGGCCCCTGGAAGTCGTCGCCGCGGCCTAGCCAAGGAGCACGGTCAGCGCCTCGATGAGGCGCGCGTTCTCGTCGGCGGCCAGCGCCGTCGCGCGCAGCCAGCCGCTCATCGCTCCCGACTCGTAGAGCCGCACCACGAGCCCACGCTCCAGGAGCGCGCGGGCCAGGGCGGGGGCGTCCGGCGGACGGAAGGTGACGAAGTTCGCGACGCCCGGCAGCACCTCGCACTCGAGCGTCTCCAGCGCATCGGCCAGGCGGGCGCGCTCGACCATGATCTCGGTGTGCCGCGCCCTGCTCGTGGCCGGATCGCGGAGCGCCCCGAGGGCGAGGACCTCGGCGGCGACGCCGACCGAACTCGCCAGCCGCAACCCATCGAAGCGCTGCGCCAGGCCGTCCGGCACGAGCAGGTAGCCGAGCCGCGCCCCGGCCAGGCCGTAGGCCTTCGATAGCGAGCGCAGCACCAGGACGTTGTGGCGCTCCTCGAGGAGAGGGGTGGCGTCGACATCGGTCACGCCCGCCGCCTCGGCGAACTCGAGGTACACCTGGTCGACGACGACGATGGCGTCGAGACCGGTCGCCAGATCGCGGACTTCGTCGACCGGCATCACGTCGCCGGTGGGGTTGTTCGGGCTGCAGGCCCAGACCAGCCGCGCCCCGGACGCCGCATCGCGCAGCTCGGCGACCGTCTGCCGGCGGCCGGGATGCTCGCGCGGCACGGCGATGACGCGCGCGCCGGCCAGCCCGGCCTCGATGGCGAACATCGGAAACGTCGGGGTCGGGACGACGACCGCGTCACCGGGGCCGACGACATTCATGGTGACCAGGCGGATGAGCTCGTCCGCCCCGGCCCCCGGGATGATCCGCTGCTGCGGGACGCCAGTCGCGTCGCCGATGGCGGCACGCAGGCGTCGATAGCCGAGATCTCCGTACTGCACCGCCTCGGCCGGGTCCCAGCCGCGCCACGCCTCCACGACGCCGGGCAGCGGCCCGCCGCCGAGCGTGTTCATGTCATATCTCACGATGCTCCCGACCGGCACGCCGGCCTCCGCGGCGATCTCCGCGTCCGATGGCTCGAGTGGATACGGCTCGATGGGTCCGGCATGGCGGAGGAGCCGCAGGGGATCGCCGCTCACTCGGGAGTTGGCCAGCGCAGGACGAAAACCGCGCACGGCCGGCGCTGCTCGAGGCTGACCGACCCGCCCATCGCCTCCATGGTGGCGTGGACCAGGTAGAGGCCCAGCCCCAGGCCCCGCCCGGCGCTGACCCTGTCGCGGAACAGTCGAGCCGCGACCTCGTCGGAGACGCCGGGGCCCTCGTCCCGCACCCTCAGGCTGGTGACCTGCTGGCCCGCCTCCACCTCGACGTGGATCGGCGTGGCCGGCGTCGAGTAGCGGTCGGCGTTGGTCAGGAGGTTGGTGATCGCCTGGACGCTGAGCTGCGCGTCGCCGACGACCCTCACGCCCGGAGCCAGCGAGACGAGGACATCGCGCTCGGATCCACGCGTGCGAAGACGCTCGATGGCCGAGCCGAGGGCGTGGGCCAGCTCGAAGGGCTCGCGGGCGGCCTCCACGCGGCCGGTATCGGCCCGCGAGTAGAGCTCCAGCCGCTCGAGGATGCCGATCGCCGCGTCGACCGACTCGAGCGCGCGGATACCGTGGGTCGCCGCCCGGTGCGGCAGATTCGGATCCCGCTGCGCCAGCTCGATCCGGGCCTTGGCCACGGCCAGCGGGTTGCGCAGCTCGTGCGCCACGAAGCTTGCGAAGCGTGATAGGCGACGACGTTCGTCCTCCTCCTTCCCGACGTCGCGCCACAGCAGCACCGCCCCTCCACCGGGGATCGGCGTCCCCTCCACGTCGACGATCACGTCGCGGCCGGACATCGGGATGCGGACGAGGAGCCGAGACCTGACCGGCTCGGCCTGGGCGCGGATCTGCGGCCATTCCTGGCGCGGCAACGGGCGGCCGTGCTCGTCTCGTGGCTCCGCCGTGCGGCCCCACTCCTCGATCGGGCGCTCGACGAAGCTCCGCCCGAACAGCCGGAGCGCCGCGCGGTTGGCGTACGTCCCGTGCAGGTCGCCGTCGTAGACGACGAGCGGCTCGGGGATCGCCTCGGCCACCTCTCCAAGGCGCGCCCGGTCGCGCTGCGCCGTCTCGAGCGCGTCGTCGGCCTCCGCGCGCGCGGCGTCGATCCGCTGGGCCTCGGCCTCGACTCGCTCCTCGGCCTCTCGGCTGCTGGCGAGCGCGCGCGCCGCCGCACGCCGCGCCTGCTCGCCGCGCCAGACCAGGAAGACGATCGCCGGCGCACCGATGAGCAGCATGACGAGGCGGACGACGTCGTTCCGGCTGAAGGTGGGATCGGGGCCGAGCGCGACGAAGCCGATGAGCGACAGCGTGCCCACGACGAAGGCCGCCAGGGCCGCATCGGCGCCGAGGGCGAGGCCGGCGATGGCGATGCCGATCACGAGCACGACGGTCAACGGCAGCGCCCCGGTCGCGGGCTCCGTGAGCCAGACGCTGAGCAGCACGGCGGCCAGCCCGATCGCGGCGCCCAGCACGGGGCGTGCGGCCCGACGCAGGTACTTCACGAGGACAACGATCTCTGGGCGATGGGCTCGGAGCGTAGCATCACGCCCCCACCCCCGCGGGCTTGCGGGCCCCGCGCCGGCGGGCGCGCGCCAGGCGATTCCGGGCAGCGGAGATGCGCCGCATGGGCGCGGTCACCCGCCGCGGGTCGAGCGCCTCCGGATGCTCGCCGCGAGCAATCTCGGCCAGGAGCCCGGAGGCCCGGTCCAGCTGGCCCGACTCGGTGAGCAGCTGGACCAGGCTGAACCAGCGGCCCGGCTCGACGATCGGCGCGGCCATGACGCGCTCGACGAGCTCGGCCGCGCGCCCGTCGTGGTTCGCGCGTCGATGGGCCACGATCGCCGCGCGGTAGTCCGTGAAGCTGGGCTCGAGCTCGAGCGACTCCAGGAAGTTGAGGAGGAGCTCGGCGTTCTCGGCGCGCGCGGCCGCCGGCCCGCGGCGCACGTGGCGGTCGCGGTATTCGCCCAGGAGGACTCGCAGCTCGCGCTCGGCCCACCGCCGTTGCGGCGACCCGGACGGATGCCGCTGGCCGATGCCCGCCACGACCATCGCTCCGCGCAGCTCCTCCCCCGCCGCGATGTACGCCTCGCGCAGTCCCGCGTCGACGATCTCCGCCAGCGGCGGATCGACCTCGACCATCCGCTCCAGCGCACCCAGCCAGTCGTCGACCCGGCCGCGATCCGCGTAGTGGCGGGCGGCGAAGCGGAGCCAGTAGCGCTCGTTGTGCTCGCGCCAGTCCTCGCCGGCAATGTAGTGCTCGACGATCCATCGCTCCTGGGCCGCGGGGCCGGCAAGAAAGACGGCCGCCGGCACGCGGAAGCCATCCACGGATCGCCACTGCGGCTGGTGCCAGGGGCTAGGCGCGTCGCGGTCGACGTGGCGCCGGGTGCGATGGCGCGAGGGACGCGTGGTCTCATCGGCCTCCAGCGGCCACTCGAGGACGGCCTCCGTGCCCGACTCGAGCGCGTGGTCGTAGTGGAGGCGGCGGACCGGGTCGCGCAGCTCGGCCCAGGCGCGGTTGAGGATGGAGGTCCGGCGGGTCGCGATCTCCGACGACGGTGCGCGGTCCGGATGGTGGCGAAGGACGGCCCCGCGGAACGCCGCCCGCAACTCGTCGCTCGACGCCGACGGCTCGACGCCCAGGATCTCGTAGTAGTCGCGAGGCTCGGTGCGCGTCGCGGACGCCGGGGACATCCGGTGAAGTCTAGCGCCGCCTTCGGCGCCACCCGAGTTCGCTATGCTGCGCGCCATGCCGGGCACGCCCAGCACCGGGCAGTCCCGGGCGGGTCACCTCCTCATCATCGGCGGCGCCGAGGACAAGCTCCGACAGCGACAGATCCTCACGCGCTTCTTCACGCTGGCCGGCGGGACCGATGCCCGCGTGGTGGTCATCTCGACGGCCTCCTCGCTCGGTGACGAGGCGACCGAGCTCTACCTCTCGCTCTTCCGCCAGATGGGCATCGCCGACGTGCGCGGCATGCGCCCGCTCGTGCGCGACGACGCGAACGACCGGCGCCTCGTCGACCTGGTCGAGGACGCGACGGCGATCTTCATGACCGGCGGCAACCAGCTGCGGCTCTCGAGCGTCATCGGTGGCACGCTCCTCGGCAGGACGATCGTCGAGCGCCATCGGCAGGGCGCGGTGATCGCCGGCACGAGCGCCGGCGCCTCGGCCATCGCCAGCCATATGGTCGCCTTCGGCACGAGCGGCGCGACACCGAAGCAACGCATGACGCAGATGAGCGCCGGGCTGGGCCTTCTTCCGGGCGTCCTCATCGACCAGCACTTCGAACAGCGCAACCGCTTCGGCCGGCTGCTCGCGCTGGTCGCGCAGTCGCCCGCGCTCCTGGGCATCGGCATCGACGAGGACACCGCCGCGCTGGTCAGCCCGAAGGGCATCATGGAGATCCTCGGCAAGGGCTCGGTCACCGTGATCGACCCGGCGAACATCCAGACCGATGCGTACGAGGTGAAGCGGCACCGGCCGATCATGGTCTCGGGCGTCGTCCTCCACTCGCTGCCGTCCGGCTATCGTTTCGACCTCCGTCGTCGCAAGCTCATGGCCCCGCTGCGGCCGGTGAGCGCCACCGATCGTGAGCTCGCCAGCCTCCAGGCGGCGACGAACCGCACTCGCAGGCTCATCCGGAGCATCGCCGCGGAGGGCGCCGACGACACGGCCCCGGAGCGCGCGCGTCGCCGGGCGCTGCGCGCCAGGCGCCTCGAGGAGGAGGCGAGCGAGTGACGGCCGCCCGGGGAGTGCGTCCGTCGTCCGCCCGGCGGCGCCGGGCGCGGGCCAGCGCCCCCGCCGGCGAGTCGCCGCGCCCCGAGCTGACGATCGTGGAGACCCGGGTCTACCGCGGCCCGAACTACTGGAGCTACGAGCCGGCCATCAAGCTCATCGTCGACCTCGGCATCCTCGAGCACTTCCCGACCAGCACGATCCCCGGCTTCACGGACGCCCTGCTCGAGATGCTGCCGGGCGTCGGCCAGCACACCTGCGGCACGGGGCGCGTGGGCGGCTTCACCGACCGGCTGCGAGAGGGCACCTGGGTCGGCCACGTGGCCGAGCACATCGCGCTCCAGCTCCAGCGCGAGGCGGGCACCGAGGTCGGCCGCGGCAAGACCCGTGGCACCGGCGATCCCGGCCGCTACCACGTCGTCTACTCGTACGCTGAGGAATCCGTCGGCATCGCTGCGGGGAAGCTCGGCGTCCGCCTGGTCAACCACCTCGTCAATGCCGAGAAGGACTTCGACTTCGGCGCCGAGCTGGAGGCGCTCATCCTCCTGGCCGAGCGAGCGGCCTTCGGCCCCTCCACCCAGTCCATCCTGGACGAGGCCGCGCTGCGCGACATCCCGGCCATCCGCCTCAACGAGCAGTCGCTGGTCCAGCTGGGGCACGGCATCCACCAGCAGCGCATCCGCGCCACGATGACCAGCCTCACGCCGTCCCTCGGCGTCGACATCGCCTCGGACAAGAAGCTGACCAACAAGCTCCTCGCCGCGACTGGCGTCCCGGTCCCACGCGCGGAGGTCGTCAAGACGGCGGATGCGGCCGTCGCCGCCGCACGCCGCATCGGCTTCCCGGTGGCGGTCAAGCCGCTCGACGGCAACCACGGCCGCGGGGTCATCCTCAACCTGGGCGACGAGGACGCCGTCCGCGCCGGCTACGAGGCCGCACGCTCACAGAGCCGCGGCGGCTCGGTCGTGGTCGAGGCATACCTGACCGGCAACGACTACCGCTGCCTCGTCATCGGCGGCGTCCTCCGTGCCGTCGCGCAGCGGGTGCCGGCCCACGTCGACGGCGACGGAAAGCACAGCGTCACCGACCTCGTCGACACCACCAACGCCGATCCGCGCCGCGGCATCGGCCACGAGAAGGTGCTGACCCGGATCAAGATCGACGACGAGGCGATCTCGTACGCGCGCGAGCAGGGGTTCGAGCTGACGGACGTGCCGCCGCGCGGCCAGCGTGTCTACCTCAAGCGCACCGCCAACATGAGCACCGGCGGGATCAGCATCGATCGCACGGAGGAGGCGCATCCCGACAACGTCGAGATCGCCGAGCTTGCGGCACGCGTTGTGGGGCTCGACATCGCCGGCATCGATCTCGTCTGCCCGGATGTCGGCCTGCCGGTCCGTGAGACCGGTGGCGGGATCGTGGAGGTCAACGCGGCACCCGGCTTCCGGATGCACACTCACCCGACCGAGGGCGAGGCGCAGTACGTCGCCAAGCCGGTCATCGACATGCTCTTCCCGCCAGGGGCTCCGTCACGGATCCCGATCGTGGCCGTCACGGGGAGCAACGGCAAGACGACGACCGCCCGGATCATCGCCCACATCATGAAGGGCATGGGCCGCAAGGTCGGCCTCACGTCGACCGATGGCATCTATGTCGACGGCCGCGTCGTGCGCAAGGCCGATGCCTCCGGCCCGAAGTCGGCGTCGATGGTGCTCCAGAACCCGACCGTCGACTTCGCTGTGTTCGAGGTCGCCCGCGGCGGCATCCTGCGCGAGGGACTCGGCTATCAGCGCAACGACGTCGCCGTGGTCCTCAACGTGACCGGCGACCACCTCGGCCTGGGCGGGATCACCTCGATCCGCCAGCTCGCCGAGGTGAAGCGCGTCGTCGTCGAGGCTGTCCCGCGCGACGGGGTGGCGGTCCTCAACGCCGACGACCCGCTGGTGGCGGCCATGGCGCGCCACACGTCCGGATCGGTCATCTACTTCAGCATGGATCCCGAGCACGAGCGCCTGAAGTTCCAGGCCTCGCGCGGCCGTCGCGCGGTGACGCTGGAGCAGGGTCGGAACGGCGAGATGATCGTCCTCCGCCAGGGCCGCAAGTCGATGTCGCTGGTGTGGACGCACCTCATCCCGGCCACCTTCGAGGGGCGCGCGCGGATGAACGTCCAGAACGCGCTCGCCGCGACCGGGGCGGCCTGGGCCGCCGGCGCGCACCTCCACGACATCCGCCAGGGCCTGCGCACATTCATGACGAGCTATTTCATGGCCCCCGGCCGCATGAACATGTTCGAGCTCGACGGCTATCGCGTCCTCGTCGACTATGCCCACAACCCGCCGGCGCTGACCGCCCTCGGCGAGTTCGTCGATCGGCTTGCCGAGCCATCGCCGGGAGGCGCGCGGGCGGCTGTCACCGGGCGACGGATCGGCGTCGTCGCCACCGCCGGCGATCGCCGCGACGAGGACATCGTCGAGATGGGCCGCGTGGCGGCGCGTTACTTCGACGAGATCATCATCCGCGAGGACGAGAACAACCGCGGCCGCCCAGTGGGCGGGACGGCTGAGCTGGTCGCGCAGGGCATCGATGATGCCGGCAAGGACCGGCGCACGACGAGCGTCACGACGATCCTCGACGAGCTGGAGGCCACGCGGCACGCCCTCGACATGGCAGCGGAGGGCGACGTCGTCGTTGTCTGCGTCGACCACGCGAACCGAGTATGGAAGGAGCTCCAGCGTCGCCAGCACGGCGGAGCCAGCGAGACCGACTCGCTGCGCGCGGTCGTCGGCGTCGCCGACGCCGACGAAGAGGTCGACCTGGACCTCTAGGGCGGCGCGACCAGCTCACGCAGCCGTTCGTTCCCGACCGGCCGGAAGCCCTCGGACGCCAGCCACTCGAAGATCTCGGCGCGCTCGACGTGGGTCATCAGGGCGCACACGTCGCCACGCTTTGCCCGACTCAGGAGATCCTGGAGCGCGCCGAGCTCGGTGGGCAGCGCCGGGACCTCACCCGTGTACCCGCCCTCCCGCGCGCCCGACCGGAGAATCTCGTTCATCTCCTCCAGTACGCGCCCTCGCAGGTAGTGCCGCTTCTCGGCGATGACCAGGTCGTCGGCACCGGCCGCGATGACGCCGAGCCTGTGCAGGATCTCGTCGGTCCGGTCGCCCGCCGTTCCGTAGCCCAGGTGCACCCGGTGGCGCGCGGCGACGGCCCGCGCGACCTGCATGAGGCCCTCCATCCCGGCCTCGTTGTGCGCGAAGTCGACGAGGACGAAGGTGCCCCGCCGCTCGAACAGGTTGAGCCGCCCTGGGTTCGCGTCACTGTCCTGGGCGAATGAGAGCAGGCCCTCGCGGATCCGTCGCGTGGTGAGGCCCAGCGCCTCGCAGGCGGCCGCCGCGGCCAACGCATTTGCGACGTTGTACCGGCTCAGGCCGGCGAAGGTGACCGGGATGGCCGACGCCTCGACGAGGCGTCGCGGACGCCGCCCCGCGGCGCGCAGCACGAGCCAGCCGCGCTCGAGGACCGCGGCCCGCCCACCGCCGTCGAGTGCCGCCTCGGCCGCGCCGGATCGGGCATCCAGGCTGAAGGCGTAGACGTTCGCCTTCGTCTCGCGTCGCATGGCCCAGACCCTCGGATCGTCTCCGTTGAGCACGGCCCAGCCGTCGCGCTTCGTGATGCGGACGATCGTGCCCTTCACCTCGGCCAGCTCGTCCAGCGTGTCGATGCCCTGCAGGCCGAGGTGGTCGGCGCTCACGTTCGTCACCACGCCGACGTCATTGGCGCTGTAGCCGATGCCCCGCAGCAGGATCCCGCCGCGCGCCGTCTCCAGCACGGCGAGGTCCAGCCGCGGCTCGGCGAGGATGCGCGACGCCCCGCCGAAGCCGGTCCAGTCCCCCGCCTCGACGAGCTTGCCGTCGACGAATATCCCGTCCGAGTTCGTCATCCCGACCCGGCGGCCGGCCGCCGCGAAGATGTGGGCGATGAGCCGCGTCGTCGTGCTCTTCCCGTTCGTCCCCGTCACGGCCACGATCGGCACGCCGGCGCGGATGGGCTGCGCGAGCGGGCCGAGGGCCGTGGCGCGCAGGCCGGCCAGCTCCCTGCGATCCGTCGAGCGGCCGAGCGCCAGGCGGGCTGCGGCGGAACCCACGGCCTGCGAGATCGTCCGGCGCCGCCACGGATAGGCGATCGCCGTCCGGCGCCGATCCACCGAGTGGCGCATCGTGATCCGGGGCTCCGGAAGCCCGAGCGCGTGCTTCAACCGTCGGACCGCGAGCGCCGCGCTTGCCGCAACTTCGGCCGCGACGCCGGGCTCGTCGCCGGCGAACTCGAGCTTCACCGCGGGCCGGGTGAAGAAGCGGTTCGGCCCGTCCAGCACGCGCAGCTCCACGAGCTCGACACCCTCGTGCGGCGGCGCCCTGTGCGGCATGGCCGTGAGTATATTGACGGCCATGCCCGAACCGGCCGCGCTGCGCGCCATCGTCCAGTCGCGCCTGCCCCGCTACCTCCAGGAGCTCGCCACCCTCGTCAACATCGACTGCGGGTCGTACACGCCCGGCGGCGTCAACCTCGTGGCCGATCACGTCCAGCGCGCCCTGGCCGAGCTCGGCGCCGATGTCGAGCGCCACGTGCACGAACCGGAGCCCGGCGCGAACCGGATCGGCGACGTCGTCATCGGAAGGCTGGCGGGCGAGGGGCCGAGCGTCCTGCTCATCGGTCACATGGACACCGTGTTCGATCCGGGGACGGCCGCGGAGCGGCCGTATCGGTCCCAGGGATCGCGGGCCTATGGTCCGGGCGTGACCGACATGAAGGCGGGGCTGCTGGCCGGCGTTCACGCGATCGGCGCCCTCCGCGAGAACGGCGCGCGTCCCTCGATCACCTTCGTCGCCAACCCGGACGAGGAGATCGGCTCGCCGTTCAGCACCGGCTACATCCGAGAGCTCGCGCCCAGCCACGACGCCGTCCTGGTCCTGGAGTGCGCCCGCGCCAACGGCGACATCGTGAGCGCGCGCAAGGGCGTCGCCGACTTCCACGTCACGTTCGCCGGCCGCGCGGCCCACGCCGGCGTCGAGCCGGAGAAGGGACGCTCGGCGATCCTGGAGGCGGCGCACCAGGTCGTCGCCCTCCACGCCCTGAACGGCCGCTGGCCGAGCGTCACCGTCAACGCCGGCCTGATCCGCGGCGGCACGCGCTCGAACGTGGTCGCCGAGCGCTGCGAGATCCACGTGGACCTGCGCGCCTCGACCGCGGATGCCTTCGACGCAGCAGCCGCCGAGATCGCGCGGCTCGCCGCCGCGCCGACCGTCGACGGCGTCGAGGCCTCGCTGCGCCGGAGCGCCGGGCATCCACCGATGGAGAAGTCGCCCGCCTCGGCTCGGATCGTGGAGCTGGCGCGGTCCATCGCCGGCGACCTCGGGTTCGAGTTGTCCGACGCCGCCACCGGAGGGGCGTCGGACGCGAACACGACGGCCGCCCTCGGGGTCCCGACCATCGACGGTCTCGGGCCGATCGGCGGCGACGATCACTCGGTCGACGAGTGGCTCGATCTCGACTCGATCGTCCCGCGCACGACCCTGCTGGCGACGCTCATCGACCGCATCGGCCAGGCCCTGTAGACGGGTATATACGGATATACTCCGGGCCCATGCCGGCAAAGCGCGTCCTCATCTCGATACAGGAGCAGCTCCTCGTCCGCGTCGACGAGCGGGCCGCCAGGCTGGGAATCGGCCGCAGCACGTACCTCGCCCAGCTCGCGGCCGCCGACCTCGAGGTCGAGACGGGTCCGGGCGGTGAGCCAAGGGCTCGAACCGGCCTCGGCGAAGTGGACCGTCTCTTCGCCTCGGAGGCCGACGACAAACCGCTCGGCTAGAATGGCGCCTCCGTGAGCGACCCCTTCCGCCACCGCACGACCTTGCAGGTGCGCTTCCGCGACATCGACGCATTCGGGCACGTGAACAATGCCGTCTTCTTCAGCTACCTCGAGCAGGCGCGGATCCGCTATCTGCTCGATGTCCTCCAGCCCGCGACGACGTTCGATCGGCTGCCCCTCATCCTGGCGCGTGTCGAGCTCGACTACCGCTCGCCGATCACGTTCGGCGACGAGGTGACGGTCGAGACGCGGGTCGACCGCATCGGCCGCTCCAGCTTTTCGATGAGCCACCGCATGATCGCCGGCCCCGAAGGCCGGCTGGTGGGTGACGCCAGCACCGTGCTCGTCGCGTATGACTACGCGAGCGCGCGGCCCATGAACGTTCCCGGTGACTGGCGGGCACGGATGGCAGCCCACGAAGGGCGACCGCTCGAGACCCCCGTCCAGACCGATGCGCCGCGGCCCGAGGCCGCGGCCGCCACCTGATGGCCGAACAGCGATTCGACCTGCTCATCCTGGGCGGAGGCATGAGCTACGTCGGCGCGATCCGGGCGGCGCAGCTGGGGCTCAGCGTCGGGCTCGTCGAGCGCGACCGCCTCGGCGGCACGTGCCTCAACCGCGGCTGCATCCCGTCGAAGGCGCTCCTCGAGACGGCCGAGCTCTTCCACCGTGTGACGCAGCAGGGCGCCGAGTTCGGCCTGACCGGCAACGAGGGAATCGGGCTCGACTACCCGGCGCTCGGACGGCGGCGCGACGCCGTCGTCGACAAGCACGTGAGCGGCGTCGAGTTCCTCCTGAAGAAGAACAAGGTCACCGTCCTGCACGGCAACGGGACGGTGACCGGGCCGACCAGCGTGCGGATCTCGGGCGGCGAGTCCGGCGACGTGGAGGCCAGCGCCACGAACCTCATGCTCGCCACCGGGTCGGCGCCTCGGTCGCTGCCCGGCCTCGACCCGGACGGCCGGCTCATCATCACCTCGGACGAGGCGCTGGTCCGCGACGACGTCCCGAAGCGGGTGACGATCGTCGGCGCCGGCGCCATCGGCGTCGAGTGGGCCAGCCTCTACAACGACTTCGGCGCGGAGGTCACGCTCGTCGAGTTCCTCGACCGGATCGTCCCGCTCGAGGACCCTGAGGTCAGCAAGGAGCTGGCCCGGGTCTTCCGCAAGCGCGGGATCGCAGCCCACGTCGGCAGCACCATCGACACCGAGACCATGAAGAAGGGCGAGAACGAGATCTCGTTCCAGGTCGCGGCGAAGGACGGCGGCAAGCGCAGCGACGTCACCGCCGACGTCATCCTCGTCGCCGTCGGTCGGCGGCCGCTGACCGAGGGCATCGGCCTCGAGGGCGTCCAGGGCATCGAGCTCGACCGCGGCTACGTCAAGGTCGACGAGTTCATGCGGACCGGCGCGCCGAACGTCTACGCCATCGGCGACATCGTCCCCGGCTTCGCCCTCGCCCACGTCGCCAGCCACGAGGCCGTCGTGGCAGTGGAGCACATGGCCGGCCACGATCCGGAGCCGGTGCGGATGCACCTCATGCCGCGCGTCACGTTCTGCCGGCCCCAGATCGCATCGGTCGGCATGACCGAGGAAGAGGCGACCGCGGCAGGGCACGAGGTCAAGACCGGCTCGTTCCCGTTCCGGGCGCTCGGCAAGGCGACCATCGTGGGCGAGATCGACGGCTTCGCGAAGTTCGTCGCCGATGCGGGCAGCGGCCTGCTGCTCGGCACGCACATCATCGGCCCCCACGCGGGTGACCTCATTGCCGAGCCGACCTATGCTCAGCTGGTCGAGGGGACGGCCGCGGAGGTGGCGATGAACGTCCACGCCCATCCGACCCTTCCCGAGGTGCTTCCGGAGGCCGCGCTGGCGGTCGACGGCGCGCCGTTCCACATCTAGGAGGGACCGAGGTCATGGCGACAGCCGAAAGCCCGAGCGCACGACACGCCGCACTCGGCCTGAGCGATGCCGACGTCCTCGACATGTACCGGGGCATGCTCCTGGCGCGAGCCGTCGACGAGCGCATGTGGCTCATGCAGCGCGCGGGAAAGATCGCCTTCATCATCAGCGTCCAGGGCCACGAGGGGGCGCAGGTCGCGACTGCATGGCCCATGCGCCGCGGGCAGGACTGGATGGCGCCGTTCTATCGGTCCATCGCCAGCGCGCTCACCTTCGGGATGACGGCCGAGGACATCATCACCGCCCACCTGGCGAAGGCCGATGACGTGAGCTCCGGCGGCCGGCAGATGCCGGGACATTACGGCGGGGCTCCCTACAACATCGTCTCGCTGAGCTCGCCGGTCGGGACCCAGGTGCTCCACGCCGTCGGGATCGCCATGGGTGCCTGGGTCCGCGGCGACGACGTCGTGGCCATGACCCAGTTCGGTGAGGGCACCAGCAACCAGGGCGAGGTCCACGAGGCGATGAACTTTGCCGGCGTCCACAAGCTGCCGGTGATCTTCGTGTGCGAGAACAACGGCTACGCCATCAGCGTCCCGCTCGACCGCCAGGTGGCCGGCGGGTCGGTCGCGGCCCGTGCGGCCGGGTACGGGATGCCGGGCGTCACCGTCGACGGCGCCGACCCGCTGGCCTGCTACGCGGCGGCCAAGGACGCCCACGACCGCGCGCTGCGCGGCGAGGGCCCGACACTCATCGAGGCCAAGGTCGTCCGCCTCACCTCACACTCATCCGACGACGACCAGCGCCGCTACCGCGATCCCGCCGAGGTCGAGGCCCTCAAGGAGCGCGACCCCATCCCGCTCTTCGCCAACGAGCTCCGCGCGGCCGGCGTCCTCACCGACGCCCGTGACGAGGAGCTCAAGGCGGGCGTGAAGGCCGAAGTCAACGAGGCCTCGAAGCGGGCGGAGGCGCGCCCCGACCCCGTGGCCGACGATGCCCACGAGCGCGTCTATGCCGACCCGATCCCGGGCTCCGGCACGCCGACGCCGCTGGCGCCCCCGTCGTCTGCCGGATCTGACGGAGGGGCGCACTGATGGCCGAGCTCAACATCCTCGAGGCCATCCGCTCCGCCATGGACGAGGAGATGGAGCGCGACGATCGCGTCATGGTCCTCGGCGAGGACGTCGGCAAGAAGGGCGGCGTCTTCGGCGCGACCGAAGGGCTGTGGGCGAAGTACGGGGACAAGCGCGTCCTCGACACGCCGCTGACCGAGGGGATGATCGCCGGCGCGGCGATGGGGGCCGCGGTCTACGGCCTGCGGCCCATCGCCGAGATGCAGTTCGCCGACTTCGTGTATCCAGGCTTCAACCAGATCGTCAGCGAGATCAGCCGCATCCACTACCGCTCGAACGGGGCGTTCAGCGCGCCGATGGTCATCCGAATGCCGTATGGCGGCGGAGTCCACGGGGCGCTCTACCACTCGCAGTCGAACGAGGCGTACTTCACGTCGACGGTCGGCCTCAAGGTCGTGGCCCCCGGGACGCCGGCGGACGCCAAGGGCCTGTTGAAGGCGTCCGTGCGCGACCCCGACCCGGTCATGTTCTTCGAGCACAAGAAGACCTACCGGCTGTTCAAGGCCGAGGTGCCGGATGGTGACACCGTCGTGCCCATCGGCAAGGCCGCCGTGGCCCGCGAGGGGAAGCACCTCTCGATCTTCTGCTACGGCTTCATGCGCCACGTTGCGCTCGAGGCCGCCGAGACCCTTGCCCGCGAGGACGGCGTCGAGGCCGAGATCGTCGACCTGCGGACGCTGCGGCCGCTCGACCTCGACACGATCCTGGCGTCGCTGGCCAAGACCGGCAAGGCCCTCGTGGTCCACGAGGCGAACCGCTTCGGCGGCTTCGGCGCGGAGATCGCCGCCGAGATCGGCGAGAAGGGATTCGAGCAGCTCGACGGTCCGGTGACGCGGCTGGCAGGGCCCGAGGTTCCCGGCGTCCCCTACCACCACACGCTGGAAGACTGGTTCATGATCGGCCCGGCGCGCGTCGTCGAGGCCGCCCGCGCTCTCGCCGCCTATTGACCGCAGATGGTCGCGATCCTTGCCACGTACCAACCCCGCACCGGCTTCGGCGCACACGTGGCGCGATCCATGCCACATACCAAGCACGGTTCGCCATGGCGGACACCGCACCACCGACTCGCGCACGGGCAAGCGTTGGTTCGCCGTGCTGACCCATCGCGACGGGCGTTGAACGCGTCGCAGCCGACCCTGAGCGATATCTGGCACGATTGATCCACGACACGAGAAAGGCCACAAGACCGATGGCAACCACGATCAAGATGCCCCAACTGGGCGAATCGGTGACCGAAGGCACGATCGAGCGCTGGCTGGTCAAGGAGGGGGACACGGTCGAGCAGTACGACCCGCTCTTCGAGGTCGTCACGGACAAGGTCAACGCCGAGGTCCCGGCCGAGGTCGCGGGGACGATCACCAAGATCCTGATCCCCGACGGCGAGACCGTGGCCGTCGGCACAGCGGTGGCGGAGATCGACGCCGAGGGCGGCACCGCGGCTGCCGAGGCGCCGGCTGCGGAGGCGCCGGCCGCGGAGACCGCTCCTCCGCCCGCCGAGCCCGCGGCTGCGGAGTCCGCTGCGGCCGAACCCGTCTCGGAGCCGGCGCCTCCAGCCGAGGAACCAACGCCCGCCGCCGCGAGCGCCGATGACGGCGCCGCTGAGATGGAGCAGGGGCCGAGGGCGACAGCGCCCGAGCCGGCAGCTGCTCCCGCGCCTGAGGCGCCCGCCGCGACCCCGGCACCCGTCCCTTCGGCGGCCGATGCCAACGGCGGTGGCGCACGCATGACTCCGGCCGTGCGCCGCCTGGTCCGCGAGCACGGGATCGACATCGCGGCACTCCAGGGCTCGGGGGCGGGAGGCCGGGTGACCCGCGACGACGTCATGGCCTTCATCGACAAGGGGACCGCTCCGGCCGCGGCGACTGAGCCGGCCGCGGCGACTGAGCCCGCCGCGGCGACTGAGCCGGCCGCCGCGACTGAGCCGGCCGCCGCGCAGGCAGCCCCGGCGCCGGCCGAGGCCGCGCCCGCGACGCCTCCGGCTCCGAAGCCCGCCACCCCACCGGCGCCAGCGCCGACGCCGCCGGCCATCCCGGCGCCGACGGGTGGCGATACCGAGCTTCCGCTGTCGCAGATGCGCAAGGGCATCGCGAAGAAGATGACCCAGGTCAAGCAGACGGTCCCCCACGCCTACACCGTGGTGGAAGTCGACATGACGAACGTCGTGAAGTGGCGCGAGGCCAACAACATGGCCTTCAAGGCGCGCGAGGGAGCTTCGCTGTCCTACGTCGCCGTGGTCGTGAAGGCCGTGACCGAGACACTGCGCAAGCACCCGACGCTCAACAGCCAGTTCGCGGACGACAAGATCATCCTCAAGCAGGCGATGAACATCGGCATCGCCGTCGCGGTCGACAACGGCCTCATCGTGCCGGTCATCCACGACGCCGACCAGCTGTCGATCAGCGGCGTGAACGCGCGCATCCGCGACATCTCCAGCCGTGCCCACGCCGGCAAGCTCCGCCTCGACGAGCTGCAGGGCGGCACGTTCACGGTGAACAACACCGGCTGGTTCGGATCGGTCTCATCCATGCCGATCATCAACGCGCCGGAGGTCGCCATCCTCTCGATGGAGGCGATCGTGAAGCGGCCCCGGGTGATGGAGATCGATGGCGCGGACGTCATCGCCATCCGGCACATGATGAACATGACCTGCTCGTTCGATCATCGCGTGCTCGACGGGGCGCAGGTCGGCTTCTTCCTCGCCGACGTGCGGAAGTTCCTCGAGGAGTGGGACGCCAACACCTCGATCGGCTAGGACGTGCGCTCGTCGCGACCCCTGAGCCGCCGAACGGCGGGGATCCAGGCGATGGCGCCCGCTGTCTGCAGGCCTAGCCACAGCAGCAGCAGGACGCCCGGTCCGACCAGGACGGCTGCCGGCACGGCGTAGATGCCGATGCCGAGGGTGAGGTCGACCGTGCCGAGGTGGAGGTCCGAGCCGGCCGGCTCGATGCCGATCGTGGGTCGCAGGCGCGCCGCGTCCGCATCACCGCCCGAGATGAATCCGGGCCGAGCTGGCGCCTGACCGCGAGCCTCACCGGGCGGCCCTCCCGGTCCTGACGCGCCCGGGGGCGCCGCGGCCGGCGACGCCGACGGCTCGGATCCGGTCGCGCGAGGAGTCTGACTGGGACCCGGGTCCTTCGGAGACGAGACCGTCGACGAGCCGGGCGGAGCGGAGGCAGAGGGCTCCGGCGGCTCGTCCCCGGGCAGGAGCGACGGGATGGTCGGCAGTCCGACCGAGGGAAGCGGCAGCGGCAGGGTTGGGAGCGGAAGTGACGGAAGGGGCAGGATCGGCGTTGGCGCGGGAGTCGGGACCGGAGTTGGCACGGGCGTTGGCGTGGGCGCGAGCGGCGCACTGGTCAGCGTCACCGAGGCCGACGACCAGGCGATGCCGTCCCACACCCGGTAGCTGACGGTCGCGCTGCCCGAGAACCCGCCACCTGGCGAGAACCGAAGCGTGCCGTCTGAGTCGATGTCGAGGGAGCCGCTGACCCCGCCGCCGTCCTCGAGCTCGGCGACGAGCGCATCGCCGTCACCATCGGTGTCGTTGGCGAGGACGCCCGGAGCGGGCACGACCAGCGACGATCGGCCCGGGGTCGAGTACGCGTCGTTTCGCGCGACCGGCGCCGCGTTCGTGACCGTGATGCTGACCCGGGCGCCGGTGCTCAGCAGGCCGCTCGGCAGATAGCGGAACGAGTCCGAGCCCACGTACCCCGGATCCGGGGTGTAGGTGTAGCCGCCGTCGGAACGGAGGGTGAGCGTGCCGTGCGTGACGTCCTGGACCAGGCTGACGGTCGTGCCACCCAGCAGGTTCAGGTCGTTGGCCAGCACTCCGGGTGCGGCGACCGTCCGCGTCCGATCGTGCTTGGTGGAGAGGCTGTCGTTGACGCCAACGACCGCGAGGGCGGCCCGGGCCGGTGATGGCGGGACCGCGAGCGTCGAAGCGCCAACCGCGATCGTCCCGACCAGCAGAGTCGCGACGAGCGAGCGGGCCGGACGCGTCAGGCGACCCACAGCTCGGGCCTCCAGATCTGGACGTGCTCCTCGCCGGGTAGCGGCGCGTCGGGGGCGGTCTCGATCCCCAAGATGAACTCGGCGACGAGCGACTCCTCGAGCTGCGTGCCTGCGGCGTCGCTCAGCCGCTTCAGGGCCTCGCTCAGCGGCAGCGCCTTGCGATAGGGCCGGGTCGTGGTCATGGCGCTGAACGCATCGGCCACGGCGAGAATGCGACCGATGACCGGGATCTCCTGGCCCTCGAGACCGGCGAGGTAGCCGTTGCCGTCCCATCGCTCATGGTGGTGGAGGATCCCGGCTCGAACGATGTCCCCGTTCGGGACGTCGCGGACGATGGCCTCGCCCAGCGCGACGTGCTGCTGGAACATGCCGTACTCCTCGGCCGTCAGCTTCGACGGCTTACGGAGGACGACGTCCGGAATGCCGATCTTGCCGATGTCGTGGAGGAGGCCGGCGAGATGAATCGTGCGCTGCATCTCCTCGTCGAGGCCCAGGCGCTGGGCCAGGAAGACGGCGTAGCGCGCGACGTCCTCCGAGTGGCGCTTCGTGTATCGGTCCTTCGTGTCGACCGCGATGACGAGGCCGTGGAGCACGTCGAAGTTGCCGGTGACGACGCGCTCCTCCTCGCCGATCTGCGCGACTCGGACGGCGTCACCGCCGCTCGCCTTGGCCTCGCCCAGCGCCACCGCCGCAGCCGACAGGAGGTCGGTGACCGATCCCGCGTGCTCGGGGAAGGCGCAGATGCCGGTGCTGACGCTGACCGGGAGGCGCTCCGAGTCGCCGAACTGCACGCTCGCCGCGCCCAGGGCCTCGCGCAGACGCTCGACCAGCGTTTCCACGTCGGCCACCTCCGCGTCGGGTCGGATGAGGAGGAACTCGTCCGGGCCGTAGCGGGCGACCTGCTCCGGCCCGCCGACCTCGGTGACCACCCGCGCGACGGTGAGGAGGACCTCGTCACCGGCCTCGTGGCCGTGGGTGTCGTTGAAGAGCCGGAAGTTGTCGATGTCGACGAGCGCCAGACCGATGCGTCCATCCGATCCGCGAGCCGCCTCGACCGCCGCATCCAGGCTCGCGACGATGGCGCCGTGATTCAGCATGCCGGTGAGCGCATCACGGCGGGTGGCTTCCATGAGCTGGCGGTGCTGCCGGCTCAAGCGCGACTGGGCGGCACGGAACAGGAGGAAGAGCATCGCCGACAGCAGGACTCCCGCGGCGACGATGACCAGCATGATGTCGATGCGCGTGGCCGCGATGCTGGCCATGAGCTGACCGGCGTCGCGCCACAGGGCGACCACGGCGATCGGACGTCCGTCGCTCGTGACCGGCAGGTACTCCTCGACCATTCCGCCCGGGTTCGCCAGGTCACCGGCCGCGCTGAGCGCGACCCCGGCGTCGAGGAGGTCCGCCCGCGGATGGCCGGCTGCGGCATCGCTCATCCCGTCGGAGGTCGGCGTGGTCCGACCGACGGCCTCGGCGGCATTGCTCAGCAGAACGGTGCCGTCGAGCGAGCGGACCTCGATACGCGCGATCGTGTCGCTCGCGCTGAGCGAGTCGAGGATGCGGTGGATCTCGATGGCGCGGGCCGCCGTCGGACCGTCGGCGTCCAGGTCGTCGGCGTTGAGGCTGCCGTTCACCACCAGGCCGATGAGGGACCCATCGCGGGTGACGACGGCGTTGAGCGTGGCCTCGGTCAACCGGACAGACGTGATCCACAGGAGCGCGGTCGCCGTGACGCCCACGAGCACGAGCAGCACGCCGAGGACGAGGGCGAGCAGCATCGGTCGCCCTCGTCGGTCGCTCCTCTGCCTGGCGAGCAACATTGGGACGCGACGATAGAGATCGCGCTCGCCGACTCGATATAGGACGAAGGTGGCGCGCGTACCGTGGTGCGCGGAGGCGACGACGCCCGCCGCCGCACGGTGCGGATCCGCACCGGTACTTCGTAGTACCTCTAGCGCCCGCGGTAGGCCGCCATCAGGCGTGCCGCATCGGCCTCGGGCAGATACTTGACCGCCTCGCGCATCGTCACGCCACTGGCCCGATACACCCGCGGCTCGAGCCATGCGACGACCTCGGCGGGTTGCCGCTTTCCCGCCTCGCGCAGAACCCAGCCGATCGCCTTGCGGATGAAGAACTCCTTCTCCTCCAGCATCGCCTCCGCGCGAGCGACGAATCGGTCGATCGCCGCGCCACGTCGGATGGGCCCGAGCTCGGCCAGGAGCGACGCGCGGCGCACCCAGAAGTCCGCGTCGCGCGCCCATCGGTCCATCGCGGGCGTCATGCCGGCCGGGTCCGCATCGACGAGCCTTCCCAGCACGTCGCCCGCGAGGTTGTCGACGAGCGCCCAGGTCCCCGACTCCCGGATGAGACGCTCGATGAGCGGCAGGTCGCCGACGCCCAGCTGGCTCGCCTCGCGCTCGAGCAGGAAGGTCGCCGCCATCCGTCGCTCGAAGATCGGCGCCGACCAGAGCTCACTGACCTCGCGAACCAGCGCGTCGTGGTCGAGCCGCGGTGCCAGCTCCCGCGTCGCGGCGCGGGTCTGCCACACCGTCGCCCCCAGGAACTCCAGGTCGCTCTTGAGGTACGCCTTCTCCGACGCCGCCCGCTCCGGCGTACCAGCCTCCCGCAGACGCGCCTCCATGCGCTGGCCCAGGCTCGTCATCGGTGCATCCTACGGCGCTTCGCTAGACTTTCCGCATGGCCCTCGAGTCGCCGCGTCCCGACTTCAGCGGGTTGGGCGAGCTGAACGTCGTCTCCAATCCGGCCGGCGGTCACGCCTCGCCGTCGGAGGTGATGTATCCCGGCGGGCCGCAGACCGATGGCGGGTTGTTGCAGCCCGGCGACCCCGTGCCGGAGAACGCGGGTCCGGGCGGCCGGCGCCCGGAGTGGCTGAAGGTCCGCATCGGTGCAGGCAGCACCTACGCGAACACGAAGCACGTCCTGCGCGACGAGGCACTCAACACCGTGTGCGAGGAGGCTCGCTGCCCGAACATCGGGGAGTGCTGGGCGCTCGGGACGGCGACGTTCATGATCCTCGGCAGCGTCTGCACCCGGAACTGCGGGTTCTGCGCCATCGACACCGGCCGCCCGCCGATCACCGACTGGGACGAGCCGCGACGGGTGGCCGAGGCGACGAAGCTCATGAACCTCAAGCATGTCGTCGTAACGATGGTCGCCCGCGACGACCTGCCCGATGGCGGCGCCCGCATGGTCGCCGAGACGATTCGCCAGATCCGGCTCGAGAATCCGGGCACGTCGATCGAGGTGCTCATCAGCGATCTCAACGGCCGGCCGGACGACATCCGCACCGTCGTCGAGGCGCAACCCGACATCCTCAACCACAACGTCGAGACGGTTCCCCGCCTCCAGCGGCCGGTCCGGCGTCGCGCGCGCTGGGATCGGTCCATCTCCGTACTCACGCACGGTCGGGCAGTTGCAACCGAGATCGGCTTCGACGACATGGTCACGAAGACGGGGATCATGCTCGGCCTCGGCGAGACGTGGGACGAGATCGTCGAGGCGATGCGCCTGCTGCGCGAGGCGGACATCGACGTCCTCACCATCGGCCAGTACCTGCGGCCGAGCGCGAAGCACCTGCCGCTGGCGAAGTACTACACGCCGGCGGAGTTCATGTCGCTCCGGCGCATCGGGCTCGAGATGGGCTTCAAGCACGTCCAGTCCGGCCCGCTGGTGCGGTCGAGCTACCACGCCGCGGAGCAGGTGCCGGGTCGCGAGACCGCCGCGGCTTCCTAGAGGACGCGTGGTGCGGAGCGAATGGCCGAGATTCACGTGACACGTGAATGCGGAGGCCGATGGCGGCTTCGAAACGTCTCGATTCACACGTGGCGTGAATCGGGACCCCTCAAGGGCCGGTTTCCGTTCGCAGCGCACACCTGGCGTGAATTCGGACGCCTAACCAGCCGATGACCACCGATAGCCCTTTCCGCGACATCAGCATGCCGCCGGCGTCGGAGCCTCGTCGTCGCCAGCGTCCCGACCCCAATGCTCCCTTCCGCCCGGCGAGCGATGCGCATCCCCTCCTGGCTGCGCACGGCGGGGTCCTCACCGTCGAGCACCTCGGGACGGTCTCGTACCGGCCGACCTGGGAGCTCCAGGACGAGCTCGCCGACCAGCGGCGCGGCCGGCGTATCGGTGACCGGCTGCTGCTCCTCGAGCACTTCCCGGTCTACACCATCGGCCGCGGCGGCAACGAGGCCAACCTGCTTGCCACGCCCGACCGGCTGCGGGAGATCGGCGCCGAGCTCATCCGTATCGACCGGGGCGGCGACATCACGTTCCATGGCCCGGGCCAGATCGTGGCCTACCCGATCGTCGAGCTTCGCGACCCGCTCGACCTGCGTCGCTACGTCCGGAGCCTCGAGGCCGCCGTCATCGCCACCGCCGCTGCCTTCGGCGTGACCGCCGGGCGGTTGGAGCGCAACCCCGGCATCTGGGTCGACGGCGAGCGCAAGCTGGCGGCCATCGGCGTCCGGGTGAGGCGCGGCGTGACGACCCACGGCCTGGCGCTGAACGTGAACAACGACCTGCGCTGGTTCGATGAGATGATCCCGTGCGGCATACCCGACAAGGGCGTCACCTCGCTCGCCCTCGAGCTGAACCATCCCGCGCCAATGGACGAAGTCGCCGACGAGCTCGCCCGCCAGCTTGCGGCCCACCTCGGCCTCCGGGTTGCCGACGGCGCGGCCGGCGTCATCGGTCCGGCCGGCGGTCGCGAGCAGTGACCGACGACGCCGTCGTCACCTCCTCGAGCATCCCCGCCCGCGACACACACCATGGCGTGCGCCTCGAGGTGGCAGCGTTCGGGCCGTGGGAGACGAACGCCTACATGGTCTGGGACGGCCGCTCCGCTGATGCCCTCGTGCTCGATCCGGGCATGGGCGCCGCCGACCCGCTCATCGGCCGGCTGCGGGAGCACGGCCTGCGCCTGACCGTCATCGCGAACTCACACGGGCACATCGACCACATCTTCGACGACGCGCCCCTCATGCGCGGGACCGATGCGCCCCTCGCCATCCACCCGGACGACGCCTATCGGCTCGACGGTCGCAACTACTACGGCTTCGATCTCGAGCCGGTGACCCCGACGCGCGAGCTGCGTGAGGGCGAGCAGGTCCGCTTCGGCGATCTCACCTTCGATGTCCTCCACTTGCCAGGTCACACCGAGGGCTCGGTCTGCCTCTACGAGGAGCGCCACGCCCTCCTCCTCGCTGGCGACGTCCTCTTCGCCGGCTCGTACGGCCGGACCGATCTCCCCGGCGGCAACGACGAGCAGATGGCTGCGTCGCTCACCCGTCTGGCGCGCGAGATCCCGCCGTCGGTGCGCGTCCTGCCCGGCCACGGCCCGGAGACGACGATCGACCGCGAGCTCCCCTGGCTGCGCCGCATCGCCGAGGCCGGCAGGCTCCTCGTCCCCGGCTGACCGCAGTCAGGGCGCTCGTACGAAGCGAAGCTCGACGCCGTCTCCCGCCAGGACCAGCTCGCCATCTCTGGCCGTCGCCGTCGAGACGCGGTGAAGCGCATCGACATACCGCCGGTTCTTCTCCGGAGTCGGCTCAGGGCATGCCCTCTCGGCGCTGTCCACGCCGCTGACGGCGGCTACAGCGCCCGCACCGACGAGGTGAAGCTCGTACTGGCTGCACGGAACGAAGCCGGAGGCGCGGCCCGACCCGACCAGGATGGATGCGACGACCGGAACGCGCTCGCCGTCGACGATCGCGGACGTCAGGTTCCACCACCTGCCCGCCGCCGATGGGTCGCGCGGCGCCCCGCCGACCCGGCAGTCCGCGATCTCGCCCATCCAGATGACGAACGCTCCGCAGCTGCCACCGACATGGACCTCGACCGCGCCGACGCCATCGACACCCAGGGCGGTCTGGCCGATGCCGAGACTCATGGCTCGCAGCTGGGCACCGGTGTTCGGTGCGCTGTGACCAACGATGCCGAAGTCGAGGTCGACGACGGCGACGTGGTCAACCAGCTTGATGGAGTCGGTGAAGGCGCCCCAGTCAGAAGGGACGACCGGACCGGACCCAACGGCACGCTCCTCGGCCGTCGGCCCCGCAAGAAGGGCCGCCAACGCAGCGGCCAATCGCGTTTCGGGAGACGCATCCTCGGCCACGCTCCGGAAGGCGGCGCGATGCTCAACGGCCGGCGGTCCACAGGTGAAGAAGACCCGAACCTCGTCGGGCCGTGGCGCTCGGTCATCCGAAGCAAGGCAGGCGGCGGGTTCGACGGGCTCGGAAGAGGCCGAGACCGATGGCGACGTTGCTGGCGATGGATCCACGAGAGTCGTCGACTGCCGGTTGCCGAGCACAGCCACCGCGAGCGCGACCACCGCGAGGAGCGCGGCGAGGACCAGACCGATCAACAGCGGCGTGCGAGCCCGCCCGACTTCAGTCATCGATGTGAAAGACCCCGATCGGGCCACCGCTGTTGCAGGCGACAGCAGCCGCCCATGGTTCCGATCAATGCGTCGGCATCGGCCCTTAGGCCTACGATGGTCCGGACGAGAAGGAGGAACCGATGGCGAACCTGCTCATCACCCGGCTCGGCCACGGCGGCGTGCTGTATCGGTCTCCGGAGGACGCCTGGATCTGGGTGGACCGATGGACCGGCGCCCCGAACTTCGCCGACGCCTACCGCACGCCGGAGAAGGTGAGCGTCGTCGCGCCGACGCACTGCCACTTCGACCACGTCGGCGACGATTGCGCCGACCTCGTGGAGCTGGCTCAGGTCGAGGGCGCGGTGACGATCGGCAGCCACGAGATGAGCGTCTGGCTCGGTGCGCGCGGGATCGAGGCCGTCGGGATGAACAAGGGCGGCCGGTTCGAGGCCGCCGGCATCGGCTTCACCATGGTCCACGCCGACCACACGGGCGGCGCAACCCTGGGCTCGGGCGCCGACCAGGTGACGCGCGACCTCGGCTGCTGGGGCTGGGTCATCGACTTCGAGGACGGCACGACCGTCTATCACTCCGGCGACACCGACGTCTTCACCGACATGGTCCTCGTGCGCGAGCGGTTCCAGCCGGAGATCGCCGTCCTGCCGATTGGCGGGCATTACACGATGGGCCCGCGCGATGCCGGACGGGCGCTCGGGATGATCGGCGCGGCGGCCGTCGTGCCGGTCCACTACGGCACCTTCCCGATCCTGGCCGGAACGCCCGACGAGCTGCGCGACCACACGGGCGTCGAGGTGATCGAGCTCGAGCCCGGAGAGACCTGGGAGGCTCAGCCCTAGGGACCGATCCGGAGCACCGATTCGACCACGATGTGGGCGACCAAGGCCGCTCCGACCAGCAGGGCAACCAGCCCCACGACCAGGTTCGCAGGGAGCGCCCGCACACGGACCGCGAGCGCCGCCCCCGGCTCGTCACGCTCGATGCGCAGCTCGAGCAGGGGCAGCAGCGCAATGACGAAGGCGATCGCCGGGGCGGCGACGAGGAAGAGGTCGAGGATGCGAACCGTGTCGAGCTGCGCGATCCATGGATCGACCGCGCCAGCGACCGCGCTGAAGCCGAGCTCGTGGCCGATGTACGAGAGGGCCACGACGGCGAACGTCGGCAGAAGGAGGAGGCCGGCGAGGAGCGCCCAGCGCCCGGGATGGCGGTAGGCGGGTTCGAAGCGCATCGGTGCACCTCCAGTGGCGTGCGCGCGGAGAGCCGAGCGAGCCACATCGGCGGCATCGGCCAGGGAGCTGTCAGAGTCGTCGATGAGGCCGGCCATCTCCAGCCCGTAGCGCTCGCGCCATGCCCGGGGATGGAGGCGCAGCGCAACCCGGGCCGCCGTGCGGCCGATGCGGGTCATGCCCGCGCGTCCATCCGGCGAAGGCCGGTCTGGATCGCCTGGTTGAGCCCACCCAGTCGGTCGGCCAGCGCAGCGCGACCGTCGCGCGTCAGCCGGTACGGGCGACGCCGGCCGTCGAGCGGCATCGGCTCGATGAGTCCGTCCTCCTCGAGCCGACTGATCGCTCCGTACAGCGTCCCGGGACCCAGGCGCACTCCGGCGAAGTCGCGGACGTCGAGGAGAATCGCGTGCCCGTGGCGGGGCCCCGCCGCGAGGCTCACGAGAACGAGAAGGGTGGGGTCGTTCGGTGCTGGCATGGCCACGATTACTACTACGTCGTACGTAGTATGCAGCTATAAGTCAACCCGCGGGATCGGGGCGGCCGAGGTACGAGAGGTCGACCTCTCGCGGCCGGATCCCGAACGCGCGCTCGAAGGCGTCGAGCTCCGTCGAGTTCGGGAGCGAGAGCGATCCGACCTGGTCGTGGCTGACCGGGAAGACGGGCAGGATCCGGTCGGTCACGGCCGTAACGGCGCTGAGCAGCGACACGGGCATCCCGAGCTTCCAACGGTGCATGCCGGTGGCGGCCATGACGGCGTCCAGGATCTGGCGGTAGGTCATCCATCGCGGGCCGCCGAGCTCAAGCGTGCTATTGGGGCGCTCGGGATCCACGACCGACCGTTCGATCGCCACGGCCATGTCATCCACCGATAGCGGCTGGAAGCGCGTGTCGCCACGTCCCGGGACGACGACGAACCCCGGCGACCACCAGCGCAGCGTCGTGCGGACGAGGCGGAAGAAGCCATCTCCCGGACCGAACAGGAGCGAGGGCCGGAGGATGACCCAGTCCAAGGCACTGGCCCGCACGGCTTCCTCGGCGCGCCATTTCGATGAGAGATAGGCATGGCGGTGGTCATCGGTGGCACCGAGGACTGACTGATGGACGAGACGCCGCACGCCGGCGCGCTCGGCCGCCGCCACGACCCGTCGGGTCCCCGTCACGTTTACGTCCTCGAACCGCCGGCCCCTGCCTTCACGCGGGATCGCCACGAGGTGCACGACGGCGTCCGCACCGTCGAAGGCCGCGTCGAGATCTCCCGTCGTGACGTCCACCGCCTGGGGCGTGACCGCCTCGCCCCAATCGGTAAGCCGCCGGCCGACGCGCGAGATCGCGATGATCTCGTGGCCGCCCGCAACCAGCTGCGGGACGAGGTGGCTGCCGACGAACCCGGTGGCGCCGGTGACCGCAATCTTCACGGCCGCAGCATGCGCCCGTTTCTTGCTACTGTCAACTCGCACGTTTTAGTGGTGGTAGGGTCGGACCGATGGCGTCCCCCAGCGCACCGCACGGCATGGTCGTGACCCCTCA